>JAEUJP010000292.1 GCA_016793725.1 Myxococcaceae bacterium | reverse complement strand
GCGAGCTGCGTCTTCTGCTGCGCCGTCAGGTCTCTCACGGCGAGCTGCCCCGTCGACGCCCCGCTCGACAGCCGCTCGAGCGCGTCGAGCACCAGCGGCTGGTCGGCGACGCCCAGCCGGTAGAACGCGTGAAAGGCGGTGTCGCGCGCGCGGCCGCTCTCGTTCGGCTGCAGCACGAGGCGCAGCACGCCGCCTGCGGCGGTCGAGCACGCAGCGGCGGTGGTGCGGTCACACAGGTCGAAGCGCACCGCCACGAGCTCGAGCTTCGCGAACACGTCGACGATGAACGGGTCGCCGTTCTCGTCGAGCACGAGCCGGTCGTAGAGCGCGCGCGGCATCAGCTCGGCTGAAGACACCAGGCCCGCGTCGAGCGGCAGGAGCAGCGACACGTCGTTCAGCCCCAGCGCGGGCCGGCGACCGTCAAAGGTGCGGCACGGGTTCGTGGTCTGGGCGCCCGCGTCGGGCGTGCCGGAGTCGGGCTCGACCAGCGACGGAGGCTGGCAGGCGGCGGCGAACAGCAGAGACACGCTGAGGAGGCGAGACAACG
This sequence comes from Myxococcaceae bacterium, assembly GCA_016793725.1. Classification (GTDB taxonomy): domain Bacteria; phylum Myxococcota; class Myxococcia; order Myxococcales; family Myxococcaceae; genus Xiheicaenimonas; species Xiheicaenimonas phototrophica. The sequence continues at coordinate 34,124 of JAEUJP010000292.1, read as the reverse complement.
TGCCGCGATACTACTCCGCTCACCCTGAGCGGAGCGGTCGCGAAGCGAACGCGCAGTCGAAGCGCGTTGCGCACCACCTGCACGCGCCCGCTTCGACTGCTTCCTGCTGCGCGTTTCCGCTCCAGCGTGAGCGGGGAAGAGCTGTCACGCTCTGAGCGGAGCCGAGATTCTCACCTTCGCGGCGGGTGCTTCTTCAGCTTTCGCTGCAGCGACCGGCGATGAATGCCGAGCCTGCGCGCGGCCTCCGAGATGTTGTCGCCGCTTGCGGTGAGCACGCGGTTGATGTGCTCCCACTCGGCGCGCGCGAGCGACGCGGCCTTGGGGCCGTCGGCCGGGCCGCTGTGTGCGGGCTCACGCTCGAACGCCTCGAGCACCTCGTCGGCGTCGGCGGGCTTCGTGAGGTAGCTCCAGGCGCCCAGCCGCACCGCCTCGACGGCGTTCGCGATCGAGCCGTAGCCCGTGAGCACGACCACACGCGTGGTCGGGTCGACCTCTTTCAGCGCCTTCACCAGCTCGAGCCCCGACGCGCCTGGCATGCGCAGGTCGACCAGCGCCAGCTCGGGGCTCTCGTCTCGCGCCAGCGCGACCGCGCTCTCGACATCGGTCGCGGTGCGAACCTCGAGCCCCCGGTCGACGAAAGCCCTCGCCATGCGCTCACGAAACACCTCGTCGTCGTCGACGACCAGAATCGACCGAACCGCCACGGCGCCGGAATCAAACACGCGGTGAATCGGGCGCACTGCGGCGAATCGTCGCAGGCAGCGTGAGCGTCACGGTGGTGCCCGCTCCGGGCTGAGACCTGACGACGAGCGAGCCGCCCGCCTGCTCGGCGACCGTGCGCGCGAGAAAGACGCCGAGGCCCATGCCGCTGCCGGCCTCGCGCGTGGTGAAGAACGGCTCGCCGATGCGCGCGAGGGTCTCGGGGGGCATGCCCGGGCCCGCATCGACGACGCGCACCTCGACCCCCGCGCCGCTCTTCGCCGCTTCGATGCGCACCGCCGGCGAGGCCTTCAGCCCGTTGTCGACGAGCCCTTTGAGCGCCTGCGCGAGCGCGCGCTTCGGCCCGTCGAACGCCAGCTCGCCCGGCACGTCGACCTGCACCGCCCCCGCGCTGCCGAGCTCGTGCACGACGGCCTCGGCCCACGCCTTCACCTCGACCCGCTCGGGGGGCTCGCCGCGCACCACCCCGCTGTCGGCGGCGAGCTGAGACAGAATCGCGCGGCACCGCTCGACCTCGCGCCGAATCAGCGCGGCGTCGGCGCGCACCACATCGCCGGTGAGCCGCTTCTCGAGCTCGCGCGCGACCACCGCGATGGTCGACAGCGGCGTCGAGAGCTCGTGCGCCGCCCCGGTCGCGAGCGTCGCGAGCGAGGCGAGCCGCCGCGCCTGCTCGAGCTGCCGCTCGCGCTCGGTCAACGCCGCCGAGACGCGGCCCACGAAGTAGACGATGAACGCAGCCGCGACGCCGAGCGCGCCCCACATGCCGTACAGGTGCAGCTTCAGGTGCTCGTGGTGCTCACTTTCGGGCGAGACGACGTAGAGCAGGCCGAGCAGCACGAAGGCGAGCGCGCCGAGGGCCCAGCTCGAGGCGGCGTCGAGCAGCAGCGCGCCGATCGCGAGGTAGACGACGTACAGGAAGCTGAACGGGTTCGTCGGGCCGCCGGTGAAGTAGAGCAGCGCCGAGAAGAGCATCACGTCGAGCGTGAGGGCGAACCGGGCGAAGCCCAGGCCCAGGGTCCCTCGCCGGCGCAGGCGCTCGCCCCAGGCGTTGCTGGCGAGGCCGAGGAGCGAAACACCGAGCACGCCCGGCCACTCGACGGTGAGGTCGAGCAGCGGCACGCACACCGCGAGCAGCCCGAGCTGGCAGAGCACGGCGCCCCAGCGCAGCTTCAGGAGCCACTCGAAGATCATTCACCTCGGGCTTTCGCCCAGACCCGGTGGCCCGCGCAAGTTGCGTTCGGGCGGCTGCGACAATAAGCCACACCGCAGCCGGGCCGGCTTTCTGCTTCAAGCGTGCACATGACCTCTCGCATCGCGGTACTCGTCTCGGCCCTCGCCCTCGCGGCGTGCGGCGGCGCAAAGCCCGAAGCCTTCACCCTGCGCTTTCAGGCACTCGTCGACGGCGCGCCGAAGGGCTGCACCGACGAGCTCACCGGCTTCGGCGCGGGCTCCGACCAGAAGGTCGGCATCAACGACCTGCGCTTCTACGTGAGCAACCTGAAGTTCACCGACCGCGCCGGCAACACCGTCGCGGCGACGCTCGACAAGAACGACTTTCAGTACGACTCGGCCGAAGGCCAGGTCAGCCTCATCGACCTCACCGGCAACACCGAGGGCACCTGCGGCATGAGCATGCTCGGCGGCGGTGAGGGCACCGCGCGCACGAACGACTCCATCAAGGGCACCACGCTGCTCGGCGAGGTCGCTGGGGTCTCGTTCGACGTCGGCGTGCCGCAGCCGGTGATGAAGAAGGTCATCGCCGACAACACCGCCGAGGGGGCGCCGTCGCCCATGCGTGAGATGTACTGGAGCTGGAACAGCGGCTACCGCCACCTCGTCTTCAACTTCACCGTGCGCACGCCGACCAACGCGCCCGGCGAGGGCTACCTGCACGTCGGCAGCCGCAACTGCAACGCAATGGGCATGAAGGCGCTCGCCGACCGCGACCGCTGCGAGTTCGTGAACACGCCGAAGGTCGCGCTGACCGGCTTCGACCTCACGAAAGACCAGGTGGGCCTCGACCTGCGCAAGCTGCTCGCGAACATCGACTTCGTGTCGCCGCTCTACGACGCGAACTTCGTCGTCATCGGCATGGGCCCCGGCGTCGAGTGCCACTCGGGCCCGACCCAACCCGACTGCGCTCCGCTGTTCACCTCGCTCGGCCTCGACATGGGCACCGGCGGCGCGACCGCCGCCGGCAACACCGCGTTCGTGAAGTCGCCGTGAGCGTGAGGTTCCCGCTGCTGCTGCTGGGTCTGCTCGCGGGCTGCGGCAGGGACCTCGAGGCCGAGTACCGCGAAGCGCTGGGCACGCCCAAGGCGCTGGCGTTGCCGTCGTTTCCCGAGTCGAACCCGCCGACACGCGAGAAGCGTGAGCTCGGCCGGCGCCTCTTCTACGACCAGCGGCTGTCGGGCAATCAGACGCAGTCGTGCGCGAGCTGCCACGAGCAGCGGCTCGCGTTCACCGACGGCAAGCCGACGTCGACCGGCTCGACGGGCCACGTGCTCACGCGCAACAGCCAGGGCCTGCAGAACGCGGCGTACAACTCGACGCTGACGTGGGCGAACAACGGCCTCATCACGCTCGAGGCGCAGCTGATGGTGCCGATTCGCGGCGACCGGCCCGTCGAGCTCGGCGTGAACGACGGCAACGAGGGCGAGGTCATCGCCCGCTTCGAGAGCGACGCCGAATATGCGGCGCAGTTTCGCGCGGCGTTTCCCGCGAGCCCGTCGGGCGTCACCATCGACAAGGTGGTGTTCGCGCTGGCGACGTTCTGCCGGTCGCTGGTGGGCGCAGACAGCCCGTACGACCGCTTCGTGGCGGGCGACACGTCGGCCATCTCTGACGCCGCGAAGCGCGGGGCCGACCTGTTCAACGGCGAGAAGTTCGAGTGCTTTCACTGCCACGGCGGGGTGAACCTCGGCATCTCGTACCGCGACGCGCGCACGACCGCCGAAACGGCGACGTACCCGTTCTTCAACAATGGGCTCTACAACGTGGGCGGCGACGGCGGGTACCCCGCGCGCGACCAGGGGCTGTACGAGCTGACGCTGCACCCCGACGACCGGGGGCGGTTTCGACCGCAGAGCCTGCGCAACGTCGCGCTCACCGCGCCGTACATGCACGACGGCAGCATCGAGACGCTCGAGGGCGTGGTGCGGCACTATGCGGCCGGCGGGCGCAACGTCGAGTCGGGGCCGAACGCGGGTGACGGCCGGCTGAACCCGCTGAAGTCGGGGCTGGTGCGGCCTTTTGCGGCGACCGAGCAAGAGATCGCCGACGTGCTCGCGTTTCTCGAGACGCTCACCGACACGACGTTCGTCGAGAACCCTGCTTTTTCTGCGCCGCCCTGACGTCAGAGACCGCCGGTGCGCGTCAACACCTCGAGGTACCGCACGATGTCGGCGCCGCGGTAGTCGGCGGCCTGTATGGCCGCGAGTGTGTCGCGTGTGTTCTCGGGGTCTCGCATCATCTCGGCCTGATAGATGACGTCGCCCACGTCGATGCCTCGCTCGCTCATGGCGTCGACGAGGCCCAACACCTGGTCGGGCGTGATGCCCATGCGCTCGAGCGCGTCGAAGACCATGGCGCTCTTCCCCGAGTCGGTGACCAGGCCGGCGTGGTGCTGGGCGAGCTCCTGCAGCTGCTCGGGGGTGTACCCGGCCGCGGCCAGCCTGCTCGTCACCGCCGGGTTCACCTCGGCGAACGCCTTGGCCTGGTCGGGCGCGTAGCCCATCGACTCGAGCCGCGCCTGAATCGAGGCCTGCCGCGCGAGCGTGTCGCGCCGCGACGACCCGGCGCCGGCGCCGGCGCCGACGACCGCGAGCGCGATGGCCGCCGGCGCCGAGACCGCGACCCCGGCGACGGCGGCGACACCGACGCCGATCTCGGCGACCGCGGCGGCGGTGCCCACGTAGTGCTCGGCGCGCGCCGTGCCATCGGCGATGCGCTGACCGTAGAGGGCGGCGTCGAGCACACCGCCCCCGAACCCGAACGCCGAAGCGGCCTTGCCTGCCAGGGCGGCGAGGCGCGTGGCAGTGAGGGCTGCGCCGGTCGCCGCGCCGCCCCCGGCAGCGGCCGTCGTCGAGAGCGTCGAGAGCGTGTTGCCCGCCCGCTCGAGCGCCTCGGCGAGCGCGGCGTCGCCGACGGGGTCGGCCGCGATCTGCGCCTCGAGCGCCCGCGTCGCCTCGTCGACCGCCCCGTCGAGGCTCGTGCGCTCTGCGTGCACTGAAAAGCTCTGCGAGTGCTCGAGCGCATCGAGCGCGCCCGGCAGCACGTCTTCGTGAAGCTCGACCAGCTCACGCGCGGTCTCGCGCGCCGCCTGGTACTCGGGGTGGCTCTCACGGAAGCCGTCGGCGTACCGCTGCAGCTCCTCGGTCGGCAGCGTGCCCGCGAGGGTGGCGAGCTCGGTGGCGAGCTGCTCTTCGAGCCGCTTCACCTCGGCGGTGGCCGCCGTCAGCTCGGCTGCTTTGGCCTCGATGCGGTCGGCGACCTCCCAGACATCGACCGGCGGCGAGACCCCTCCGGTGAGCGACACCTGCCCGGGCCGGGCGCCGGCGACCTCGAACGCGCTCTGACCGGCGGCGCCCGCGAGGGCGCGCTGCGACTCGAGCGACAGGCGAGCCTGGGCGGCCGCCTGCTCGGCTGCGGCGCGCTCGGCCGCCGCCCGCTCGGCGGCCTGGCGCTGCGCCTCGGCGGCGCGCTCGGCCCGTTCAGCTGCCCCGCTGCTGTCACTCGCTCCGCCGCTGCCGCTCACTCCGCCAGTCGCCATGCGCGAACGACGGAGCCACGCTGAAGCTGTCGCAGGAACCCAGGGCCTCGCGCAAGCTACTGAAATCACTCACGACCTCGACGGCATGACGAGCGAAAATTGGCGCTCGGCGACGTCGAGCGAGAACCCGCCATTCTCTGGCCCGGTCTCGAATGAGAACGCGGCGATGCTCAACGCTCGGGCGCTGTTGCGGCTGGCGTTGCCGGCCGCGACGTCGCAGACGACTGAGCGTCAGCGCCGGCTCGACGCGCTGCGAACGGCTCGGCGCTTCGAGCGCGTCGTGCGCCGCCGCACCTCGGGCGGAGGCAGGTTCGCCTTCACCCCGAGTGACTCGAGCCACAGCTCCCGGCACCAGCCCTTCGCGTGACGCAGGCGCTCGCCATCGAGCGCCGCGCGCACCGCGCAGGCCTCTTCGAGCAGCTGGGCTCCGTCGCCCTTCACGAGAGGCGCGCAGCGCGTCAGCACCTGCCAGGCCGTCTGAATCATCGTCTCTGCGATGACGACCGTCTCACACGCGAGCAGCTGGGCAGCGGGCGCGTCGGCGTCTCGCTTCGCTGCCTGAATCGTCGAGATGAGCGCGTTGCCGTTCTCGCGAATGATGAGCCGCGACGGCGTGTCGTTCGTCGCGTCGATTCTCAGCGCCCAACACACCCGCTTCAGCAGCTCGACCTGCTGCCGGGTCGCCTCGAGGTGCTCGCTCCACTCTTCGCGCAGGCCGTGGTTCACGACGCTGGTGAGCGCGGCCTCGTAGACCTTCACCCCACAGACTTCGTGCTCGAGCGTCTGCACCATCAGCTCTTCGAGTTGTCTCGAGTCCATGACCACTTCCAATGCAGGTGGGGTGCCGAACGGTTACCGTGCTCATGGCCTGCGCTCCGAGAGGTCACTCGACGACGCCCTCACGCTTCGCCGGGGGTTCGTAGTGGTACAGCTCGTCAGGCCGAATGCCGAGGCGCCGCAGCGTCTCGTAGTCGGGCAGCCCCGTCTCGGGCAGCTTCTCGGCGCGCTGAAACGCGCGCAGCGCCTCTTGGGTGCGCGCATCGAGCTCGCCGCTCTGGTCGACGGCGCCGACCTGCGCGAGCGGCACCTTCATCTCTTCTTTCTCTCTTTCGACCGAGTCTTTCTTCTCGTGGGCGACCCTCTCGTTCTTGTCGCCGATGTCGACGAGCCTGGCCTGCAGCGCCTGCTGCAGCCGCATCATGCCGGCCGGCTTGAACATCTCTCGGGTCGTCTTCGACGTCGTCATCGGCTCGGCGGGGCCGTCGAGCTTCGGGGCGCGCGGGTCGCTCTTCTTCGCGTTGCGGTTCGGCGCGTCACGCGCGGTGTCGCCCCGCCGTGCCTGAACCTTCGGCGCCGGCTGCCGCTCGTCGTCCGAGCGCGTCACCCGCTTGCTGTCTTTCGCGTGGCTGCACGCCATGAGGCTCATCATCAACGCAGCAAACAATCTGGCTCTCATCACTGACCTCTCGGCTGGGCCTTCGGGCCCTCGTCTTCGTTCAACGCGTCTTTCGCCTGCTCGAGCACGCCCTGCTTCTCGTTCGCGGTCGGGGTCGGCAGGTCGGTGAAGCCCCAGTCGATGCCGTCGACGAACGCGTTGCGCACCACGCCGAGCACCGTCGGCCAGATTTGCGGGTCGGGCTGGTACAGCGTGCCCTTCAGCGGCAGCGTCGTGCCGATCTTCTTGTCGCCGCCGTCTTTGCTCGACAGCACGCTGATCGCGAGGTTCGCGGCGCCCGCCTTCAGCTTCGAGCCCAGCCCCTTCTCAGACGGGGCGACCTTCGGGTTCTCGATGATCAGCTTCGTGTCGCCCGCGAGCTTCCCCTCGGCCGAGTTGAAGTTCACGAACGCGTTCACCGTGCCGCTCGCGCCGACGCCTGCCTTGGCATGGGTCCACTCCCACAGCGACTGCAGCTGCAGACCCGTGAGCTGCGCCTGGCCGCTGAACGCCGGCTTGTCGGCGAGCAGGTCACCCGTCGCGAGCACCTTCAGCGTGCCCGTCTTCGCGACGACCGCGCGCATCGTGAGGTTCAGCGGCACGTTCTGGTCGAGGTTTCGCCGCGTCACGAGGTTCTCGAGCGCGAGCTGCACGTCGCTCACCCACAGCGACGGCCGCTTCGGGTCGGTCACGTCGTAGACGGTGAGCTCGCTGTCGCGCACCTCGATGCGGTCGGCGCGGAGCGGAATGAGCTTGTGCAGAACTTCGCCGAAGTCGAGATCGTGCTTCAGCGCCTCCTTCTTCACCTTGCGGCCCGCCTCCTTGGCCTCTTCCGGCGGCTCGGTCGCGCCGCCCTGAATCGTCGCCTTCAGGTTGTGCGCCTGAACCCGCGCGACCAGGCGGAGCTTCAGCAGCTCACGCAGCATCACGCGCCCCGTCAGCGTCTTCACGTACACGACCGGCTCGGCGTCGGCCTCGCGGCCGTCTTGCACCAGCTTGAGCCCCTGCACCGTGTACGCGGGTGGAAAGAACGACACGTTCACCCCCGTCACGCTGCCGTGGTACCCGGTCAGGCTGTCGATGCCCTTCTGCGTGTACACCTTCGCGATCGGGTCGACGCCGAGCCGCACGGCGAAAATCACCGCAGCGATGGCCACCCACACCCAGAACGACGTGTACCGGTACAGCGGCCGGCGGTGTTTCGCCGCCTCGACCGCCGCGCGAATGCCGTAGCGGTCTGCGGTCTGAGCGCTCGCCGCCATCACCTCAGCCCCAGCTTCACGCCCGTCTTGACCGTCTCGGCGAGCCCGTACGACATCAGCGACACTCCGACCGACTGCAGCACCTTCGCGAGCGGCCTCGCGACCGGCCACGGGCGAAAGAACGTCTTTGGGCTCTTGAGGAACAGCGACGCCACCAGCGCCGCCGCGCCACCCAGCGCCACGCCCAGCGGCAGCGCCAGCTTCTTCGAGTACGTCTTCACGCGCGCCGCCCCGTTGACGGGGGCTTCGGCCGCCTTCAACGTGTGCCGCTTCGAGTCGACGGCGTCGAGCACTTCGATGAGGCGGTCTCGCGCGGCGAGGGTCTGGCGGTCGAGGTCATCGAGAGACGCAGGTTCGGTGATGGGCTTCATGCGAGGTGCTCCTTCAGCTGTTTGAGGTCTCTCTTCACGTGCGTGCGCGTGCGCCCGAGCAGCTTCGACGGCAGCAGCGAGTAGCCGACGCCGCCGACCACGAGCGCGAGCAGCAGCGCGCCGCCGGCCACCATCAGCGCCGCCTTCACCGTCGCGCCGAGCGCGAACACCAGCGCCATGCCGCCCAGCGAGAGCGTGACGATGACGAGAGCCGCGGCGAGCGCGAAGCCGATGGCGCCCTTCGACGCCTCCTTCACCTGCTCTTCGGCTTCCCTTTTCGCGAGCGCGACCTCGAGGCGGGCGAGCGCGGTGGCGTCGTGAATGCCGCGCTGGACGAGCTCGAGCACCGACGCGTCGGCGAGCGGCGTCGTCGACTTCGCGGGCTCGTCGGCCTTGACCGGCGCGGGGTTCAGCAGGCTCACCCCGTCGGCGACCGCGGCCTCGTCGACGAGCGACTCGTGCGCGTTCATGCGAGCTTCGACGCGACGGGCGAGGCGGTCGAGCACGAGCCACTCCTCGAAGCCGAGCTTCGCCTTCGCGCTCGCCCGTACGATCTCTTCGAGCCGCCTCTTCGCCACGTCGCCCATCTCTCTCGGGTCGACGTGACGGTCGACCGCTTCGAACAGCCCACCGAGGTCGTCTTGCAGCTCCTGCGCTGCCGGCTGCTCGACCAGGTACGCGTACTTCTCGAGCTTCGTCTGCCCGATCATGGCCCGCATGCGCGCGACCTCGACCTTGCCGCCGCGCAGCAGGAGGTCGCCCGGGTAGAGAAAGAGCTCGATGTTCTGCGCGCGAACGACGAGCGGCTCTTCGGCCACCATCGAGTCGATGGCGCCGCGCGCGAACAGCTTCAGCACCTTGAGCGCGAGCCCCATCGCCCGCGGGGCAGCGTGGGCACGCGGGTCGAAGCCCGCCAGGGCGGCGGCGTCGCACAGCTGCTCGATCGCCGAGAGGTAGCAGCCGTTCTTCGTCTGCACGAAGACGTGCTCGTCGGCCCAGCCACGCTTCAGCGTCTGCAGCTTGACGACCGGCACCACGAACAGCGTGATGAGAAACGACAGCGCGTAGCCGAGGGTCAGCGGGTAGCCGTTCAGCATCGCCGAGAAGAAGCCCTTCGCCTTCAACGACGGCGACGCGACGCGCGTGAGCAGCCCCACGACGACCGGTGACAGCGCCGCAAACCCGACCCAGACCGCACGCAAGACGGCCGGGCTGATGTCTGCGCCCCCGGGAATGAACGCGATGACGAACGCGACCGCCTTCGGCTCGAAGATGCCGAGCACGAAGACGGGCCAGCACAGCGACAGCACCACCGCGAGGGTGATGAGCAGCTGCTTCTTCGAGTCGAGCTTGCCGAACATCGACATCACCGACCAGCCGAAGACGGCCTGCAGCAGGGTGCCGAGCCTGCGAGAGAGTGCGCTGAAGAGCGCGGCGAAGATGCCCATGGGCTCTTCGCTGTGCACGACGCAGACCTACCTCGCCCCCTGTGAGATCAGAGCGGTGGGTACGTGGCACCCAAGCAAAACTGTCGCTGTGGGGCGTTTGCGCTTCCGGGTTACGGCGTTCGCAGGTGCAAGAGCGTGTAGCCCTTCTCGCGGCGCTCGCGCACCACCTCGAGCTCGAGACCGCGGTCCAACAGAATTTCGGTCTCGCCCCGGTTGCCGCTCACGACGCCCCTCGCGTTCTCGCCCGCCTCGATGACGATGAGGGTGCGCCGCTGCCCCGTCGAGTCACCCGAGTTGTCGGCGAACATGCGCGCGATGCCCGGGTCGAGCGACGTCGACAGGTACGCCGGGTCGATCACCTTCGTGCCCGGCTTGCCGCCGTAGCCCTCGGCCGCGATGCCGCGAAACAGCAGCATGCCCTTCGGCAGCTCGACCGCGCGCTCGAACGCCTGGTCGAGCAGCACCACGCTCGGGTTCACCTTCTGCGCCCTGCGCGAGCTGCGCAGCCAGTCGTTCACCGCCGCCGTCTGCGACCCGAACTGTTTGTACGCCGCGAGCTTCTCGACCTCTTCGCGCTGTGCCTCGGTCAGCCGCTCGAACTGGCTCTTCGCCACCTGCTCGTAGATGGCGACGTCGTCGTTCGTCGTCGCGTCGAAGTCGAACGTCTCGAGCTGCAGCTTCGTCGCGCCCGCGACCTCTCTCTGGCTCGGCAGCCCCTTCAGCTTCGACTCGAGCGACGCGCCGTCGTCTTTCAGCGGCGGCGGCACGTCGCTGGTCGGTATGCCGAGCTTGTCGACGTTGAACGGGCCGAACAGTGAGGTCTCGCCGAACCTCTTCTTCTCGAAGTAGACCTCGTTGGTCGCGTTCATGCGCAGCCCGCTCTTGCGCTGCTGCACGTAGACCGAGTGGTAGACCTGCTCGGGGCTCGAGGCCGTGCCCGACGTGCCGACGATGACGCGGGCGAAGCTCTTCGGCACCCGCGACACCCTGGCGGCCTCGAGCTCGGCCGGCTTGTCGGCGTACGTGGCCCACGCGCGCTGCAGCGCCGTGAGCACTGCGGGCGACGCCTTCTCGCCGACCTGCGGCGGCAGCCGCGTGACGGGAATTTCGGCGTAGCCCTTCTGGAGCTCGGTGAGGTTCAGGTACTTGTCGCCGTCGTCGTACTTCTTCGACTTCGTCGCGAGCTCGTGAATCGAGAACGTCTTGCCGTCGCCGCGCGTCTTCTCGAACAGCGTCTTCAGCGCCGTGTCGTCGACCTTGTAGCCGTCGATCTCGAACGGGGTGTGGCGAATGCGCGTCGGCATGCAGGCCACCGTACGCGAAGAGCGCCCTCGGCGTCACCGAACGGGATCATGGGCTCGGTGCGTTTGCTCGACCGGGCGCTCGGCCGTATCTCTTGAGGCCCGTGAACGGCACCCGAGACCCTGCGATCACCGCTGCGAGCCGCAAGCACCTCATTCTGGTCGTCGACGACGACGCCGAGACCCGCGCGATGCTCGTCGAGCTGCTCGATCGCGAGGGCTACAGCGCGGCCGAGGCGCGCACCGGCGCCGAGGCCCTGCGCATGCTGCGCTCGGGTCTGAGGCCCAGAGCCATGCTCGTCGACCTCACCATGCCCGAGATGAACGGCAAGGTGTTCTGCGACGCCTGCGCCGGCGACCACGAGCTGAGCGCCATCTGGCGCGTCATCGTCAGCGGCGCCGACCTCGGCGAAATTTCCCGGTGCAACGCCCACGCCTACCTCTCGAAGCCGCTCGACGAGGTCACCATCTTCGAGCTGCTCGAGCACCTGACCGCACCGCGCTCGCGCGGGCTGGCGCTGCAAGTCGCGTGACGAGCCCACGGGGCTCGTTGCTATAGCAGGGCGCGTGGCGTTCGACTTCTCGCGGAGCTTCGAGTGGGCCCCGGTCGCCATGGTGGTGCTCGACCGCGAGCTGCGCGTGCTCGGCGCGAACCGGCGCTACCTCGAGCTCACCGGCAGCACGCCCGAGTCGCTGGTCGGGCGCGAGCTGCTCGCCGCGTTTCCGAATGACCCCGACGACCCGAACGACGCGTCGAGGCAGCTGCTCGAGGCCTCGCTGAAGAAGGTGCTGCGCACGGGCCAGCCCGATCACCTGGCCCACATTCGCTACCGCGTCGCGCGCAGGGCCGGCGAGCCGCCCGAGCTGCGCATCTGGAGCGCCACCCACGTGCCGCTCTTCGACTCTGCCGGTGAGGTCGAGGCCGTGCTGCAGCACACCGAAGACGTCACGCAGCTCGAAGACACCTCGGCGTTGCACCTGCTGCAGCGCGCCGAGGCCGTGCAGCGCGAGGTCAGCACGCTCGACCGCGAGCTCGAAGAGGTGCGCGCCATGGTCGCGCAGGCGCCAGGCTTCATGGCGTTTCTCAGCGGGCCCGACCACGTCTTCACCCTGGTGAACGACGCCTACACCCGGCTGGTCGGCGGCCGCGACGTGCTCGACAAACCCCTTCGTGACGCGCTGCCCGACGTCGTCGCGCAGGGCTACCCCGAGCTGCTCGACCGCGTGGTTCAGTCGGGCGAGCCGTTCTTCGGCCACGGCCACCGCGTCGAGCTCGTCGACAAGAACGGCACCCCCTACACCCGCCTCATCGACTTCATCTACCAGCCGATTCGGGGCGCCGACGGAGCCGTCGCCGGCGTGCTCGTGCAGGGCCACGACCTCACCGAGCACGCCTGGGCCATCGAGCGCGACCGCTTTCGGGCCCGCGTCGCCCAGCAGCTCGTGCAGGGCGGCGACGACGTCACCGGCGTGCTCGCTCACGTCGCCCACGACGCCGCCGCCTCCATCTCCGACTGGGCCATCATCGACCTCTTCGAGAACGGCAAGAGCCGCCGCCTCGCCATCGCCCACCGCAACCCCGGCGATGCAGGCCTCGCCGAGCAGCTCCGCGCGTGGCCGCTGCCGTTCGAAATTCCCTCGACGCACGTGCTGCACGGGCAGGCCGCGAGCCCGCGCGTCGTGTCTGACGTCACGCCCGAGATGCTGCGCGGCGTGTCGCGCAGCGAAGAGCACCTCGAGCTGCTCGAGCACATGGCGATTCGCAGCGTGCTGAGCGTGCCGTTGCTGTTGCGTGGCACGCTCTACGGCGTGCTCGTGCTGCTCAACAGCCGCGCGTCGCGGCGCTTCGACGAGAACGACATCGTGCCCATGGCCGAGCTCGGCGCGGTGCTCGCCACCGGCCTCGACAACGCGCGGCTCTTGCGCGACGCAAACCAGGCCCGCGAGGCCGCCGAGGCCGCGAGCCGCGCAAAAGACGACTTTCTCGCGATGCTCGGCCACGAGCTGCGCAACCCGCTGGCGCCGATTCTGACTGCGGTGCAGCTCTTGCGCATGAAGGGTGACGGCGCGCATCAGCGGCAGCACGAGGTCATCGAGCGCCAGGCACGGCACCTCACGCGGCTGGTCGACGACATGCTCGACGTCTCGGCCGTGGTGCACGGCAAGCTCGAGGTGCGCAAGAAGCCGGTGGGGCTGAAGGGCATCATCGACAAGGCGGTCGAGATCGCCGGCCCGCAGGTGCGCGAGCGCCAGCACACCCTGAGCGTGGTGGTGGCCGATGGCCTCGTGGTCGATGGCGACGAAGCGCGGCTCTCGCAGGTGGTCGTGAACCTGCTCACGAACGCCGCGCGCTACACGCCTCCTGGCGGTCACATCTGGGTCGACGCGCGGAGCTCCGAGAGCTCGGTGAAGGTGACCGTGCGCGACGACGGCGTCGGCATCGCCAAAGAGGTGCTGCCCACCGTGTTCGAGATGTTCGTGCAGGCGCCGCAGTCGGCCGACCGGCCGCAGGGAGGCCTGGGCCTCGGGCTCACGCTCGTGCGCCGCATCGTCGCGCTGCACGGCGGCACCTCGGGCATCACCAGCGACGGGCCTGGCAAGGGCACGACGGCGACGGTGGTGCTGCCCGCTCACGCGTCGCCGCCGCGGGTCGAGCGCAAGGCGAGCCCCGCAGCCGGCGCCGGCCAGCGCGTGCTCATCGTCGACGACAACGACGATGCGGCGGCCCTGCTCTCTGAGCTGTTGTCCGAGCTCGGCCACGAGACCCAGGTCGCCAGCGACGGCGCCGCGGCGCTCGCGCTGCTGGCCGACCACAAGGTCGATGTCGCCGTCATCGACATCGGCCTGCCGGGCATGAGCGGCCTCGAGCTCGCGCAGACCCTTCGCGCGAGGCTCGGCAGCGATGCGCCGCGCATGGTGGCGCTCACCGGCTTCGGCACTCAAGACGACCGGGAGCGCTGTCTCGCGGCCGGCTTCGCCGAGCACCTCACGAAGCCGGTCGACGCCGAGCAGCTGATTCGGTCGGTGGCGGGCGCTACTGGCGTCGCGCCGGCTTCGCGACCTGGGTAGCTTGCGGCGCGCGCCGCGCCGCGAAACCACTGGCGGGCGCAGGTTGGCGCGGTCGTTGCGAAGGGCTGATGCTCACATGCGTCGCTCGCTCCTCGTGCTGTGCTTGACCGGCTGTGTCGTACCCGAGCCGCCGCTGACGCTGGGTGAGCTGCCGTCACCTTCGGCCTCGAGCGGCACCGTCGCGCCCGCCCCGCTGCGCCGGCTGACCCGCGCGCAGTACCACCAGGCCGTCGTCGACCTGTTCGCCCCCCTCGGCCTGAGCGAGTCGCCGGCGTGGCGCTTCCCCGGTGAAGAGACGGCCGGCCCGTTTCTGACCCGGGTGCGCACGCCCATCACGTCGCTCGAGGTCGACGTCGCCATCGTCGCGGCTGAAGAGGTCGCAGCGAAGGTCGCGCCGTCGGCCGAGCGGCTGTTCGGCTGCGCGTGCCCCAGAGAAGGGCTCGAGCGCCTCGCGGCGAAAGCGTGGCGACGGCCGCTGACCGACGACGAGCGCGCGGGGCTCGGCGCGCTGTTCGAGGCCGGCGGCGTCGAGCTCGCGGTCACCGGCATTCTGTCGTCGGCGTCGTTTCTGGCGGTGGTCGAGCGCGGGCGGCCCGATGACCCGGCGAAGCTCACCGGCCACGAGGTCGCGACGCGGCTCGCGCTGCTGCTCGCGGGCGGCCTGCCCGACGACGCGCTGACCGCCGCGGCCGAAGAGGGCCGGCTCGACACCGCCGACGGCATCGCCGCCGAGACGTGGCGCCTGCTGAAAGAGCCGCGCGCGCGCACGCAGCTCGCGGCGTTTCACCAGCAGTGGCTGGGGCTCGGCGGCCTGCAGTCGCTCGAAAAAGACCCGACGCGCTACCCGCTCTTCGGCGCCGAGGCGCGCACCGCGATGCGCGACGAGCTCGAGAGCTTCGTCGACGCGGTCGTGCGCCGCAGCGACGGGCGGCTCGAGACGCTCTTCTCGGCGCCGTTCGCGTTCGTTCGTGCGCCGCTGCACCGGGTGTACGGCGTCAGTGAGCCGACGCCCGGCGCGAGCGTCGGCCTCGACCCGAGCGAGCGCGCGGGCATTCTGACGCACCCGGCGTTTCTCGCGACGCACGCCTCGCCGCGGCTGTCGTCGCCGACGCACCGCGGGCTCGCCATCTTGCGCAACGTGCTGTGCATCGAGCCGGGTGAGCCGCCGCCGGGCGTGACCATCGCGCCGACGGGGGCGGCGAAGCCCGGCGCGCTGTCGCGGCGCGAGATGATCGAGCAGCACTCGGCGAACCCGTCGTGCCGCGGCTGCCACCAGCGACTCGACCCCTTCGGCCTCGCGTTCGAGCACTACGACGCGATCGGCGTCTGGCGCGAAAAAGACCTCGACGACGGCTCGGTCATCGACGCGAGCGCCGAGGTGGTGCTCGGCGACGAGGCGCTCGACGGGCCGACGAAAGACGCGGTCGAGCTCTCGAAGCGCCTCGGCAGATCGCAGGTCGTGCTGCGCTGCGCGGCGCGCCAGTGGTACCGCTTCGCGTTCGGCCGGCTCGAGACCGACGCCGACGCCCCCGAGCTGGCGCAGCTCGAGGCGCGCATCATCGAGACGAAGGGCAGCGTGCCCGACCTCATCGTCGCGCTCACCACGAGCGACGCCTTCCGGAGCCGTGCACCATGACCTTCGATCGCCGCACCCTGCTGAAGGCCCTCGCCGTCGCGCCCATCTTCGGGAGCCGCGCTGCGCTCGCCGACGGCGAGACGTGGGCGCGCCCGCGCAACCTGGTGGTGGTGTTTCACCCGAACGGCCTCGAGCCGGGGTGGAAGCCGGCGCTCGGCGCGAGCGGGCTCACCTTCCCTTCCGTGCTGCAGGCGCTGCAGCCCTTCGCGGCGCGCACGTTCGTGGCGCACGGCCTCGTGAACGCGGTGCGCAACGAGGTGGCGGCGCATGCGCAGGGCATGACGTCGATGTTCACCGGGGCGTTGATTCGCAGAGACGACGCGTTCAGCGGCTGGCCGTCGTTCGACCAGCTCGCGGCGCCGGTGCTGTCGGGTGGAGCGCCGCTCAAGTCACTCGAGCTCGGCGTGCAGACGCAGCTCGGCTTCGGCGCCGGCGACAACCAGAGCGTCATGATCTACGGCGCGACCGGCAAGCTGCAGCCCGAAGACGACCCGGCCGCCGCCTTTCGCCGCGCCTTCGGAGCGACCGGCGCCGACGCCGCCCAGCTGCGCGCGCGCAAGAAGAGCGTCATCGACTTCGTGCGGGCCGACGTCGGTCGCGTGCGCAGCGCGTATGGCGCGGCCGAGCAGGTGAAGCTCGACGCACACCTCGACGGGCTGCGCGCGCTCGAGCAGCGGGTCGATGCGCTGGCGGGGCTCTCGTGCTCGGGCACGGCGCCCGAGACGCTCTCGAGCCCGCAGCTCGGCGCGCACGAGAAGTTCGACGAGATCGCGACGGCGCAGATCGACGTGCTGGCGAACGCGCTGTCGTGCGGCGTGACGCGCGTCGCGAGCCTGCAGCTGTCGAACAGCGTGAGCGACCGCCGCATACCCAACGTCAACCCGAACATCGGCGTGCACGCGGTGATGCACGCGGGCACGCGCGCAGAGAAGGTGCTCATCAACCGCTACTTCGTCGGCGTCGTCGCGCGGCTGCTCTCGAAGCTCGAGGCGACGAAGTTCGCCGACGGCCACTCGCTGCTCGACGAGACGCTGGTCGTCTGGGGCAGCGAGATGGCGATCGGCAACCACCTGAGAGACCCGGTGCCGTTCTTCGTGTTCGGCGGCGACCGCACGAACAACTACTTCAAGCAGAACCACGTGCTCGAGCTCGGCGCCCAGGCGCGCACGACGCGGCTGCTCTTGTCGGCGCTCGAGGCGCTCGGCGTGCCGAACAAGGGCTCGCTCGGCGACCTGGCCGACGAAATTTCGACCGGCCGGCTGCCGGGCGCGTCGCGGGTGATGCCATGAGGGTGCTCACGCTGACGCTCGTGCTGACGGCCACCGCGTGCGTGCCGGTGAACGGCGAGAGCGGCTCCGAGCCTTCGCAACAGTCGCTCGGCGGCTGCGCGCCCGGGACGACGCGCGGCTGCGGCTGCCTCGGCGGCAAGGGCTCGCAGACCTGCATCGCGGGCGGCACGTGGAGCGGCTGTGGCTGCACGAAGGCGGTCGGCGAAGACGTCGTGGTGCCGCCGGCGCCGCCGCCCGTCTCGCAGTGCGGCGGCGCGACGTGCGCGCCGTACACCGAAGAAGACAGCGAGGTCGGCGCGAAGGGCTGCTGCACGTCGAGCGGCGCGTGCGGCAGCAGCAGCAGGTTTCTCTTCGGCGACCAGTGCATCGCGCGCGGCGGTCACCCCGGCACCCCGAACGCGGCGTGCCCCGCCGAGTCGGGCAACTTCATCGACCTCGAGGGGTGCTGCCGGCCCGACGGCTTCTGCGGCTTGAGCATCGACGCGGTCACGAACTTCGACCTGGGCTGCGTCGAGCGCACGCAGATGGAGCGGCTCGTCAACGACGGCAGCGGCGACCGCGACAACCTCTCGCGCGTCTTCTTTCTGCCGGTGAAGAAGGCCTCGTTTCCCCCGATTCGCTGTACGCCGTGAGGCGCCACAGGCGCGAATCGACTGACGGTTTGCGCTGCAAGCCAGAAGTTCTGCACACGCACACCGCCCCAAGGTTCAGGAGCACGACCTACTGGGGAGGCCATGGTGCCCTCACACCGCTTCATCGCGTTCTCGTTCGCGACTCTTACACTCGCCTGCACACAGACCGCCGTCGTCTCGAGCTCCAACGAGCAGCCGAAGAGCGTCACCGGCAAGGCGCTGCTCAACGCGCAGGGCCCCGACATCACCATCAACGCCGCGCGCCTGCAGGCCTCGGTGCAGGTGCTCACGAACCAGACCATCTCGCAGCAAGAGGTCGAAGACGGCTGCGCCGTCGGCGGCACCACCAACCGCACGCTCATTCGCTTCGACGTCGAGACGCCGAACAACGGCCCCGGTGACCTCGCCGCCGGCGACCCGAGCTGCCGCTCGACCGACACCAGCGCGTCGTGCGCCGGCGTCGACTGTGACCTCGCGCCGTCGTGCTGCAGCGGGGGCCGCCACGTCTGCACCGTCACCGGCAACCCCGAGCTCGGCCGCGGCTTCGAGTACAACTCGGCGCACCGGCACATTCACTTTCGCAGCTTCGCGCAGTACCGCCTGCTGACGCCGACCGGCGCCATCGCCGCGCAGGGCCACAAGCAGAGCTTCTGTCTGATGGACATGCTCGACGTCACCCCCGGCTCGTGCTCGCGCAAGTTTGGGTGCGGCAACCAGGGCATCAGCGCCGGCTGCGCCGACCTCTACAGCGCGTTTCTGCCGTGCGGCTTCGTCGACGTCACCGGCGTGCCCGGCGGCGACTACCAGCTCGAGGTGGTGATGGACCCCGAAGACATCATCAACGAGTCGAACGAGGTCAACAATCGCGTGCTCGTGAACGTGCGCGTGCCCGAAAACGACGGCCCGCCGCCGCCGCCGCCGCCGGGCCACCAGCTCTTTCTCGTTCGCGACGGCGTCGGCGACGTCGTGCAGGCCACGCAGTACTACCGCACGCTACTGCCCGGCACCGACATCAACTCGTACTCGCTCGACCAGTGGAAGCTCGACCACGTCGGCGCGCGCCCCACCGTCACCGGCCTCTACCGCAACGTCGCCGAGCTCGGGTACTGGCGCGAGATGACGTGCACCGCCACGCTCGCGCGCGGCCAGGGCGGCTGCTTCGTCACCAACTGGAACGAGGTCGACGACCGCCAGCGCGGCGCCCCGAACCTCGGCACCGTCGCGATGAACATCAGCCCCGACGGCTTCACCCGCTTCTACGTCTTCTCGCCGCAGGGCGTGCTGCAGCCGTTCGCCGTGCTCGACGACGAGGGCAACAAGTTCGTGCCCCAGGCCTGCACGAGCTGCCACGGCGGCGGCTACCAGCCCCAGCGCGGCCCCGACCTGGGCAGCGTCTTTCGCGAGTTCGAGCCCTCGCAGCTCCAGCCGCGCCCCGGCATCGACGCCACCGAGGCGCAGGCCGAGTGGTTCGCGCTCAACCAGGCGATTCGTTCGGCGAACGCCGCCCTGCGCGGCGAGGCGCAAGGTGCGCCGTTCGGCGTCGACCACGCGAAGGCCGTCATCACGACGTACCTCGACGAGATGTACCCGTCGGGCGCCCCGCCCGCCCTCGGCGTGAAAGACGCTGCGCACGTGCCCGCGTCGTGGCGCGACGGCGTCAGCGGCCCCGCGCTCGACGCCCGCGTGCAGGTCTTCACGAAGCTCGTGAACCCGTACTGCCAGACGTGCCACCGCCTCAACTCCATCGACTTCACCAACTACGCGCAGTGGTCGCTGGTGCAGGCCGAGAGCGGAGGCCGCCCGCTGATTCGCCGCTACATCTCGGTCGACCCCTCGGACCCGAACCGCCAGCAGCTCACGTTCATGCCGCAGTCGAAGCTCGCGTTCGAGTCGCTGCAGAACGACGCCGAGGCGCTCATCGCGCTCGACGGCTGGCTGCAGGCGCCGTCGAACTCGCCGCCCCTGCTCGCCGTCACCGGGGCGAGCGGCGACGTCAACACCGGCGCCACCGCCGAGCTGCACGTCACCGCCACCGACATCGACAATGACCCCGTCACCTTTCAGTGGGAGGTCGCCAGCGGCCCCGCCGTCACCTTCTCGCCCGCCGCCAACGCGGCCGACGTCGCGTTCGTCGCGCCGCACGTGACCGCGCCCACGCCGCTGACCGTTCGCGTGCGCGGCAGCGACGGCCGCGGCGGCGTTTCGGTCGCGACGCGCGCGTTCGTGGTTCAGCCGTTTCAGGTCGAGGCGCGGCTCGTGTTCAGCGCCACCCCGGCCCTCGCGATACCCGACAACAACCCCGCCGGCATCGTCTCGACGCTCGACGTCGCCGACCCGCGCACCGCGCGCAACCTGAAGGTCTCGTTCGACATCACGCACACGTACATCGGCGATCTGCGCGTCACGCTGCGCGCGCCCGGCTTCACGAAGGTGCTGCACGCGAACTCGGGGCGCGAGGCCGACGACCTGCACGTCACCCTCGACGTGCCCGAGGCCGTGGGCCAGCCGCTCGCCGGCACGTGGAGCCTCGCCGTCGTCGACTCGGTGGGCATCGACGTCGGCACCCTCGACGCGTGGAAGCTCGACTTCGGGGTGAGCGAGCCCGCCCCCAACGGCGCTCCGCTCGCGAACGCGGGCCCCGACCTCACCGCCACGACGCTCGCCACCGTCACGCTCGACGGCTCGGGCTCGAGCGACCCCGACGGTGACGCGCTCGTCTACCAGTGGTCGGGCCCCGTGACGCTGGCCGGCGCCAACACCGCGCACCCGACCTTCACGGCGCCGGCGACGGCTCAGACGCTCGAGCTCACGCTCACCGTCACCGACCCGTCGGGCCTCTTCGCGACCGACACCGTGCGCGTCGCCGTGAGCGCGCCTCCGCCGCCGATGGGCCGGCTGCTCATCGCCGAGCTGATGGTGAACCCGACCGGCACCGACGCCGACCGCGAGTGGGTGAAGCTGTACAACGGCACCGGCGCGACCGTCGACCTCTCGCAGTGGTCGCTCGGGTACGGCGGCGACCCCGCGTGGGGCTCGGGCGGCTCGACGACCGGCGCCACCGTCGCGCTCTCGGGCATGCTGCCTGCGGGCAAGTGTGTGCTCATCGGCGGCCCGCTCTCGAGCGTCGAGAACGGCTTCCCCTCGTTCACGCTGGGCGCCGACTACGGCCTCACCGTCGCGCGGCGCTTCACGGGCTACGGGCTGCAGAACCCGGTGACGGCCTCACCCGACGCCGTCGCGCTGTTCGCGGTGCCGGCGGCGCAGGTTCGCGCCACCACGTCGCCGAGCGACATCGTCGTCTACCACTCGACGACGGTGAACCCGCCGGCCTCGCCGTACCGCGGCGTGACCACCGCCACCGCGCCCGTGAACATCATCACCAGCTTCGACGGCGCGGTCGGCCGCTCGTTTCGGCGCGTGCGCGTGGGTCAGTGGGAAGTGTCGGGCAAGAGCGGCGGCACCGATGGCGCGCCGCCGAGCCCGAACGCGTGCACGGTCATTCTGCCGTAGCGCTCAGCGCTGCGACCGGCGCGTCGTTCGCCGCTTCCCGCGTCGCGCTCGCGCTTCGGTCGAGCGCAGCTTCGGGCGGCGGCGCTTCATGGGCTTCTTGCCCGGCGGCCTCTCGTCGGCCGTCTCGCCTTCACCGTCGAACGCGGCCTCGAGCGTCGCGATGTCTATCTTCACCATCTTCATCATCGCGTCGGTCGCGCGCTTCGCCGCGGCCTTGTCTTTCGACTTCATCATCGTGTCGAGCGCCTTCGGCGTGATTTGCCAGCGCACTCCGTACTTGTCGATGAGCCAGCCGCAGGCGACGCCCTTGCCGCCGCCCTTCAGCAGCGCGCTCCAGTACCGGTCGAGCTCCTTCTGGTCATCACACTCGACCATCAGCGACACCGCGTCGTTGAACGTGTCGTGCTCACCCGCCGTCATCGCCTGAAAGCGCTGACCGAAGAGGTGAAAGTCGACCACCTTCACCGAGCCCGGCGGGCCGCTCGGCGACTCGCTCAACGTCGTCGTGACGCCGTCGAAGCTCGAGTTGGGAAAAATCGACGCGTAGAAGCGTGCTGCCCCTTCCGCATCTTTCGCGTACCAGAGAAACGGGAACAGCTTCTGTCGGGTCTTTGCCATGTGGGTTTTCCTAATCTCGGCCCCCCGCCGTGGCGCCCACATTTTGTGCCCGCGTTACGGCGCGAGGCACACGATGCAGCCTATTCCCGGCTTCACGTCATCGAGCCTGCCGGTCACCGCATCGAAGCGCAGCGCGAAGCCGACGTGCGGCGTGCCGCCCGAGAGCGGGCAGTTCGCGTCGCTCTGCAACAGCTCGGGCGTGTAGCTCGACGGGTCGAGCACGACCTTCGCGTCGTTGATTTTGCGCGCGAGCACCTTGCCGGTCTGGTCGCTCAGCTCGATGAACGCGTTCGGGTCGGCCGCGAACGTGTCGACCGGTGAAGCCAGGTAGCTGCCGCTGCCGACCGGGGCGCACCAGCTGAAGACCGTGTAGCCGAGCTTCGTGTCGCGGGCCGTCGACTCGGCCTTCTTCTCGTCGAGGTCTGCGCATGCACGCAGCGCGAGCGCGTCGTTGTACTGCGCCGGCGGCACCCAGCTGCCCGCCACACCCTCGACCACCACGTTCGCGCCGTCACGTCGCCACCGCCACGCGAACGTGTCTGACCGCGCCGGCAGCCCTGCATACGTCGCGCGCGTCGCGCTCAGCCAGATGGCCTCGGCCGTGACCGACTCGCACGGCACCGGCGACGTCTGCCATTCGCTCGCGTCGAGGCGGAACAGCGCCGGGTGCGCGCTCGCATAGTCGAGCCACAGCTTGCGCGCGTCTTTGCCGGGGGCGCACTCGAAGCTGAACGCCGCGCCCGAGATGACCGCCGGCGTGTTGCGAACCTGCGACCAGCTCAGCGTCGCTCCTGGCGACAGCACCGCGAGCTCGGCCTGCGCCGCCGCCTGCCCGTTCGGGCCGACGTCGATGGCCAGCGGGTAGGGGCTGCAGTCGGGCGCCCACAGCGAGCGGCCGCGCGCTTCCTCGGTCTCGGGCTCGGTCGCCTTCGCCGCCGTCAGGTCTGCCGTGGTGACGCCGCATGCCGTGAACATGAGAAAGATGAGAGCGTTTCGCATGCCGGGGGGACGAACCGGCCCGCCCGAACGTGCGGGCAGCGCGACAGAAAAAAGGCCGACGTGCTCGATGATGGCCAACGCGTCGCCTGGCTCCAGGTCGAAGCTCGAACCCATCGAAGCGCGACTTCGGTGCGGCAAACGCTGGAGCACTGGCCTCCGGCCTCCGCCGCGTTGCCGCTCTCAACGCCCTCGCAGCGAACGCAGCGCTCCTCGCTCATCACACATGGGATGTCTGGCACTGTCTTCCGAGGTGCCGTTTCGAAAACAGAGATCCCATGGGATGACTCTTTTTGAAACGGCACTTCGGTTCGTGTACCGAGACGTCCCACGTCTTCAGCCGCTCATGCGGTAGGGTTTCGCGCCGTGCGTTCCCTCGTCATCGCCAGCACCTTCATCTCGCTCGTCACCGCTTGCACTGGCTCTCCTGGCGGCGGCACCGCGGGCGGCGAGCCCGGCGAGGGCGGCGGTTCTGCAACGGCTGGCGGTTCTGCAACGGCTGGCGGTGCTGCCACCGCAGGCGGCTCTTCGACTGCGGGTGGCGCTTCGACGGCCGGCGGCGGCGACCCCCCACCCGCACTCGTCTTCACCGCCTCACCCGTACCGAACCTTCCAACGGGCACGCGCTTCGCGTCGTCGGTGCCTTACGGCCCCGACCCGCGCCAGGTCATCGACGTCTTCCTGCCCGACTCGGGCACACCGACGCCGCTCGTCATCTTCTACCACGGTGGTGGCTTCACCTCGGGCAGCCGCACCGCCGGCTTCAGCGAGGTCGCGAAGCTGATGGACGCCGGCGTCGCCTGGGCCGGCGTCGAATATCGGCTGCTGCGCACCGACGGCACCGAAGACGCCGGCGTCGCGAAGTGCCTCGGCGACAACCGCACCGGGCTGCAGTTTCTGCGGCGCTGGGCCGCCACCTTCAACATCGACCCCACCCGCGTCGGCGTCTACGGCAGCTCGGCCGGCGCCGGCACCAGCCTGTGGCTCGCGTTTCACCCCGACATGGCCCAGAGCGGCTCCACCTCGATGGTCGCCCGGCAGTCGACGCGCGTTCGCGCCGCCGCCGCCACCAGCACCCAGGCGACCTACGACGTGCTGCGCTGGTCACCCGAGGTCTTCGCCATCGAGTACCCCACGCTCACCAACGACGTGCTGCTCTCGCAGGCCACACAGCGCCAGTCACTCGCGCGCTTCTACGGCATCAGCGCCGCGCTCGCCGCCGACGCGAGCACACTCGTCGCCACCCTCGCCGAGCCGCACTACCTCGCCTATCGCGCCGACGTCGACATGTTGGGTCTCGTCAGCGCCGACGACCCGCCCGTGTACCTGCAGACGGCCGGCGCGAACACGGCGCCGACGTCGGCGAACTTCGACGTGCTCCACCACCCGCTGCACCCGATGGCCCTGCTGCGCTTCGCCACCGACGCCGGCGTCAGCACCAACGCACAGGTGAACGCGTACGGCGTCGACACCACGCCCGGCGACGCGATGGACTTCCTCATCGGTCACCTGCGGCAGTGACGGCGATTCGCGAGCACATCTGCACCTGACGAGGCCTCGCGCACGAAAGTCGCGTCGAATCGCGAATAAATCGACCTTTGGAAAACTTCACAGTTTCGAGCGGGTCGCCGTCGATACCGTCTGCCTCACCATGACGATTCGAATTCGACACAACGACGCCGCCGAACACATCGCCGCCGCACAGCGCGCCGCGAAGACCACCGCCGCCCAGCCGAGGCAGCGCATCGCCGCGCCCATCGACGAGCTCTCGACCGGTGGCGCCGCCTCGCTCGCCGTGCGCCAGTTCGCCACCCAGCTCGACGCGCCCGTCGGCGACGTCGCCGTCAGCACGCCCGTCGCGCTGAGCCCCGCCGTGCAGGCGTTCATCGCCGACCCCACCGAAGCGAACCTCGACACCGCCGCGCGCGAGCTCGGCATCGACATGACCGACGCCGCCATCGCCGCGCTCGAAGTCCCGACCGCCGCGTTGCAGAGCGGCGACCTCTCGGCGTGGACGGGGCTCGCCGCCGGCGCCATCGAAGCGCAGCAGCTCACCGACTTCGCGACCGAGGTGCCCGCAGCCATGGCCGAGCTGCAGCTCACGTGGCGTGAGCTTCAGCCGACGCTCGTGCGGTTCTCGAACGCGCAGACGCCCGGCATGACCGGCGTCGACTGGGCCGCCGTCACCGCCCAGCAGCTCGCCGCCGACCCCGTGCTGCATCAGCAGCTCGAGGCCGACCTCGCCACCGTCACCACCACCTCGACGTGGCACGGCCTCGACCCCGACGCCACCACGCCCGAACCGTTCTCGTCGGCCGCCGAAGGCGAGCGGGCCACCGCCGGCTGGCTCGCCGACCGCATGCGCACCGCGCGTGACACCCTCGAGGGCCACGGCGTGCCCGACCTGCTCGCCAGCGGAGTGACCGTCGACCAGGCCGTCGCCGCCGCCCAGACCCGCCTCGGCGAGCTCTTCGCCACCGAGCCCGAGCTCGCCGTGCTCGCGCGCGACGGCCAGCTCGCCACGCTCGCAACGACGTACGCACAGGGCAACACCGGCGCTCCCGTCTTCGAGCGCGACGGCTCGGGCCAGCTCGTCGCCCGCGGCGCGCTCGTGATGGGCGGCACCGACGCCATCGCCGCCACGCGCAGCGGCGACGCCGCCGGCATGTACGCGCTGCAGCAGGCCGTGCTCGCGAATACATCGGTGCGCGACGCCGCGGCGGCAGCGCTCACCGCCGAGCTCACGAACCTGCAGGCGATGCGCGAGCGCCTCGAGACCGGCGAGGCCGGCAGCTTCGAGCTGCTCATCATGACCTCGATGATTCGAGATCAGCTCTACGGCGCGCTCGTCGACCCGAACGCGTCGGACTCCGACGTGCTCGCCGTCGCCACCGCCATCGACAGCGCCACCACCCTGCTCGACGGGTGGGCGCAGCAGCGCGAGAACCTCGAGCTCGCGAAGGGCGTCACCGGCCTCATCGGCACCGCCGCCTTCATCGGCGGGCTCGTCTTCCCTCCCGCGTCGGCCATCGGCCTCGGCCTCATCGGCGCCAGCCTCGCGAGCGGCGTCGGCTTTCTCGTCGCCGAGCAGGAGTCCTACCGCATCGACTCCGAGCGCGGCCGCTACTTCACCGAGTCGCTCGACCTCTCGGGCACCCGCCCGCCCGACGAGGCCCTGCACGCGTTCAACATGGTGCTCGGCATGGCCGGCATCGTCGCCGACGGCTTCGCGCTCATTCGTGGCTTCAACGCGCTGCGCGCTGCTCGAGGCCTCGCGCCCGTCGACGCCGCCCAGCTCGCCGCCGGCTCGGTGCGTGGCCCCGCCGCCCTCACCGCGCCCGACGGCATTCCCCAGGCCGCATACGACGCCGCGCTCGATACGCCCATCGCGAACATCGGCACGCACTCGGGCTCGACCGGCAACCTGCACCGGGGTGAGCAGGGCAGCGCCGTCGCGTCACTGCGCTACCTCGTCGAGAACTTCGACCCCTCGAAGATGCTGAACCCCATCGAGCTCCGAATTCTGCCCGACGGCTCGCTGCACGTTTCGGGTGGCCAGCACCGCCTCGTGGCGCTCCTCGAGCGCATGGGGCCAGACGTCACCGTGCGCGACCTCATCGAGGCGTTTCCCACGCTCGACGTGCAGTGGCGCGTCATCGCCCCCGACGACGACCTCATCGGCCTCTACACCGGCAGCACCTACGACATCGGCGCGCTGCGCGCGAAGTACCTCGGCTGACGCCCGGTTTGCACCGCAACCCTCTGCCGATCCATATTGGCCGCGCCTTGAGAGACCTGACCCAGCACCTGACCTCGTACGCCGCCTACCACCGCGACCGGCGCAACATCGCCACCCACTTCGTCGGCATTCCCATGATTACGGTCGCCGTCGCCGCCCTGCTCGGCGCCGCCCACCCGTACGCCGCGTATGCCGTCTTCGGCGCCGCCACTCTCTATTACCTGGTGCTCGACCTGAGGCTCGGCCTCGCCATGGCCGCCTACTCGGCCGCGTCGCTCGCCGCGGGTCTGCCCGCCGGCCTCATCGGCGGCATCGTGCTCTTCGTCGTCGGCTGGGTGATTCAGTTCATCGGCCACTACTACGAGGGCAAGAAGCCCGCGTTCGTCGACGACCTCTCGGGCCTGCTCATCGGCCCGCTCTTCATCGTCACCGAGCTCGGCTTCATGCTCGGCATGCGCAGGCCGCTGCGCGAGGCCATCGAGTCGAAGACCGGCCCGACCCGCATCAACCCGCGGCCGGGCACGGCGACCGCGTCTCGCTGAGTGCTCGACGACGACCGCTTCAACGCCCGCCTCTTCTTTCCGCGCGACGACGCCACCGAGCCCCCGCCGCACGCGACCGACACGTTCGTCGGCGACTGGCACGTTCGCCGCCACACGCTGAAGCCCGCCGCGCCCACGCTGCTGCTCTTTCACGGCAATGGCGAGGTCGTGAGCGACTACGACGACCTCGCGCGCGCGTACGCCGACGCCGGAGCCAACCTCACCGTCGCCGACTTCCCCGGCTACGGCAGAAGCCGCGGTGAGCCGACGCTGAGGGCAGTCATCGAGGGCGCCCACGCCGTCTTCGATGCCGTGAGGCCCGACGTCGTCATGGGCCGCTCGCTCGGCAGCGCCTGCGCGAACGAGCTGCTCTCACGCGCCGTGCCCACCGTGCTCGAGAGCGGCTTCGTCGATGTCGTCGCGCTCATTCGCCGCCGCGGCCTCGACGTGCCGCCCGAATTTCAACCCGGCGCCCCGTTCGACCCGCTGCCGAAGCTGCGCGCCGCACGCGGCCGCCTGCTCGTGCTGCACGGCGCGGAAGACACGCTCATTCTGCCGCGCGAAGCCGAAGCTGCCCACGCCGCCGCGGTCAGCGCAGACCGACGACTCGTGCTCATCGAGGGCCGCGGGCACAATGACGTCTCGCTCTCGCCGGTGTACTGGCAGACGCTCGCAACGTTCATCGCAGGGAGGGCACCGTGAAGCTCCGCGCCATCGTCGTCACACTCGCCTGCCTCTCGACCGCGCTCCTCATGCACGCGTGCAGCGGCTCGCCGGGCTGCACCAAAGACACCGACTGCAAGAGCGACCGCATCTGCCGCGCCGGCGAGTGTGTCGACCCCGGCGGTGCCGGCGGCGGCAACGCGACGGCGGGTGGCGGCAGCGCCACGGCCGGCGGCGGCAACGCCACGGCCGGCGGCGGCAGCGCGACGGCCGGCGGGAGTGCCGGCACCGCAGGCGGAGGTTCGACCGCGGGCGGCGGCAACGCGACAGCGGGCGGCAACGCGACAGCGGGCGGCAACGCGACAGCGGGCGGCAGCGCGACCGCAGGTGGCGGCGCGAGCGCCGGCGGCACCAGCAGCGGCATGGACGGCGGCTTCATCGCCGACCTCCACGTGTACGAGGTGTCGGTGCTGAACCCCGGCTCGTCGGGCACCGCGTACGGCCAGGGCGTCGAAGCGCACTTCCGCTTCCTCGACCGCAGCGTACTGCCGGGGCCGGTGCTCGAGCAGACGCCGGGCAGCGCCCTCGGCTGCAAGGCGTGGGTCTTCACCCCGGCGCAGGCAGCGTACGCGCGCCGCGGCTTCGACGACGGCACCCTCGCCGTGAGCACGAGCGCCACGACCTATCCCTCCTGCGTTCACACGGCGGGCGCCGGGTATCAGTGCCCCCACACCGGGACGCAGAGCACGGGCGGCACCATCGCCAACGGCCCGGCGGCCGGCACCTTCACGCTGACCGACCTCGACGTCACCTACAACGCAGGCAACACGACGAACCGCTACGTCAGCATCACAGGCGCCGCGACCGCCGGCAACAACGGCATCTTCCCCATCGTCGCCCTCGCCAGCGCGAACACCCTCGTCTTCGGCAACCCGCCCAGCTTCGCCGAGCTCTTGCCGAACACCGCGAGCCACGTCACCCTCGCGCTGTTCGGGCCGACGCCGATGGCCGCCGACCCGGGCTTCATCGCCAACTCCGACATGGTCGGCATCACGCTGTCGGGCAGCACGGTCTTCGCTCCGTTCAGCGCCACCACCGACATCGGTGACGACTTCACCCTCGAGATTGCCGAGCTCAACAAGCTCAACGCCGTGCCCCTCGACGGCCAGCCCTTCACGGTCGGCTGCACTGCCACCAACTGCCCCAACGGCAGCGCCGCTGGCGTCATGCTCGAAATCACCTCGACCGATACCACCACGGCCGGCCTCAGCGCCTTCACGATGCCTCCGCCCACCATGCGTCAGGTCGTCATTCGCTGCGCCGCGCAGGGCGTGAGCTCGATGACCGTGCCCGCCATGTACATGGGCCAGCTCACCGTCGGCAGCCCCAGGCGCATCGAGGCGACCTTCTACCGCTTCAACCCGATGCTCGGCCCCCTCGGCCAGTTCGTCTCGGCCGGCCACGCGATTCGCGGCTACACCAACGTGCCCTGAGCGCGCGGCAGCTCGACCGAAAACGTCGTGCCTTCGGCTTCGCTCGACAGCACCCTGATGGTGCCCCGGTGGCTTCGCACGAGCTGATCGACGATGAAAAGGCCGAGGCCCGCGTGGCTCTTCGCACGCTGCTGAGCCCCGCGCTCACCTCTTGCCCGTGCTCGACGGCGCCGCGACCCTGAAGGCGATTCGAAGAGACCCGAAGCTGAAGGGGCTCAAGGTCGTGATGATGAGCGGCCTCGCCGAGTCGATGGTGCGCCGGCGCTGGCGCAAGTTCGACGCGTTTCTGCGCAAGCCGTTCGGGCTCGACGAGCTGCTCGCGACGCTGAAGCCGTACCGCGCGAAAGCGAAGACGAAGACGCGCGGCAAGAAGCCCGTCGCCCTGGTGTCGGCCGATGACCTCTTGCGCTTTCAGCTGCTCGAAGCGCGCCACGGCGGCGGCTGATATTTGTGTAAAGACGACAACGTCTTTACACTGCCGCCATGCTGCTGAACGTGCGATTGCCTGCAGAAGACGAGCGGGTGGTGAAAGACCTGCAACGCCAGGGCGTCAAGATCTCGGCAGTCGTTCGCGCTGCCCTGCGCGCTGAAGCGGCGCTGCGAAAGCGCAATCGAGCTGACGACCCTGTCGAAGCCGTGAAGAGCGCGATCGCGCGCCACCCCGCTCCGAAAGGCCGCGCCGAGTCGCGCCCGGCGCTCGACGACGCGCGGGCCGTTCGCCGCTTCATTCAAGACCGCCTCGCGCGACGGCGGCGATGACGCTCGTCGACACCGGGCCGCTCGTCGCCCTGTGCGACGACCGCGACCGCCTCCACGGAAGGGCGCTGCGCGAGCTTCGTCAGCTCGGTCGCGGCGCTCGCCTCGTCACGCTCCCCGTTCTGGTCGAGACGCACTTCCTGCTCGTGGCGAGTCACCTCCGCTTGCGCCTTCGCGACCTCGTCGACGCGGGCACCTTCCAGCTGGTCGAGCCCCAGAGTACACAGGTGTGCCTGCGGTACTGCGTCGACTGGCTCGAGCGCTTCGCTGAGCACGACCCCGACTTCACCGATGGCTGGCTCGTGGCGATGTCGCACGAGCTGCGTTGCACACTCTGGACTTTCGATCGGGAGTTCGAGACGACGTGGCGAGCCCTCGATGGTTCGGCCATCCCGCGTGTGCCGACGCGGCGTCGCTGACGCTCACCCGGCCGCGCGGTGACGCTCTTGCCGCGCGCTCAGCGCCGACTGAGCGAGCTGCGCATCGGGCAGCGAGTCGAGCCACGCCGCGCGGTCGCTCTTGCCGAGCCGCGTGTAGTCGGCGAGCAGCTGGTCGGCCGCCTCTTCGCGCGACCAGCCCAGCACCTCGACCAGAAACGAGAACATGAGGCGAAAGCGCCGCGTCAGGGCGATGCCCGTCTGCGGCCCCACGATGCGCGCGTTGAGCTGCATCACCAGCTCGAACGGCGACGCCGCGGCGCTCATCAGGCGCTCGAACGTCAGCTTGAAGTCGCCGCTGTTGGCGAACAGGTCCCACGTGCGCGCGAAGCGGCGCAGCACGTTCACCTCGTCGAACGTCAGCCACGGCGTCTTCAAGACCTCGTACGGAGCTACCGGGCTGTACACCATGCCCCCGTGCCGCGTGATGGGCGTGCCCTTCAGCCGCTTCAGCACGCCGACCTGAATCTCTTGCGGCGCGAGCTTCACCAGCGCGTCGAACCCGCGCGCGAAGCTCTGCAGGTCTTCGCCCGGCAGGCCCACGATGAGGTCGGCGTGCACGTGCACGTGCGACTCGCGCGTCAGCCAGCGCAGGTTGTCTTCCAACCGCGCGTGGTCTTGCCGCCGGCTGATCAGCTTCTCGACCTCGGGGTTGAACGTCTGGATGCCGACCTCGAACTGCAGCACCCCGGGCGGGAACTTCGCGATGACCTCGCGCAGCGGCTCCGGCAGCCGGTCGGGCACGAGCTCGAAGTGCAGGAACAGGTCGGGGCGCAGGCGCTCGAGGAAGAACTCGAGAATGCGCCGGCTCTGCTTCAGGTCGAGGTTGAACGTGCGGTCGACGAACTTGAAGTGCCGCGCGCCGCGGTCGAGCAGCCGCTGCATCGCGGCGAGAAACGGCTCGAGCGGCAGCGAGCGCACCTTCTCGTCGAGCGACGACAGGCAGAACTCGCAGCGGTACGGGCAGCCCCGCGACGCCTCGACGTACAAGAGCCGCTGCTTCAGGTCCTGGTCGCCGTACTCGTCCCACGGCAGCACCAGGGCGCCCAGGTCGGGCAGCGGCGGCTTCAGAACCTTCGGTGGCCTCTCGCCCGCGAGC
The DNA here is from genome assembly GCA_016793725.1 of Myxococcaceae bacterium. Taxonomy (GTDB): domain Bacteria; phylum Myxococcota; class Myxococcia; order Myxococcales; family Myxococcaceae; genus Xiheicaenimonas; species Xiheicaenimonas phototrophica. The sequence goes on along the minus strand of JAEUJP010000292.1, from coordinate 2,337 downwards.
AGCTTCGTGCACAGCTCGGCGAACGCGACGTCGGCCTCGCCGCAGATGACGTGGTCGGCCGCCTCGACGATGGGCTGCCCGTTCGTCTCGTGGCTCACCTCGGGACCACCGAGCACCACGCGCAACGTCGGGTCGAGCGCCTTCAGCATGCGAATGACCGCGAGCGTGGGCTCGACGTTCCAGATGTACACTCCGAAGCCGACGATGCGCGGCTTCGTGGCCATGACGGCCTCGACCATGTCGCGCGGCTGCTGGTTGATGTCGAGCTCGAGCAGCCGCGTGCGCCCTTTCAGCTCGCCCAGGTTCGCGTAGAGCCACCGCAGGCCCAACGAGGCGTGAATGAACTTCGCGTTGAGGGTGCAGAGCGCGATGTCCACGGGCGCGTCGGTCTCTATCACCGCCCCGCGGCTCACGCCGCCGCCGCGGCTTCGTGCTAGTGAAGAAGTCATGTCGGAAGCCGCGTACCTCGGCCTGTTGAGAGAAGTGCTCGAGAGCGGTCGCGACCGCAAAGACCGCACCGGCGTGGGCACGCGCGGCCTCTTCGGCGGTCAGCTGCGCTTCGACCTGCGCCGCTCGTTTCCCCTGCTCACCACCAAGAAGGTGCACCTCAAGAGCATCATTCACGAGCTGCTCTGGTTCGTGCGCGGCGACACGCAGGTGAAGTCGCTGCAGGCCGTCGGCGTGAGCATCTGGGACGAGTGGGCCACCGCCGAGCAGACCGCCCGCTTCGGCCGGCCCGCCGGCGACCTGGGCCCCGTCTACGGCCACCAGTGGCGCAACTTCGGCGCGACGAAGAACGCCGACGGCACCTTCGCGCGAGACGGCGTCGACCAGCTCGCCCGCGTCATGCACGACATCGCCGAGAAGCCGAACAGCCGCCGCCTCATCGTCACGGGGTGGAACCCCGAAGAGGCCGACCAGGTCGCGCTGCCGCCGTGCCACACGCTCTTTCAGTTCCACGTGCAAGACAACGAGGTGTCGTGCCACCTCTACCAGCGCAGCGCCGACCTCTTTCTCGGCGTGCCCTTCAACATCGCGAGCTACGCGCTGCTCACCCTCATGGTCGCGCAGGCCGCCGGCAAGAAGCCCGGCGACTTCGTGCACAGCTTCGGCGACGTGCACCTGTACTCGAACCACTTCGACCAGGCGAAAGAGCAGCTCTCGCGCACGCCGCGACCGCTGCCGGTGATGAAGCTCAACCCCGCGCGCACGAACCTCTTCGACTTTCAGTTCGAAGACTTCACCCTCGAAGGTTACGACCCGCTGCCCGCCATCAAGGCGCCGGTGGCGGTGTGACGCGCCCGCTCGCGCTCATCGTCGCGCTCTCGAAGAACCGCGGCATCGGGCTTCACGGCAAGCTGCCGTGGCACGTGCCCGAAGACCTGAAGCGCTTCAAGGCGCTCACCATGGGCCACGCCATTCTGATGGGCCGCAAGACGCACGAGAGCATCGGCCGCGCCCTGCCGGGCCGCCGCAACGTCGTGCTCACCCGCGCGCCGGCGACGTTCGCCGGCTGCGAGACCGCCCCCTCGCTCGACGCCGCCCTCGCGCTCGTCGCCGACGACGCCCTGCCCTTCATCATCGGAGGCGCCCGGCTGTACACCGACGCCCTGCCCCGCGTAACCCACCTCTACCTCACCCAGCTGGGGCGGCACGCCGAGGCCGACACCTTCTTCCCCGAGCTGAACGCCTCCGAGTGGCGCGAGGTGAGACGCGAGCGCGGCGCCACCGCAGACGTCGAGTTCATCGACCTCGTGCGCGCGCAGTAAGCCCGAAAGGTGGCGCCCGCGGTCCTGGCGGCACATCCGACCGTTTTCTACGCACGCAGGTACTCTTCGCGTGCGCCCCGTCACCCTCACCCTCGCCGTGTCCGTGTCGATGTGCGCCTGCCAGCCGCAGCCGTTCATCGACTGGGCGAACCTCACGAACCCGGTGCTCGAGCAGCCCGACCGCTGCATCAAGAACCAGACGGTCATCTGGCACGACGGCAAGTTCTGGGTCTTCGCGTTTCAGCGCTTCGAAGAGGGCACGCCGTCGCGCGCCGGCGTCTTCACCACGCGCGACTTCAAGTCGTGGCAGACGCTCGAGCCCGAGCCGCTCGCCGCGCTGAGCACGTCAGACGTGCTCGACGTCGACGGCCGCTGGCACCTCGTGACCCAGGGCCCCGCGCCCGGCACCACCGAGCCGCTGCGGCTGTTGCACGGCACGTCGAAAGACCTCACGACGTGGTCGACGCTCGACGAGCTCGCTCCGAACAATGAGCCCACCCAGCGGCAGATCGACGGCGCGCTCGCCTTTGCCGACGGCCACTGGCAGCTCGGCTACAAGGGCGACCAG
>JAEUJP010000092.1 GCA_016793725.1 Myxococcaceae bacterium | reverse complement strand
TGCACCTGCTCGGCGCTCGACGTCGTATAGATGCCGACCGGCACGCCGCCGACCGCCATCGCCGCGAGGTCGGCGACGAGCCACTCTTCGCGGTTGAAGCCCATGATGCACAGTCGCCCGCCCGGCTCGAACCCGAGCGAGATGAGGCCGAGCGCGAAGTGCCGCACGCGCGCCGCGTAGTCGCGCCAGCTCGTCGGCACGTACGCGCCCGAGCGCTTCGACCAGAGGGCAGGCCGATGCTCGAGGCGAGCGGCCAGCTCATGAAACCGGTGAATGATCGTCGGGGGGAGCATCGCGCCTCGGGAAGGTAGCACTCGCGATTGGGTTGACATGGTGATTGGCGCTGCCTAATTCCCCACCGCGGGAGAGGACATGACGATCGATTTCACCTGCGTCAAATGCGAAGGCAGCTTCGAGCTCGACGCTCAGGACATCATCGACGGCACCGAGAAGCTCGAGTGCCCCCACTGCAACACCAAGGCGCCCCAGGCCGCCGTCGATGACTTCGTTGCCGCGCTGTCGGAGCTGACCGCCCAGGTCGGCTCGATGTCGAAGCGCTTCACCCTCACGATGACGATCGAGTCTGAAGACGTCGATGCCGACGACGACGACGAGGAGGATGAAGACGACGACGACGATGAGGGCGACGACGACGAAGACCTCGACGACGACGACGATGACGACGACGACGACGACGATGAAGACGTCGACGAAGACGCCGGCGACGACGACCGCTGAGCGTCGAGCGCTGAGCTGAACTCAAAAGCCCGGCCCCCCCTCCCAGGGAAGCCGGGCTTTTCGCTTCAGAACTTCTCGCTCAGGTCAGCGACGAACGGTATTCGCCACCGCTGGCCCTGAAAGGCCTTCAAGATGCCCATCACCGCCATGACGAACATGGCGGGCCACAACAGGCACAGCACACCCCAGCCGACGACGGGCAGGGTGACGGCGAAGCACGACACCATGCCGAGCACCGTGAGCACGAGGCCCTGCTTCGCGTGCCAGGTGACGAAGGGGCTGTTCTTCACCGACAGCAGGGGTATCAGGCACAGGAACATGATGTACGAGAGGATCAGGTGAACCTTGTCTTCCTCTCGCACCGTCTCGGCGCCGCCGCCGACGGCTGAGATCTGAGGCGCTGGCGCCTGCTCGGCCGTCGCAGATTTTTGATCGTCAGGCGTCAAAAGACCTCCAGCCCATCGAGGCGCTGGAGGTCGTAGTTCGACGTGTGATCGCTGTCAACGCAGCGAAAACACTCAGACGCTGAAGAGAATCGAGGCGACGATCATCCACACGCCGACGCCGATGGCGGCGAGCCCCAGCACGCCCTGCTTCGGCTGCAGCTTGGCGAGCGTCTCGTCCATCTTCGTCTGCGCCTGCGGGTTCTTGATGAACGTCTTCAGCGTGCCGATGCCGAGGATCAGGCCGAGCGCAAACTGCAGCACCGAGTCAGCCAGCCACGTGATCCAGTAGATGGGCGCCGCCGTCAGCCAGCCCAGGTTCAGCACCGCGCTGATGATGCCCCACACGCCCCAGAGGCACGAGATCGCGCCGATCCACCCCTGGTACGGGGTCAGCTTCGCGATGAGCTCCTTCGCGTTGGGCTTCTTCGCAATGATGAGACTCGGAACCGCGAGAACGCCAAGCAGGGCCAGCCAGATGCCATTGACCATTTGTGTTTATTCCCCGTGAGTAGGTGGACCGCGGCGCGCACTCTATTCGCTCCGCCTCTGCGCGCTATCACTTTTTTCGACCCACCTTGCGCACATGCGGCAGAAACCGCAGCGGCGCCGCCAGCGTGTCGCGCAGCCGCTTCCCAACCCGCTGCCCTTCTGGGTAACGCACCTCCAGCGAAGTCGGGTTCAACCGGCGAAGCTGTGAAAGCACCGCCGCCGCGCTCGCCGCCCGCGCCGCGATCGCCTTCTCGTCTTGAAACGCGAGATCGACCTCGAGCTGCGTGAAGTGCCCGAGCCGATCGCGCGCGAGCTGCACCAGCGCCCCACCCCACCGCGCGCCCCAGCGATCGCCCCCACCCCAGCTCTCGGCCTGGCACAGCCACGCCGCCGCCGCGTCGAGCGACCCGTCGCGCACGCTCAAGGTCACGGTCGGCCGCGCCGCCAGCGCGCTGCGCAAGAAGCCCGCGGCCAGAAACATCGCCGCCTCGACCCCCGCGAACGTGTCGAGCTGCAGCTCGAGGTTTTCGCTCGCGATCGGCGCCACCGCGTCGAGCTCGTCGGCCAGCGCCCGAAAGTCAGAGAACGCCATGCCGAGCCCCACGATCACCTCGAGGGTCTCCAAGTGCTTCGGCGACGCCGAAGCGACCGCCGGCAGCGCCCGCCAGTCGGCGCACAGGTACCGCACCGTCGGCGGCAGCGGCGGCACCTTCGCGCCGCGCTTGAACGAGAGCCGCGTGGGAAACGGGCCGTAGAACGCGCAGCGCGCGAGCTCGACGCCCTCGGCCGCGGGCCCGAGCCACGCGGCCGCGTGCGCCGTCTGCATCAGGCGCAGGCGCTCGGTCTCGCCCTGAAGCTCGAGCGCGAGCGCCTCACCGCGCGCATCGCCGCGCTCCAGCAGCCAGTCGGCGAAGACGGCGTGCTGGGCGCGGTCGTGCGGCGCTGCTGCGAGCTGTTCGACGTACTGCTCGAACGTCACTTCGACTACAGCTTCACGCTGTCGACGGTCTTCTTCACGCTCGCGAACGACTTCTCGAGCTCGGCCTTCTCGGAGGCCTCGAGATCGAGCTCGAGCACCTTCTCGACGCCGCCCGCGCCGATCTGCGACGGCACGCCGATGAAGTAGCCGCGAATGCCGTACTCGCCCTCGAGCAGCGACGCGCACGGCAGAATGCGCTTGCGGTCGAAGAGGTAGGCCTCGGCCATGGCGATCGACGAGGCCGCGGGCGCAAAGTAGGCAGAGCCGGTCTTGTAGAGCGCGACGAGCTCGGCGCCGCCCTCGCGGGTGCGCTTCACGATCGCGTCGAGCTTCTCTTTCGGGAGCAGCTTCGTGATCGGCACGCCGCCGACCGTCGTGTGGCGCAAGATCGGCACCATGTCGTCGCCGTGGCCGCCGAGCACGAGCGCGTCGATGTCGCGAATCGAGCAGTTCAGCGCCTCGGCCACGAAACACTTGAAGCGCGACGTGTCGAGCACGCCGGCCATGCCGGTCACCATCTTCTTGTCGAAGCCGGTGATCTTGTGGAGCGCGTACACCATCGCGTCGAGCGGGTTCGCCACGTTGATGATGAAGGCGTTCGGAGCGTGCTGCTTGATGTTGGCGGCGACGTCGCGAATGATCTTGAGGTTGATGTCGAGCAGATCTTCGCGCGACATGCCCGGCTTGCGCGGCACACCGGCGGTGATGATGATGACGTCGCTGCCGGCGAGGTCGGCCGGGTTCGTCGAGGCGGTGACGCGGCAGTCGTAGCCGTCGACCGCCGAGAGCTGGTTGATGTCGAGGGCCTTGCCCTTGATCATGCCTTCGGCCGCCGCGATGTCGTACAGCAGCACGTCGCCGAGCTGCTTCTGAACCGCGAGGAGCGCGAGGTTGCCGCCGATCTGACCACCGCCGATGAGACCAATCTTCCGCTTCTTGAGCATGGTGCGTTCTCCGAAAGAAAAGTGACTACATGTGCTTGACGATCGCCTGGCCGAACTCGCTGCACTTGAGCTCGGTCACGCCACTCTGACCTTCCTGCTTCATCAGGCGGGCGAAGTCGTACGTCACCGTCTTGGCGGCGATCGCGCGATCCATACCCTTGATGATGAGGTCGGCCGCCTCATTCCACTTCATGTGCCTGAGCATCATCTCGGCGCTCAAGATCACGCTGCCGGGGTTCACCTTGTCTTGGTTCGCGTACTTCGGCGCCGTGCCGTGCGTCGCCTCGAACACCGCGTGCCCCGTCAGGTAGTTGATGTTGCCGCCGGGGGCGATGCCGATGCCGCCGACCTGCGCCGCGAGCGCGTCAGACAGGTAGTCGCCGTTCAGGTTCAGCGTCGCGATGACGTCGAACTCGTCGGGCCGCGTCAGCACCTGCTGCAGGGTGATGTCGGCGATCGCGTCTTTGATCACGAGGCCGGCGCCCGGCTTGCCTTCGGGAATCTTGCACCACGGGCCACCGTCGAGCTCGACCGCGCCGAACTGCTTCTTCGCGATGTCGTACGCCCAGTCGCGGAAGCCGCCTTCGGTGAACTTCATGATGTTGCCCTTGTGCACGATCGTGACGCTCTTGCGCTTCTGTGCGATCGCGTACGTGATGGCGCTGTGCACCAGGCGCTCGGTGCCGAGCAGGCTGACCGGCTTGATGCCGATGCCGACCTGCACCGGGGCGTCGCGCTTCGCCATGCCGATGCCCTCGAGCTGCTTCTGCCACTCGGCGCTGGCGGCGGCGGTGCCGAAGCGAATCTTCGCGAAGTCTTTGGGGAACTCTTTGGCCCAGAAGTCGAGCACCTTCTGCGCCTCGGGGCTGCCGGCCGCGTATTCGATGCCCGCGTAGATGTCTTCGGTGTTCTCGCGGAAGATCACCATGTCGACCTTCTCGGGCTGCTTCACCGGCGAAGGCACGCCCTTGAAGTAACGAACGGGGCGCAGGCAGACGTAGAGATCGAGCATCTGGCGCAGCGCGACGTTCAGCGAGCGAATGCCGCCGCCGACAGGCGTGGTGAGCGGGCCCTTGATGCCGACGAGGTACTCGCGAAACGCGGTGACGGTCTCGTCGGGCAGCCAGTTGTTCTTGAGCTTGAACGCCTTCTCGCCGGCGAGCACCTCGAGCCAGGCGATCTTGCGCTTGCCGGAGTAGGCCTTCTCGACGGCGGCGTCGACGGTGGCCTGCGAGGCGCGCCAGATGTCGGGGCCCGTACCGTCACCTTCGATGAACGGCACGATCGGGTTGTCGGGCACGAACAACTTGCCGTCTTTCAGCGTGATCTTCTCTCCAGCCATCGTCTCTCCGTCGTTGAATGAAAGTGCCCCTTACGTCGCGCTTTATCCTGCGGTCGTCAACGGTATAGTCGCGCGCAAGTGCACCAGGTCACCGAAGCCCTGCAGAGCCCGGGAGCGCTCCTTCGCCTCGACCCGAAGAGCGGCACGCTCAAAGAGCGCAAGTACAAGGTCGCCGTCGTCGCCGGCCCCGACACGGGCAAGTCGGTCGGCATCGAAGGCACGATGAAGATCGGCTCGCACACCGAGGCGGGCCTGGCGCTCACCGACACCACCGTCTCGCGCTTTCACGTCGAGCTGCAGGCGCGGCCCGAGGGTGTGCTGGTGCGCGACCTCGAGTCGAAGAACGGCACGTACCTCTCGGGCACGCGCGTGCAAGAGGTGATCGTCGAAGACCAGGCCGTCATCACCATCGGCAAGACGGGCCTCAAGATCTCGATGGTCGAAGAAGACCTCGGGGTGCCCGAGGCCCAGGCCTCGTTCGGCAAGGTGATGGGCAACTCGCCCACGATGCGCCAGCTGTTCGGCATTCTCGAGAAGGTGTCACCGACCGACTCGACGGTGCTGCTGCTCGGCGAGACCGGCACCGGCAAAGAGGTGCTGGCCGAGGCGATTCACCAGAAGAGCAAGCGGGCGGGCAAGCCGTTCGTGGTGGTCGACTGCGGCGCGGTGGCGCCGACGCTGATCGAGAGCGAGCTGTTCGGCCACGTGCGCGGCGCGTTCACGGGCGCGATCAGCGATCGCAACGGTGCGTTTCTCGAGGCCGACGGCGGCACCATCTTTCTCGACGAGCTCGGCGAGCTGCCGCTCGATCTGCAGCCGAAGCTGCTGCGGGTGCTCGAAGGCGGCACGGTGCGGCGGGTCGGCGAAGACAAACACCGCCGCGTCGACGTGCGCGTGATCGCGGCGACGCACCGCGACCTCGAGGCCGAGATCGACTCCGGCAAGTTCCGCCGCGACCTGTATTACCGGCTCGCCGTCGTGCTGGTGCAGGTGCCGCCGCTGCGCGATCGGCTCGACGACATACCGCTGCTCGCGAACCACTTCGTGAAGGGCATGGGGCGCGGCGACTTCGAGCTGCCGCGCGGCCTGATGGCCCGGTTCGCCGCGTACCACTGGCCGGGCAACGTGCGTGAGCTGCGCAACCTCGTCGAGCGCGCGCTCGCCGGCGCCGACGTCGACCCGCTGCCGAACGAGTCGTCTTCGGCGCGGTCGCTGCAGTCGAGCGAGGGCATCACCGATCTGCCGTTCAAAGAGGCGAAAGAACGCCTCGTCGAGAGCTTCACGAAGGAGTACCTCGTCGCCCTGCTCGACAAGTGCAACGGCAACATCTCGCAGATGGCGCGCGAGGCCGGCATCGCCCGCAACTACGTGCACCGGCTCGTGACGAAGTACGGGCTCAAGGCCCACGAGTAGCCGGTTCTCTGACCGGGCTCGGGTCGGCCGACGCTCAGCCGCCGCCGGCCATGCCGCCGCCGGCTTCGCCACCACCGGCAGCGCCACCGCCCGCGGTCGCGCCGCCACCTGCCGTCGCGCCGCCACCTGCCGTCGCGCCGCCGCCTGCCGTCGCGCCGCCGCCCGCAGTCGCGCCGCCGCCCGCTGTCGCGCCGCCGCCCGCTGTCGCGCCGCCGCCTGCCGTCGCGCCGCCGCCTGCCGTCGCGACGCCGCCCGCAGAGGCGCCGCCGGCGGTCGCTCCACCGCCGGTGCCGCCCGTGCCGGTCGCC
>JAEUJP010000090.1 GCA_016793725.1 Myxococcaceae bacterium | reverse complement strand
ACAGCGGCGTGCTGCTCGAGGGCGACTACCTCGCGAAGATGTACCTCACGCCCCGCGACGCGAGCCCCAAGATGGAAGCGACCGTGAAGTTCAAGGTCAACGTCGCCTACTGATTCGTCGCTTCACGGTGTGCAGGGGCTTGCACGGTGCTGCCGCGCAAGCCCTTGTCGTTTGTGCGCCGGGCATGGGCACTGCGTTGGAGCTGAAGTCCTCTCGGGGGAACCGGCCGTGGTGAACCCCGAGCAGACCGCAAGGCGACAAGCCGGCGAAGAGCCGGTCTTCATCGCGTTCAACTTCTCCAGCATCGGCTCCATCAGCCTGTGCGGCGGCAGCCCTGCTTGCGGGTGCACGGGTCGGCTCATCAGTTCCTCGACGAGCGCGGCCGCGCGGGGGCCCGTCTTCTTCGCCCAGGCAACGCGATGGCGCGCGCGGTCGAGACGCTGTCGAGCGTCATGACCTTCGTCTTCGCCGCGCCGCTGTCGGGGGCGCGCTACAAAACAGTGACCGGCCGGTTCCATACCATCGGCCATGAACCGACTTGAGGCAGGTCTCGTGGTGTTTCTGTGTGCCGCGTGCAGTGGCGGCGGTGGCGGTGGCAGCGGTGGAGCTGGCGGAGCCGGTGGAGGTGCCGGTGGAGGTGCCGGTGGAGGTGCCGGCGGTGGCGGCGGGAGCGGAGTCACGCTCGCGCCGTTCGCGTTCGAGTTTCCGCGCGACAGCTTCTCGTTCGAGAACTACGTGAACCAGAGCGCGAGCCAGGGGTTCACCGCGGTCAACCTGACCGAAGCGGAGCTGGTACGCATGTTCGGCAAGAAGGTGTGCGGCGACCCTGCGGCGGCGACCTGCACGCTGACGCCGGCTGCGCAGAAGTGGAGAGACGCGACCAACAACAGCATGAACAACGGGCACTGTGAGGGCATGGCGGTGCTGAGCGCGCTCTTCGCATCGGGCGGGGCGAACCCGCAAGACTTCGGCGCGGCGACGGCGCAGCAGCTGGCGCTGCCGAACAACGCGGCGCTGCAGCGCGAGATCGCCTTCTGGTGGGCGCTGCAGGGCACCGAGCCGACCATCTCGTCGGAGCGCCCTGGCCAGCGTACGCCGAACGAGGTGCTCGCAGACCTCGAGGCGGGGCTCGACGCCGGGCAGGCGTTCACGTTCGGCCTGGCCAAGCGCGACAAGACCGGCGGCCACGCGAACACCCCGTACCGCATCGAGCCCGGCATGAACGGCGTCGTGCGGGTGCTGCTGTACGAGAACAACTTCCCCGCCGCGATGAAGGCGGTCGAGTTCGACACGGTGAACAACAAGTGGCGCTACGAGGCGACGCCGAACCCGATGACGCCGGCCGAGGTGTACGACGGCGACGCGACGACGAAGAACATCAGCATCATTCCGCTCAGCGCTCGCGTGCAGCCGGCAGTGTGCCCGTTCTGCGGCGAGGTGGCGAACGACGGCATGACGGTGCGCGGAGGAGCCGCTGCGTACCGCGAGGTTCAGCTCTCGGGCGGCGGCGATCTCAAGGTCACGGTCACCGGCACCTCGCAGTCGATTCAGCGCGACGGCACGGGCACCTGGGTGAACGACATCACCGGCGCGTCGCTCGCGCCGAACCGCGCCGGGCCGAGCACGTGGGCCCAGGAGCTCGACCCGGTGTTCAGGCTGCCGCTGTCGGTGCCGCTCACCGTCGAGCTCGACGGGCGCCGCCTCACCTCGGCGGAGCAGGCCTCGGTGGTGTTGACGGCGCCGGGCTACACGTTCGCGGTCGAGAACGTCGAGCTCGACCCCGGTCAGGTCGACACCGTGACGTTCAGTGCGGGGCCGAGCGAGGTCACCTACCAGACGACGCGCATGGAGACTCCCGTGGTGGTGCTCGGCCTGAGCCTCGAAGGCAACGACTACCTGTTTCAGATCGCCGCGGGCGCCGAGGCCGGCGGGGTCAAGGTCACGCTGCGCAACGACGTCGCCACGGGCACGCTGGTGGTCGACGTCGACGCCGCCGACGGCACGGCCAGCTACGGCATCGAGGTGCACCGCGTCGGCTCGAGCGACGTCGTCTTCAGCCACAGCGCAAACACCATCGACACCGCAGCGACCGTGCACCTCAAGTACGCGGCCTGGGCAGGTCAGGGCTCGGCGATGGAGCTCAACGTCGACACCGACGGTGACGGCACCCCCGACATGATGACGATGGTGCCTGACGACAACTGAGCCGTTCGCGGCCGGCAGCGGCGGCGAGTGCATCTCGGGCCCGGTGCACGGCTCCCGACGCGCTCGCCGCGGAAGCTCGACGCCACCTTTCAGCAGAGGTGCTGGTGACTCACGGCATGAACAGCCGCTTCGCGCGGCACAGCGTGAGCACCTCGACGACTTTTACGCCCGCTGCGTGCAGCGCGCGGGCGGCCTCGGCGGCGGTCGCGCCGGTCGTCAGCACGTCATCGACGAGCAGCACCGACGTGACGCCGCCGCGCGCTTCGAACGCGCCGCGCACGTTCGCGATGCGCTGGGCATCAGAGAGGCCGACCTGCCGCTTCGTCGCCCGCCGGCGCACGAGCAGGTCGTCGGCGAGCACGAGCCGGCCGCTGCGCAGGCTCAGCTCGTTCGCGAGCAGCGTCGCCTGGTCGTAGCGCCGCGCGCGGTACCGCCCGTCGTGCAGAGGAATCGGGCACACGTGCTTCGGCGCGTGCTCGAGGAAGTCGGGTGACTGCAGCCACAACAGCTCGCCGAGCGGGCCCGCGAGCTCGGGGCGGTCTTCGTACTTGAAGCGGTGAATCGCGCGCGCGATGGCGCCGTCGTGCTCGAACGGCGCGAACGCCCGCTCGAACGCCGGCCGCTTCTTCGCGCAGCGCGGGCACAGCCCGTTCACGAAGCGGCCCGGCTCGGCGCAGCGCAGGCAGTGCACCGGCCCGACGGTGAGCAGGAGCGGCTCACAGTCTTCGCAGAAGAACTTCCCCTGCAGCAGCACCGCGTCGCACGCCACACACGCCCGCGGGAACATCACCTCGATGAGGCCCTCCAGCAGTCTGGTCATGCGACGGGAGCAGCGCAAACGTGACGCCGGCCCAATCGAGCGTCGGCCGGCCTGCGCGCGCCCCGAGACCGTCCGTCTGGCGGGACGATCAACCTCTCAGAAGTCGAGAGCCGTCACGGCACGTCTTCGAGCGGGTACACCTCGACGTCGACGCCGGGCGAAAACAGGTCGGGCGTTCGCGGGCCGGCGCTGAGGCCGAGCGGCGCGAAGAACGCAGGCGTCACCTCGCTCTTCGGCACCGCGTGCAGCGGGTAGGGCGGGTGGTGCACGCGGGCGCGGCGCAGGGCTCCGCGCTTCGTGCGCGCGTAGAACTGGTACCGCTCGGCGAAGAAGAACTCGAGCGAGCCGTCACGCGACGGGGGCAGCGCGGGCCCGCTCTCGAACGTCGCGCGAAAGCCGGTCATGGGGGCGCCCGAGGGCCAGCGGCGGTCGGCCTTCCAGCCCTGCGCGCAGCTGATGTCGGTGCGGTAGTAGGGCAGGCCCCAGAACCAGCGCGCGCCGAGCACGGCGAGGGTGCTCGAGGCGTCGAGGCTGAAGAAGACGATGCCGGGTTCCTGGCCGTCGAGGTGCACGTAGGTGCGCACGTTGATTTCGAAGAACGTGCTCGCGCCCGGGAAGCCTGGCAGCCACGACCACGGTCGAACGTTCTGCATCGTGAACGCGACGACGCCGACGTAGGCCTTGCCGTCGAACGTGTCGATGGTGAGCCGCTCGTGCACGAGGGGCTTCAGGGCGGCGGCGTCGACCTCCCAGTGCACGAAGAGCAGCTCATGCCAGCGCTGGGTGCCCTGCGAGGGGCGGGCGGGTCTTCGGGTGGGGCTGAGACGGTCCACGACGTTGCCGCGAGAGTGCAGTATCAACGCCTGCCATGCACAAGCTCGTACTGCTGAGGCACGGTGAGTCGACGTGGAACAAAGAGAACCGCTTCACCGGGTGGACGGACGTCGACCTCTCTGAGACGGGGGTGGCCGAGGCGAGGGCGGCGGGGCAGCTCTTGAAGCGCGAGGGGTGGGACTTCGACCACTGCTACACGAGCGTGCTGAAGCGGGCGAACCGAACGCTGAACCTCGTGCTCGAAGAGCTCGACCGGCTGTGGCTGCCGGTGACGAAAGACTGGCACCTGAACGAGCGGCACTACGGCTCGCTGCAGGGCCTGAACAAGGCCGAGACGGCGCAGAAGTACGGCGAAGAGCAGGTGCACACGTGGCGGCGCAGCTACACGGTGCAGCCGCCGCCGCTCGAGAAGAGCGACGAGCGCTGGCCGGGGCACGACCGGCGCTACGCGAAGCTCTCGCCGAACGAGCTGCCGCTCACCGAGTGCCTGGCCGACACGGTGGCGCGCGTGGTGCCCTACTGGGAGCAGGTGCTGGCGCCGGCGGTGAAGTCGGGGCAGCGGCTGCTCATCGCGGCGCACGGCAACTCGATTCGGGCGTTCATCAAGTACGTCGACAAGATCGGCGACGACGAAATCGTGGCGCTGAACATCCCCACGGGGCGGCCGCTCGTCTACGAGCTCGACGCGAACCTGAAGCCCATCAAGAACTACTACCTGGGCAACGCCGAAGAGATCGCGAAAGCGCAGGCGGCGGTGGCGGCGCAAGGCAAAGCAAAATAGGCAACACGCGAGAACCCGAGACGCGAGACGCGAGACCCGAGACCCGCGGCCCGAGACCCGCAGCCCGGAGGTCGTCCCCGGCCCCGTCCCCGTCCCCGGTCTTCAAGAGACGAGCAGAGGGCGAGCCGCTACTCTCGCTCGCCCTCGCCGAGCACCTCGACCTTGTCGACGAGGTCGTGCTTGCGGGCAATGCCCGCCAGTTTCTCGCGCTCGCTCGCGTTCTGCACCCACCCGAGCAGGTGAATCTCGTTGCCCTGCACGCAGGCGGTCACGCCCTTCCATGCCTTGAGCTCGGTCTGCACCTTCTGGCGCTTCTTCACCGTCGCCGCCGGCCGCGACTCGTCTTCTGCGCAGACCAGCACGTGAATGCGCTTGCCGTTGTCGAGCCACGCCATCGACGTGCGAACGCTCGCGCACTTCGCCTCGACGAACATGGTGTGCACGCTGTCGAGCGCCATGCCCTCTTCGAGGCAGCGGCCCGAGCTGCCCGTCACCCGCTCGAGCCCCACCGCCTTCAGCTCGCGCCGCTCGTTCGGGTTCAACGTCAGCGCCCGGTAGCGGCCGGTGAGCAGCTCGGGCTCGGCGGCCCACGCCGCCGAAGCCGACAGCACGAGGCTCAGCGACAGCGACCTCACGGCGCCGAGCACACGCCCATGTTGCAGAGCTGATTCGGCGCGCAGACGTTGCCGCACATGCCGCAGTTGTTGCGGTCGAAGTTGGTGTTGAGGCACTGACCGCTGCACAGCGTGAGGCCCGTCGCGCACTGGCACAGGCCGTTCACGCAGCCCGAGGTGAACGGGTTGCCCGGGCAGACGTTGCCGCACATGCCGCAGTTGTTGCGGTCGTTCTGCAGATCGCGGCAGATGTTGCCGCACCGGGTGAGGCCGACCTGGCACTGGCAGCTGCCCGCGACGCACAGCTGATTCACGCTGCACACGTTGCCGCAGCTGCCGCAGTTCTGACGGTCGCTCTGCAGGTCGCGGCACTGGCCGCTGCAGAACGCGCTGCCGCCGCTGCAGAAGCAGATGCCGCCGACACACTGCTCGAAGCCGCTGCAGACGGTGCCGCAGCTGCCGCAGTTGTTGAAGTCGTTCTGCAGGTTGCGGCACGTGCCGCTGCACGACGACTGGCCCGCCGGGCACATCGTCTGGCAGGCACCCGCGATGCACACCTGGTTCGCGCCGCACGCGACGCCGCAGCCGCCGCAGTTCTGCGCGTCGGTGCGCACGTTGGTGCAGCGGTTGCCGCAGCGCGTGAAGCCCTGCGCCGCACTGCACTGGCACTGACCGTTGAAACAGCTCGACCCCGTGCCGCCGCACGCGTTGCCACACGTGCCGCAGTTGTTCACGTCGAACTGCAAGAACCGGCACGAGCCGTTGCAGTTCGTCGAGCCAAACTGGCACGCCATCTGGCAGTTGCCGAACTGGCAGCTCGTGCCGCCCATACACACGCGGTTGCACATGCCGCAGTGGTTCGGGTCGGTCTGCGTCGCCACACACTGGTTGCCGCAGCGGGTGGTGCCGCCGGTGCAGTTGCACAGCCCGTTCACGCACTGGCCGCCGGTGCCGCACGCGTTGCCGCACGTGCCGCAGTGCGCGTTGTTGCTGTTCGTGTTGATGCACTGGCCGTTGCACACCGAGAAGCCGGTCGGGCAGCTCGACTGGCACATGCCCATGTTGCACGTCTGGTTCGCCGCGCACGTCGCGCCGCACATGCCGCAGTTCTGCGGGTCGGCCTGCGTGTTCTTGCAGACGCCGTTGCACAGCACCTGGGTGCCCGGGCACCGGCACATGCCGCCCTGGCAGCTCGTGCCGCCGCCGCACGTGATGCCGCACCCACCGCAGTTGTTGCTGTCGGTCGACGTCTGAACGCACGCGTTGCCGCACTGCGTGAGGCCGAGGTTGCACGTGCACGAGCCCATCACGCACGCCGAGTCGGCGGGGCAGACGGTGCCGCACGTGCCGCAGTTCGCGGGGTCAGACTGCAGGTTTCGGCACGCGCCGCCGCACAGCGAGGTGCCGGCCGGGCAGCCGCACATGCCGTTGTTGCAGCTCGTGCCCGCGCCACACGCGTTGCCGCAGCTGCCGCAGTTGAGTGGGTCGTTGCGCGTGTCGACGCAGCGGCCGTTGCACAGCTGCGAGCCCGCCGGGCACACGCACGCGTTGTTCGAGCAGACCTGGCCGATGGCGCACTGCACCCCGCACCCGCCGCAGTTCGAGGGGTCGGTGCGGGTGTCGGTGCACACGCCACTGCACGCGACCTGGTTCGGGTTGACGCAGCTGCACGTCGAGCCCGAGCACGCCTGGCCGACGGCGCAGACGTTGGTGCACATGCCGCAGTTGAGCGGGTCGTTCGCGAGGTTCACGCACGCGCCGTTGCAGTTCGTGAAGCCGGCCGGGCACACCGTCGTGCACACGCCCGAGCCGCACACCTGCATGGGGCCGCAGACGTTGCCGCAGGCGCCGCAGTTCTGCGGGTCGCTTCGGGTGTCGATGCAGCGGTTGCCGCACACGGTGAGGGGGAAGCCGCAGAAGCACGTGCCGCCCACGCACGAGATGCCCGGGCTGCATTGCACGTTGCAGCCGCCGCAGTGCGCCGGGTTCGTCTGCGGGTTCACGCACACGCCGTTGCAGAACAGCTGGCCCGGCCCGCAGACCGGCGTGCAGACGCCGCTGATGCAGCTCGAGCCCGCGCCGCACGGCTGGTTGCACCCGCCGCAGTGCTGGGTGCTCGTGAGCGGGTCGACACACACGCCGTTGCACGAGAGCTGGTTCGGCGCGCAGACGTTGCTGCACATGCCGTTGTTGCAGGTGGCGCCGGCGGCGCACTGAATGCCGCAGCCACCGCAGTTCGAGGTGTTGGTGCGCGTGTCGACGCACGATGCGCCACACTGCGTGAGGCCCATGGCGCACATGCCGACGCAGGAGCCCGCCTGGCACACCTGGTTCGCGGCGCACGAGAGGTTGCACGTGCCGCAGTTCTTCGGGTCGGTGCTCACGTCGACGCACTGGCCGCCGCACAGCCGCGTGCCGGCGGGGCAGCCACAGGTGCCGGCCGTACACTGCTGCGTGCCCGAGCAGACGGTGGTGCAGGTGCCGCAGTGGAGCTCGTCGGTGCGCAGGTCGACGCAGGAGCCCGAGCAGTTGGTGAGGCCGTTCGTGCAGCTCGAGACGCACGCGCCGGCCTGGCAGGCCTGGTTCGCGGCGCACGCGCGGCCGCACATGCCGCAGTTCTTCGGGTCGGAGCTGAAGTCGGTGCAGGCGCCGTTGCAGAGCGTGCCGTTGTTGCAGCGGCACGCGCTGTTGGTGCAGGTCTGGTTGCCGCCGCACACGGTCGTGCAGTTGCCGCAGTGGGTCTCGTCGGTGCGGAGGTCGACGCACGAGCCCATGCAGCTGGTGAGGCCGTTCGAGCAGCCCGAAGCGCAGGTGCCGGCCTGGCAGACCTGGTTCGCGGCGCAGGCGCGGTTGCAGGCGCCGCAGTTCGTGGGGCTGTTGGTGAGGTCGACGCAGGTGTCGCCGCAGCGCACCTGGCTCGCGTTCGGGCACTCGGTGCCGCCTTCACCGGGCACGCAGCGCTGGGCGACGCAGACGAAGTTTTTCGGGCACGGCGACGCGCCGTTGCCGCAGAACAGCAGCTCGGTGCGAGAACAGCCGGCGAGCGCCAGCACGACGAGCACAGCGAGCGTTGGGAGTCGGGTCATGCGAACGGTTACTTCCGGCCGGCCAGTTCGCGCGCAGTGTACGGGGAACTCGGCCCCGATGCGATCTATGTAGACGTGTTGCTCAGCGCCGGCCCGGCGGCGGCGGCAGCGAACGCGACGGCTGCGGCCCCGGAGGCGGCGGGCCACGCCCCGGCGGCGGCGCCGACGGCAGCGGCTGAACCCGCGGCTGAAAGCTCGGCGGCGGCCGCGCGATGCCTTCACGGCTGCCGGCGCTCGGCATCGGAGCCTGCTGCGGCGCCTGCCGAATCGGCGGGCTGCTCGGCGGGGCCTCGTACGAGCGGCCCAAAGGCTGCGGCGACCGCGTCGGCGGCTGGTACGTCGGCTGCGCCGGCGCCGTGCGCTCGGGCTGCGCTGCCGGCGGCGGCGGAGGCGGCGCGCTGCCCACCGACCCCCCTGGAGGCGGCGTGCTCGGGTTCTGCCGGTTGCCCCACGGGCCCGTGCGTTCTTCTCGGTTCGGCGGAGGCGAGTTGCCCACCACCGTGCCGCCACCGGGAGGCGGCGGCGGAGGCGAGCCACCGCCCGGCGGAGGGGGAGGTGGCGCGCTCCCGCCCACCGAGCCTCCACCCGGCGGAGGCGGCGGGGGCGAGCTGCCGATCACCGTGCCGCCACGCGGCGGCGGAGGCGGAGGAGGCGCTGCACCGCCGCCCGGCGGCGGCGCCGGCGACGTCTGGAAGCCGCCACCCGGCGGAGGCGGCGGAG
>JAEUJP010000002.1 GCA_016793725.1 Myxococcaceae bacterium | reverse complement strand
GAATGCGCTCGACACGAACGTCGCCGGTGCCCTCGATGCCGCGCACGATCTCTTTCATCTCGTTCGCGAGGCGGGCGAGCTCGGGCAGCTCTTTGCCGTAGATCTGAATCGAGACGTCGGCGCGGCTGCCGCTGATGAGCTCGTTCGTGCGGTCTTCGATCGGCTGCGACACCGAGACGTAGGTGCCGGGCACCTGCCGCTCGATCGCGTTCTTCATCTTCTCTGACAGCTCGTCGAACTCGTGCGCGGTCGTCCACTCGGACATCGGCTTCAGCCGCACCATGATGTCGGTGTTGTCGGGGCCGACGATGTCGAGCGCGATCTCGGGCCTGCCGTTCATGCCGAGCGTCGTCACCACCTCGGGGAAGCTGTGCAGCACCTTTTCCGTCGCGAGGTCGAGCTCGCGGGCCTGCGCCAGCGAGATGCTGGGCGCCCGCCGAATCGTCACGACGATGTCGCCCTCGAAGATGCGCGGCACGAACTCGGCGCCCGTCTTCAAGAACCGCCAGCCCACGAAGACCAGCGCCACGGCCGAGACGCCGATGATGACGCGGCGGTGCCGAATGATGCCGTGAATCGCCTGCGCGTAGCGGTCGGCGACCCAGTCCATCCACCTTGGCCCGTGGTGTTGCTTCGGCGGCACCAGAAACACCAGCACCGCGGGGAAGAAGACCACCGCGTAGATGAGCGCCCCCAGCAGCGCGAGCGCCATCGTCAGCGCCATCGGGCGAAACATCTTGCCCTCGACGCCCTCGAGCGTGAGCAGCGGCAGGTACACCAGCATGATGATGGCGACCGCAAAGGCGACCGGCCGCACCGCGAGCTGGCCCACGTCGGCGTACTCTTTCGCCCGCGCCGCGCCGACGAGGCGCTTGCCCGTCGTGGCGAGAATGACGGCCTCGAGAATCACGATGGGGCCGTCGACGAGAAAGCCGAAGTCGATCGCGCCGAGCGACATCAGATCGCCGGTCACGCCGAGCAGGTTCATGCCGATGAGCGCCACCGACATCGCGGCGGGTATGCCGAGCACCACCGCGACGGCGCCGCGAATCGTGCCGAGGAACAGCGCGAGCACCAGCGTCACGATCAGCACGCCCTCGAGCAGGTTGATGCCGACCGTCTTGATGGTGCGCCCGACGAAGTCGGCGCGGTCGTAGATGGTGTCGATGGTGACGCCGGGCGGCAGCTCTTTGCGAATCTCTTCGATGCGCGCGCCGACCGCGTGCACGACGTCGCGGCTGTTCGAGCCGAGCAGCATCATCACCGTGCCGGCCACCGCCTCGCCCTGGCCGCCGATGGTCGTCACGCCGTACCGCAGCGCCGGCGACACCTTCACCTCGGCGACGTGCCGCACCAGCACCGGCGCCTCGCCCGTGCGCGCGCGCAACACCACCGCGCCGATCTCGGCCTCGTCTTTCAAGAGGCCCTCGCCGCGCACGACGTACGACTCTGACCCCCGGTCCATATAGCCGCCGCCGGTGTTGAGGTTCGCCGCCTTCAGCGCGTCGACCACGTCTCGCAGCGACATCTGCTGCGCGTCGAGCCGCGAGCGATCGACCTGCACCACGTACTGCTTGAAGTCGCCGCCCTGCGTGTTCACCTCGACCACGCCCTTCACGCTGCGCAGCTTGGGCACGATTTCCCAGTCGAGCAGCGTTCGGAGCTGCATCGCGTTGTGGTACTTGCTCTTCACCACGAACGTGTAGATCTCGCCGAGGCCCGTCGACACCGGCGCGAGCTCGGGCGTGCCGGCGCTCGGTGGCATCACGTCTTCGATGCCACGAATGCGCTCGAGCACCAGCTGGCGCGCGAACCACGGGTCCATCTCGTCGTTGAACACCACCGTCACCGACGCCACGCTGTTGTCGGCCATCGACCGCATCTCGACCATGCCCGGCACGCCGTTCAGCGCGTTCTCGAGCGGTATGCTCACGGCCTGCTCGGTCTCGACCGCCGCGAGCCCGCCCGCCTTCGTCATCACCGAGACCTGAACCGTCGACACGTCGGGCATCGCGTCGATGGGCAGCTGCGACGCGGCGTACCCACCCGCGAGCAGCAACATGGCGAGCAGCGCCAGCATGGCGTGCCGCATCTCGATGGAGGCGTGTACGAGCTTCTCGAGCATGGTGACCTCGAACTACCGGTAGATCTCGGACTTGAGGGCGAACATGCCCTTCAGCACGATCTGATCGCCGTCTTTGAGCCCCTGCAGCACCGCGACGCGCTCGGCGTCTTCGGCGCCCACCTGAACGATGCGCGGCTCGACCGTGTTCTTGTCGTGCGAGATGAACACCGTCGGCTTGCCGTCGACGCGCGTCAGCGCCGCCTTCGGCACGCTCAGCGCGCTCGTCGCAGGCCCCGTCGTCGCGATGCGCGCCACCACCGACTGGCCGGGGCGCAAGGTCTGCGGCTCGTTCGGCACCACCACGCGCACGTGCGCCGCGTGGGTGTCGGGGTCGATGACGTCGCCGACGTACTCGACGACGCCGGTGATCGAGACGGGCGCGCCCGTCTGCGGCGTCAGGTCGACCTTGTCGCCCACCCGAATCGCCGAGATGTCGCGCTCGTAGACCGTGAGCTCGACCCACAGCACCGACAGGTCGGCCACCTGGTAGATGGTGTCTGACGTCTCGAGCGTCTGACCGCGCGCGGCCTCGAGCGCCACCACGCGGCCGTCGATCGGCGCGCGCAGCGTCATGATGCCGATGTCGTTGTCGAGGTCGCCGCCCAGCGCTTCGACCGCGCGCTCGGCAGCGATGCGATCGGCTCGGGCGGCTTCGTACGTCGCCGCCGACGCTTCGGCGTCGCGCTCGGGGCTGATGTGCGCGTCGGCCAGCCGGCGCTCGCGCTTCATGTCGGCCTCGGCGGCCTTCTCTTTCGCGCGCGCCGACAGCACCGCGGCCTCGGCGCGGCCCAGCTCGGCGCTCTCGAGCTCGGCGACCGGCTCTTTCGCCTTCACCTTGTCGCCGACGACCTTGTGCAGCTTCTTCACGCGGCCGGTGATGCGCGCGCCGATCGCGGCGAAGCGCCGCGGGTCGTACTTCATCGTGCCCGTCACCGTGACGATCGGCGAGAGCGACTCGACGCGCACCGCCTCGGTCGTGATGCCCGCACGCGTCGCAAACGCGTCGCTGTAGCGAATGAACTGCCCGTCGATGACCGGCGCATCGTTGCCCGGCCCCGCGGCGTTCGCGTCGGCCTTCGACCCGCGCGTGAGGAAGAACGCCGCGAGCCCGACCACCACCAGCGCCACAGCGCCGATGATGATGCCCCTGCCTTTCGGGGCCTTTGAAGGCACCGCGACGGGTGACTCCACCTTGGGTGGGGGCCCGACCATCGTGTTTTCTCTACTGTCCATCGACCCAGCCTCCGATCAATCTTTCGAGCGCCAAACGTTCACCCCAGATTCGCCGCAGCGCATCGATGCGGGTGGTCTTGAGCCGCACGAGATCGTTTGCGGCCGTCGTCACCTTGAAGACGTCGAAACGGCCGGCGCGCCAGCCTTCTTCCACCAGGCGCAGGCGCTCGGCCGCGTTCGGTATGCCGCTGCCCACAATCACCTCGAGCTCACTGCGCGCCGCTTCGTGCGCCTCGCGCCGGTGGCTGAGCTGCAGCTCGAGCAGCTGGTTGATGTACTCGAGCCGCTCGCGCTCGGTGCGCTGCTCGGCCGCGTTGACGGCGCGGCGCCCCTGGTTGCGCTGGGCGATGGGCAGCTCGAGCTGAACCCCGAGAATGCCGAAGATGGGCGACGCCGGAGCGCTGTCGACGCCCGCATAGGCCCCGAGCTTCGGCAGCGCCTCGCGGCTGAGCCGCTCGTCGGCAGCGTCGAGCAGGGCGAGCCGCGCCTGACTCACCTTCAGGTCGGGCATCTTTTCGCGCGCGGTGGCGAGCATCGTCGCGACCTCGGGCGCCGACGCGGGCAGCTCGATGGCCGAGGTCAGCGCGAGGGTGCCGCTGATCGAATACAGGCCCACGTTCGCGCGCAGGCCCATCTGCTCGAGCGTCTCGGTGGCGATGGCCGCGTGGAGCTGTGCCTTGCGCTCGGCGAGCTCGGCCTCGGCCGAGGTGACGTCGACGGCGCTGCCGGCTCCGGCGGTCTGGCGCTCGCGGGCGGCGCGAACGAGGCGCTCGGCGAGGGCGATGCTCTCTCTTGCGTGCTCCATTTCGAGGCGGGCGAGGGCGGTGGCCACGTACGACGACGTCGCGGCGAGGCGCGACTCGAGCTTCGACTTGTCGGCCTCGGCCTCGGCGGTGTCGACGCGCAGGTCGGCCTCGCGCACGCGGGCCTGCGGGGCGCCGAAGCCGTCGAACATCACGTTCACGGCGCCGCCGTAGCCCGGCCCGAACGAGCCGCCGTGGCGGGCGTCGAAGTTGACCATCGGGTTCACGGGGAGCCAGACACCTGCGCCGACGCGGGTCGCCTCGGCCTCGCCGATGCGCGTCTTGGCGAGGCGGGCTTCGATGGCGTGCGCGGTGGCCTTCTCGCGGGCGTCGCCCAACGTCAGGGCGATGGTGTCTTGGGCGGCCGCGGGGAGGGCGGCGGAGCACAAGGTAATAAGGAGTGAGAGACGATTCATGATGGAGGGAGGGGAATGTACCGCTCTGGTCTGATGCGCCAACCCCTGATCGGTTGCAGGTGTGCGGAATGTTTGTGGTGCCTTGACGTGCGAACGAGGAGCCCTCCCGTCAAGGTTACCGGCGGGTAACGCTGCAAAGGTTCAAGATTGCATGACCTGAGGCCCGCCAGCGGAGCCAGGGGGGCTCGTAGGTGGTGGCGCCGTCGGCGGTCACCTCGATGCCGCTCGCGTAGTGGTGGGGCGGCACGAAGATGTCGGTGACGCCGTCGGCGGCGTCGAGCTCGAGCTCGAAGCGGCGGGTCTTGAGGTCGAAGCCGTAGCGCACGAGACGACCGGCGATGGCGCGAGGGTATGGGCGGGCGACGGCGTCGATGGGTCGAGGCGCCTCGCGAGAGAAGATCGAGAAGTCTTCACCGTTCCACCCGTCGCCTTTCGCGGCGGTGTGGTCGGCGGTGTAGTTCCACAGCGTGGCCGAGACGCGGGCGTCTTCGACGGCGGTGAGCGTCCTGTCCATCGCGGCGGGTGGGAGGTGGCCGGGCACGCCCAGCTCGCCGACGATGAGCGGCAGGTTTCGCTGCTCGGCGGCGGCGGCGAGGCGGCCGAGCTGGGCGGCGAAGCTCTTCCGAATGCGGCTGCGCCCAAAGACCGGCTTCTGCGTGAACGCGTCGGCGGCGAGCCACGAGCGGTGGTCTTGAAAGAAGAGGGCGAAGCCGTCGTACCAGTGCGGGGCCCAGATGCCGGGGCCCGACCATGAGGGGCCCTCGTGAAAGGGCTCGGTCTCGATGCAGAGTGCTTTTCCGTCGAGGTGTTTCTGAGCTGCGCGGAGAAACGGCGCGTAGAAGTCGTTCGCGAAATCGCCGGCGAAGTGGTTCGGCTGCTCGAGTCGGCCGTCGGGGCTCCACACGCCGTGGTCGAGCCAGACGCAGCGGTCGCGCCAGGCCTTCTTGGCGTGCGGGTTGAGCCGCTGCTTCTTCACGACCCGCGGGCCGAGCCAGCCGCGGCGGTAGACGTTGATGTCGAGGCTCTCGCCCATGCCGAGCCTGAACGACTCGAGCGGTGAGGGCATGGCGCCGACCTCGACGGGGGCGAAGGGCTGCTCGAGGTTGGTGTTGCCGATGTAGCCGGGCGACGGCTCGTTGAGCAGGTCGACGGCGAACACGTACTTCCCGACGCGCTGCAGCACCTGCTTCACGGCGCCGAAGAAGTGGTCTTGCAGGTGGCGCTGCAGCTTCGTCTTCGGGGCGAAGGTGTCGCCGCCGAAGAAGAGGGTGAACATCGTGGCGCTGGCGAGCTTGCCGAGGTTGGTGGGCCAGATCATGCGCGGCAGGGGCCCGTCGTGCTGCGACTCGAGAAAGGCGGCGCCGGTCTCGTGCAGGTGCTCGACGACGAAGCCGGCGTCTTCGAGCGTCCACCTGGGGGCTCCGTCGCCGCCTGAGAAGCGGCTCCAGCAGTCTTGGTGAAAGTCCAAGAACACGTCGAAGCCGAGCGCGTGGGCTCTCGCGGTGAGGGCTTCGAGGTAGTCGAGGTACCCCATGTCGTAGCGGCCGGGGCCTGCGTGCTCGACGGCCTCCCAGGTGGTGAGCAGGCGTAGGGTGGTGAGGCCCCACGACTTCAGGCGCTCGAAGTGTTCGTCGGCGTCGGCGAGGGGAAAGGGGCGGCCGACGAAGCTGTCGCCTGACAGCGGGAGCTTCGAGCTGCCGCCGAGGTTCACGCCGCGCAGGAGCAGGGTGCGGCCGTGCTCGTCGACGAGGTGCGGGCCGTCGAGGTGAATCATCGGGTCAGCGCATAGCGCAGGTCAGCTGTGCTGAGCGGGACGACCTGGCCGGTGTCGTCATCTTGGGGGCCGCAGCCTCACCTGGGTCATCGAGGGTTCGTCGCACGAAACGTCGACGTTCAGAGGGCTCGCCTTCGCTGCGACTTCAGCGCGCATGCTGTCAACCGCGGCTTGACCTGCGCGGCGCGCAACCCCGCGTCGGTTGGCGCCGGCGAGGTTGGCGCGCACGTTGCTCTGGCTGCCGCCGCGCCAATCAGGGCGCCAAACGACAAGTGGGTACGATGAACATGAAGATGGCTTTCAGGGCGCTCGCCGTTACGGCG
>JAEUJP010000857.1 GCA_016793725.1 Myxococcaceae bacterium | reverse complement strand
CGTGCCGACCTTGAGCTTGTACGACGCGAACCCCGCCGGCACGTCGTCGCCGTCGACGACCGCGTTCACCGGCACGCTGGTGCGCGGCGCGGCGTCGAGCAGCTTCGCGAGCGGCACGCCGCGGCGCTTCGCCTCGGCGTCGAGCCGCGCGGTCTCGATCGCGAACGCGGCACACGGTGCGCCCGACGGCAGCTCGCCGCCGTCGCGCACGGCCTCGAGCGCGACACGGCATTCACCCAACGTCTCGGTGCCTGCGCTGGGCAGCGGCATCGCTTCGCCGACGCCGTCACCATCGCGCACGAGAAAGCCCTCGCGCACGTCGATCGTGCCCGCCGCAGTGACGAACGGCCGCTTCAGCGGCAACCGCACCGGCACGATCTCGAGCGTCACCCGAGCCTCCACAGGCCGACCGTGAGCAGCGCGCCGCTGACGGCGTGCAGGCGCGCGGTCTGCGCGAGCGCCCCGTTCAGCGCGGCGCCCTTCTCGCCCATCACCGTGCGCCACGGCGCGAGCGCGAGCGGCACCGCGAGCCACATCACCAGCGCCGCGGGGCTGTTCGCGAGCACGGCGAGCAGCACTGGCCACACGAACGAGATGACGAGCAGCGCGGCGTACTGCACGCGGGTGAAGCGCTCGCCCAGCTTCACCGCGAGCGTGCGCTTGCCCGCGCGGGTGTCGGTGGGAATGTCGCGCAGGTTGTTCACGACGAGCAGGGCCGTGCCGAGCAGCCCGACCGGCACCGACGCGAGCACGGGCAAGAGGTCGACCCGGCCGACCTGCACCCAGTACGTGCCGACGACCGCGACGGGGCCGAAGAACACGAACACGAACGGGTCGCCGAGCCCGTGGTACGCGAGCGGGTACGGCCCGCCCGTGTACATGTACCCGGCCGCGACCGAGGCCACGCCGATGGCCAGCACCGGCCAGCCGCCCACCTGAATCAGGTGAATGCCGCACACGGCCGCGAGCGCGAACGAGATGAGCGCCGCCGAGAGCACCACCTTCGGCGCGATCAGCCCCGACTGCGTCACGCGCTTGGGCCCCAGCCGGTCGGCGTCGTCGGCCCCCTTCACGAAGTCGTAGTAGTCGTTCGTGAGGTTCGTGCCGACCTGAATGAAGAACGCGCCCGCGAGCGCGGCCAGCGCGGTCACGGGCTCGAAGTGCCCGGCTCGCGCGGCGCACGCCGACCCGACCGCCACCGGCACCGCGGCGGCAGTCAACGTCTTCGGCCGCGTGGCCATGAGCCAGGCACTGAGGCTCACGGCAGCCTCTTGAACCGCTTGAAGTCGGGCTTGCGGCGGTTGAGGAAGGCTTCCTTCCCCTCCTTCGCCTCTTCGGTCATGTAGTAGAGCAGCGTCGCGTTGCCGGCGAGCTCCTGAATGCCCGCCTGGCCGTCGAGGCCGGCGTTGAAGCTGGCCTTGAGCAGGCGCAGCGCGAGCGGGCTCATGCTCAGCATCTCGCGGCACCAGCTGACGGTCTCTTCTTCGAGCTTGTCGAGCGGCACCACGGCGTTCACGAGGCCCATCTCGAGCGCCTGCTTCGCGTCGTACTGACGGCAGAGAAACCAGATCTCGCGCGCCTTCTTCTGGCCGACGATCGACGCGAGAAACGACGAGCCGAAGCCGCCGTCGAAGCTGCCGACCTTCGGGCCCGTCTGGCCGAAGCGCGCGTTGTCGGCCGCGATGGTGAGATCGCACACGACGTGCAGCACGTGGCCGCCGCCGATCGCGTAGCCCGCGACCATCGCGACGACCGGCTTCGGCAGCGAGCGAATCTGCTTCTGCAGGTCGAGCACGTTGAGGCGCGGCACGCCGTCGTCACCGACGTAGCCGGCGGTGCCTCGAATGCGCTGGTCGCCGCCCGAGCAGAACGCGTGCTGCCCTTCACCCGTGAGAACGATGACGCCCGTCTCGGGGTCTTCTCGCGCCGCTTCGAACGCCTTCGAGAGCTCGATCAGCGTCTGCGGCCTGAACGCGTTGCGAACCTCGGGCCGGTTGATCGTGATCTTCGCGATGCCGTCGAGCTTTTCGTGGCGAATGTCGCCGTAGGGTTGAACCTGCTTCCATTCGAGCTTCATGCGGTTGCCTCCAGGAGTTGGCCTTCGAGAAACGGGTGAACGCGGGCGCGCCAGGCGTCGGGCGCTTCGAGGTGCGCGGCGTGGTGGCCGGGCACGAGGCACGTGCGCGCGTGCGGTATCGCCTTCGCGACGCGCGCGGCCTCGGCGAGCCCCCGCTCGTCGCGCGAGCCGTTGACGAGCAGCACCGGGCAGCGCACCTTCGCCGCACCGTCGCCGAGCCACGGCATCGAGCCCTTGCCGAGCACCTCGAGCGCAGCCGCGAGCGCGAGCGGGTCGTGACGCTTTCGTTCGGGGGCCTCGGGCGCTCCGCCGAACAGCGGCTGCGCGGCCCACGCGGCCGAGAACGCCTCGATGCCGCGCTCTCGCAGCAGCGTCGCCCACGTCGCGTCGCGGGCGCGGCGCTCGGCGCGCTCGGCTTCGGTCGCGAGGCCCAGGGTGGCGCCGTCGAGCACGAGCCACGAGACGCGCGACGGGTGGCGAATCGCGAGGCACAGGGCCAGGCGTGCACCCATCGAGTAGCCGGCCACCCCGAACGGTGCGGGCAACAGCCCCGCGAGCGCGTCGACGACACCTTCGAAGCCGCCCACCGGCGCAGCCGCACCGGCGTGGCCGGGCAGGTTCGGCGCCGTGCCGTCGAGCAGCGGCCGCCACATCGAGCCGTCGCGCGTGAAGCCGTGGAGCAGGAGCACGCTCATCGCGTGGCCTCTCTCACCAGCGCCCAGGCCCTGCGGTGGTCTTCGGCGACGTCGCGACCGCGCGCGTCGGCCTCGACGAGGTGCACGCCGCCTTCGAGCGCATCGCGCACGGCGCGCTCGAGGCCGGCCGTGTCTCTCGTCGTGTGCCAACTGGCGCCCGCGACGGCCGCGGCGTGCCGCAGCTCGACGTTCGGCGGCATCACGAACAGCTCGGCGAGGCTCGACGTCGACTGCGCGACGGGCAGAAACTCGAAGATGCGGCCGCCGTCGTTGTTCACCGCCGCGACGCAGAGCGAGACCTTCAGCCGCGCGCCCCACACGAGCCCGCCGAGGTCGTGCAGCAGCGCGGTGTCGCCGATGAGCAGCGCCGTCTTCTTGCCCGTGGCGGCGGCGATGCCGAACGCGGTCGACGTGACCCCGTCGATGCCGCTCGCGCCGCGCGAGCTGAAGACGTTCAGGTGCCGCGCCGACCGCGAAGCGAACGCGTCGACGTCACGAATCGGCATGCTGTTCGACAGCATGAGGTTGGCGTCGGGGGGCAGCGCGGCGACGAGCGCGCGCGCGAACGCAGGCTCGCCCTCGAGGGTGCCGTCGATCGCTGCGGCGGCGCGGGCGTCGAGCTCGAGCCAGCGGGTGAGGAACGAGGTGTCGGCGGCGGGCGCGCGCGCGGCGAGAGCGTCTGCGATGAGCGCGGTGTCACCCTCGAGCACGCAGCGCGCGGCGTGGTTCGGGTCGCACACCCGGCCGGGCTCGGCGATGACCAGCACGGGGCACACATCGGCGAATGCCTGCAGCGTGCGGGTGGTGAGCGGGCCGCCGACGCGAATGACGAGCTGCGGCTTCTCACCGGCCTCGGCGCGCAACAGCGCGTCGTAGTGAGCGACCGCGTACTTGCTGCCCTCGCCGAAGCGGTAGCCCGACGAGGCCTCGGCGAAGATGGGCGCGCCCAGCTTCTCGGCGAGCGCGGCGACCTGCGGCACGTAGCGGCCCGGGCCGGCGACGATGACGGTGCGCGAAGCGAGCAGCTGCGCGGCGGCGGCGACGTCGGGCAGCGCGGGCCTGGTGACGGCGAAGTGCTCGCTGCCCGCGAACGGCGCCGGCATGGCGTCACCCGGCGGCAGCGCGAGCGGCTCGCGGAAGGGCACGTCGACATGAAGGACCCCGCCGGCGGCGAGAGCGCGCGCGACGGTGGCGCGCAGGTGTGGAGCGGTTGCGGCCTCGGGCACGGCGAGCGGCACGAACTGCGCGTAGCCGCCGAACAGGCGGTGCTGCTCGATGGTCTGCAGCGCCCCGAAGCCGTGCAGCTCGGGCGGCCGGTTCGCCGTGATGACGACGAGCGGCACGTGGGCCATGGCCGCTTCGATGACGGCGGGGTAGGCGTTGGCGCCGGCGGTGCCCGACGTGACGACGACCGCCGCCGGCGTGGCGGTCGCCATGCCGACGCCGAGCGCGAAGAACGCGGCGCTGCGCTCGTCGGGAAGCGGCCAGAGCTTCAGCTCGCGTCGCTCGGCGAACGCGAGCGCGAGCGGCGCCGAGCGCGAGCCGGGGCACACGGCGACGTGCTTCACGCCGGCGCGCACCAGCAGGTCGGCGAGCGTCGCGGCCCAGGCATAGGTGAGCTGGGGCCCGGTCACGTCGCGCCTCGCAGCGCCGACAGCACGGGCGTCATCTTTCGCTCGGTCTCTTCCCACTCGGCCTGGGCGTCGGAGCCCGCGACGATGCCGGCGCCCGCGAACACGTGCGCGATGCGGCTGTGCACGAAGCAGCAGCGCAGCGCGACCGCGAGGTCGACCTCACCGGGGCTGACGCGGCCGACGGCGCCCGCGTACCAGTCGCGCTCGACCCCTTCGTGCCGCGAGATGAACTCGAGCGCCTTCTCGCGAGGGGCACCCGCGACGGCCGACGTGGGAAAGAGCCGCCGCAGCACGGGCGCGAAGTCGGCCGCGCGTGCGCGCACGGGCGTGTGGAGGTGGCGAACGTAGGGCAGCTCCATCACGAGCGGCTGCGCCGGGCGCTCGATCGCGTAGCCCTCGAGGGCGCGCTCGACGTCGCGCACGACGTGGGCGTGCTCGCGGCGCTCCTTCTCGCCGAACGTGCCCCCCGGCGCCGCAGAGCCGGCGAGCGCGTCGATCTCGACGACGCCGTCGCTCCAGCGCAGCAGCGTCTCGGGGGTCGCGCCGAAGAACGCGCCGTCGAAGCGCAAGAAGTACGAGCGGGCGGCGGGCGGCAGCGAACGAAAGGCCTCCCACGCGCTCTTCGGCGCCGGCTGCTCGTGCACGCGAGCGACGACGACCTTCTCGAGCTCGCCCGCCGCGATGCGCTGCGTGGCGGTCTCGACGAGCCCCCGCCAGTGTTCGCTCATCGTGCGCGGCGCCGGCGGCAGACGCGCAGCTGCCGCCTGGCCCCACTCGACCGTCTCGAGCTTCTCGGGGCGAACGAAGCGCGCCGCGCGGCCCGAGAACGAGACCGCGCCGAACCACGGCCCTGGCCCGTGCCGGCCTGCCGCCAGCTCGGCGACGAGCTCGATCGAGTCACCGAGGCGCTCATCGGCAATGCCCCAGCCGACCTGCGCCTGGCCACCTGCGACCCACGCGAGCATCGGCTCGACCATACACAGCCCTTGTAGCGCCACTTGCAGATATTTTGCAACTGTGTAAAAGATTCGAATCATGAAAGCCACGCGGAAGGTGCGGGTTGGCGACGTGACGTTCGGCGGCAGCCAGCTCGCGGTGATCGCGGGCCCCTGCGCCATCGAGAGCCGCGAGCTGCTCGAGCGGGCGGCAACGGCGGTCAAGTCGTCGGGCGCCCACCTGCTGCGCGGCGGCGCGCACAAGCCGCGCACGAGCCCGCGCACCTTTCAGGGGCTGGGCGAAGAAGGGGTCGAGCTGCTCGCCGAGGTCGGCCGGCGGCACGCGCTGCCGATCGTGAGCGAGGTGATGGACGCCTCGCAGATCGCCCAGATGGCAGAGCGGGTCGACCTGCTGCAGGTCGGCGCTCGCAACATGCAGAACTTCTCGCTCTTGAAAGAGCTGGCGCGCGCTCGCCGGCCGGTGCTGCTCAAGCGTGGCTTCGCGGCGACGGTCGACGAGTGGCTGCGTGCCGCCGACTACCTGCTCGACGGCGGCAACGAAAGCGTCATTCTCTGCGAGCGTGGCATTCGCACGTTCGGAGCCGAGATGCGGTTCACGCTCGACCTGGCTGCGGTCGCCTACGCGCGAACCCGGTCTGACCTGCCGATCATCGTCGACCCGAGCCACGCGACCGGCATTCGTGAGCTGGTGACGCCGATGGCGCTGGCGGCGGTCGCAGCGGGGGCAGACGGCATCATGGTCGAGGTGCACCCGCTGCCCGAGCAGGCGCTGTGCGACGGCGCGCAGGCGCTGACGCCGAGCGGCTTCGAGAGCTTGATGCAGAAGCTGCAGCCCGTGGCGCTCGCGGTCGGGCGGACGGTGTCGTTCACGCCGCGCGCGGTGGCCGCCGTGCCGGCGCTCCTGGAGGCCCGATGACCCTTCGACTTCACGCTGCGCGTTCCGCTCAGGGCGGTCGCCGCTCATCGGGCACCCGAGGTGCACGATGAGCGAGCAGGTTCAGCAGATGTTCAGCCAGATCGCGCCGAAGTACGACCTCGCGAACGGGGTGCTCAGCCTCGGCACGCACCAGCTCTGGCGCCGCGCGGCCGTGAAGGCCTCGCAGGCGACGGCGGGCAGCAAGGTGCTCGACTGCGCGACGGGCACCGGCGACCTCGCGCTCGCCTTCAAGCGCACGGTCGGCACCAGCGGCCGCGTGGTCGGCACCGACTTCTGCGCCGAGATGCTCGAGCTGGCGCCGCCCAAGGCGGCGGCGGCGGGCCTCGAGATCGAGTTCGCGCAGGCCGACGCGCAGCACCTGCCGTACGGCGACAGGCTCTTCGACGTCGCGTCGATCGCGTTCGGCATTCGCAACGTCGACGACCCGGTGAAGTGCCTGCGCGAGATGGGGCGCGTGGTGCGGCCGGGCGGGCGTGTGGTGGTGCTCGAGTTCGGTCAGCCTCGCGGCCTGTTCGGCGCCCTCTTTCGCTTCTACAGCACGTACGTGCTGCCGTTCGTGGGCGGGCTCATCAGCGGCAAGCGCGACGCGTACCAGTACCTCGACCGCACGGCGGCGGCGTTTCCCAGCGGCGACGGGTTCACCGACCTGATGAAGAAGGCCGGCGTCTTCGCGGACATTCGCGACCAGTCGCTCACGTTCGGAACGGTTCATGTCTACACCGGCGTGGTGGCTTGAGCTCGTCGACCCGCGGCTGCGTGAGTCGCTGACGCGCGATGTCGCCGAGGCGGCACCGTGCCCGCTCCGTGGGCACGTCGTGCTGGTCGGGCACCGCGGCGCCGGCAAGTCGCGGCTGCTGTTGCCCGTGGCCGAGCGGCTGCGCAGGCCGGCGGTCGAGCTCGATGCGGCCCTGGGTCGCGCGCTCTTCGAGAGCTCTCAGCTCGAGTTCCGTCGGGCCGAGCGCCGCGCGTTCGTGGCGGTGCCGGGCGAGGCGGTCGTCTCGGCGGGCGGCGGCTTCCTCTCGCACCACGGCGATCTGCTCGAAGGCCACACGGCGGTGCAGGTGCCGATCACGTTCGAGACCTACGCCGAGCGCATGAGGGCCGACACGACCCGGCCGCGCCTGAAGCCGAACGTCTCGCTCGAAGAAGAGATCGCGAGCGTCTTCGAAGAGCGTGAGGTGCTGCACGGCCGGGTGCGAACCGTGCCGCTGGCCGCTCTGCTCAAGAGGCTCGAATGAGCGTTCGTGTCGTCACCCTGCCCCGCGGCGCAGACGCAGCGACGTTCGCGGCGCGCGCGAAGGCGCACGGAGCCGACGCCCTCGAGGTCCGCGACGACCTGACCGAAACGGCAGAACCCGGCCCGCTGCCGCTGCTGCTCGCGCACCGCGGCGGCCAGGGCTTCGGCGTGCGAGGCCAGTGGGAAGACCGCGCGGGGGGTGAGATCGCCTCGGTGCACTTCGAGCGACCGCTGACCCCAGAAGAGGCCGAGCGGCACTGGGCAGGCTGCACGGCGCGGTACCTCAAGCACGTCGAGCCGCTGGGTGACCCGACGTCGGGCGCGCGCCTGCTCGAGACGCAAGCGCGCCTCGTCGCGCGGTTCGGCGAGGGCCGCGTGACGGTGCTCGCGACGGGCGACTGCGCCCTGCCCTGGCGGGCCATTCTGGCGCGGCGCAACGCGTTCGACTACCTGGCGCTCGACGCCACCACGGCGTCGGCGCCGGGTCAGCGCCTGATGGCCGATGCGGTTCGCGCGGGCGACGCACCCGGCCCGCGCCTCGCGATCATCGGCCATCAGATCGCCCACGCGCGCTCGCCCCGACTGCACGCGCAGCCGTTCGACCGGTGGGACCTGCCGCCTGACGCGCCAGTGCGCGAGCTCGTCGACGCCCTGCGCGACCACTACCGCGGCTTCGCAATCACGGCGCCGTTCAAGCGTGCCTTCGGTGACGATGCGGTCAACACGCTGGTGCGCCGGCCGACCGGCTGGGCGACGTACAACACCGACGTCGACGGCGCTCGCGCGGTCGTGAAGCGCCACGGCGCTCGAGACTTCACGGTGCTCGGCGACGGAGGCGCCGCGTGGGCGCTGCGCAGGGCCGGCGCGCGCGCAGTGCTGAAGGCCGCCGAGGTCACGCGCGTATCGGGCGACGTCTTCTGGACGTGGCCGGCCCACGTCTCGGCTCCGGCGGCGCTGCGGCTCGATGGCGCGCGCGTCTTCGTCATCGCGTATGGCGCGCCGGCGACACGAATTGCCGGTCGCATTCGGGTGCTCGGCGGCACGCCGGTGCGCGCCGGCCACACCTGGTTCATCGCTCAGGCGCGGGCACAGCGCCGGCTCTGGTGGGAGGCCTCATGAACACGTTCGGCACCCTCTTTCGTGTCACCACGTTCGGCGAGAGCCACGGGCCCGCGCTCGGTGCCGTCGTCGACGGCTGCCCGGCCGGCGTCGCGCTCGACCCGGCGCACGTTCAAGCCGCGCTCGACCGCAGAAGGCCGGGGCAGTCGGCGCTGACGACGCCGCGCAAGGAGCCCGACCAGGTCGAGGTGCTCTCGGGTGTGTACGAAGGCAAGACGCTCGGCACGCCCATCGCGATGCTGGTGCGCAACGTCGACGCGCGCTCGCAGGACTATCAGACGCTGCGCACCGAAGACCGGCCTGGCCATGCCGACTTCACCTGGCGCACGCGGTTTGGGCACCGCGACCCGCGCGGCGGCGGCCGTACGTCGGCGCGCGAGACGGTGAGCCGCGTGATGGCCGCGGCGGTGGCCGAGGCGTTTCTCGCGCGCGAGCTGCCCGAGGTGCGCACGGTGGCGTGGGTGGCGAAGGTCGGCGCGCTCGAGTGCGGCGCACCTGAGGCGAGCCTCACGCGGGCGCAGGTCGACGTGCACCCGACGCGCTGCCCCGACCCGAAGGTGTCGGTGGCGATGGCCGAGGCGATCACGAAGGCGCGCGACGCAGGCGACTCGCTCGGCGGAGCCGTCGACGTGCGCATCACGGGTCTACCGGTCGGGCTCGGTGAGCCGGTGTTCGGCAAGCTGAAGGCGACGCTGAGCGCGGCGCTGACGAGCATTCCCGCGGTGGCGGGCGTCATCATCGGCGCGGGCGACCTCGAGCTGAACGGCTCGCAGTTTCACGCCGACCCGCGCTCGTGGGGCGGCATTCAGGGTGGGCTCTCGAACGGGCAGCCGCTCGAGCTGCGCGTGCTGTTCAAGCCGCCGTCGACGCTGCGCGAGCACGCGCTGAACGGGCGCCATGACCCATGTGTGCTGCCGCGCGCGGTGCCGATCGTCGAAGCGATGGTGTCACTCACGCTGGCCGACGCGAGGCTGTCGATGCTCGCGCACCCACATCGACCATGAGCCCCGGTATCAGAGCGCCAGGCGGGCATCGCAGGTGCCACGACGTCTGGGGGCCGTTCGAGACGTGCGCGAAGGCGCTGCCGAGCAACGCGCTCTGCGTCGCCGACGAGCGGGTGCTGAAGCTGCACCCCAAAATTCGCCGGGTGCTGAAGGGCACGCCGATCGTCGCGGTGCCAGCGGGCGAGAAGACGAAGTCGCTCTCGATGCTGACGAAGCTCGCGAAGCAGGTGCCCGCTTCGACGCGCGCGCTGCTCGTCATCGGCGGCGGCACGGTCGGCGACCTCGGCACGGTGCTCGCGCACCTCATTCGCCGGGGCGTGCCGCTGATTCACGTGCCGACCACGCTGCTCGCGGCGGTCGACTCGAGCGTCGGGGGCAAGGGCGCGGTGCACGTCGGCTGGCTGAAGAACGCGTGGGGCGTGTTCCACTACGCAGACTCGGCGTGGCTGTGCCCCGAGCTGTGGCAGACGCTGACTCCGGACCAGCACCGGCAAGGTCACATCGAGGCGTTCAAGATGGCCGTGTGCTTCGACGCGCGCGCGCTCGAACGCTGGCGACACGGCCCGCCGAACGAGCTCGTGAAGCGCGCCAGGGCGCAGAAGGAGCGGATCTGCGCGCAAGACCCGTACGATTCGGGCGGCGTGCGCCGCGTGCTGAACTTCGGGCACACGTTCGGGCATGCGTTCGAGTCGGTGACGAAGTTTCGCCTCGCGCACGGCGACGCGGTGGCGCTCGGCATGCTGCACGCGCTGGCGCTCGGTGACGCGCCGCCGGGCCTCACGCGCGAGGTGGAAGACGTGCTGAAGCGGCTCGGTGCGCCGCCGAGGTCGCGGCTCGCCGCGCTGCTGAAGCGGCCGGGCCTGACGCAGGCGCTCGCCGGCGACAAGAAGGGCGCGAGTACGACTGGTGCGAACATGGTGCTGCTCGACGGGCCGGGGCGCGCACACGTACGGTGGGTCGAGCTGACGGCACGCCCGAGAAGGCGCGCGTGAGCGATCTGAACGCACACTTGTACAGCGTTCGCGGGGTCGACCCTCGAACGCGGACGACGGACAGTCGTCCGGCCCAGCCGGATGTGGACGACTGTCCGTCGACCGGAAGCAGAGCCCGGTTCGTCGAAGGCTGTACATCAGCCCACCGAAGACCCGTTCGCGACGCGCAGCCGTGGAGCTCGAAGTGATCGTCAACGCGACGAAGCTGAAGCCGGCGCTGCTGACGCCGCCGCCGTCGAAGAGCGACGCCACGCGGGCGCTGACGCTCGCGTGGATGACGGGGCTGCCCCAGCCGAAGCTGCACGCGTGGCCGACCGACGTGACGCGGCTGGCCGGCGGGCTCGAGCGACTCGGCACCGACCAGCCCATCGACTGCGGCGACGGAGCCGCTCCGTTTCGCATCTTGCTCGCGCTCGCGGCCTCGATGCCGGGGCGCTCGGTGTTCACGGGCACGCAGCGGCTCGCCGAGCGGCCGCACGGGCCGCTGTTCGAGGCGCTCGGTCTCGAGCCGGGCGGCTGGCCACTCGCGGTGCAGGGTCGCGAGCCACGCGCGCGCTACACGGTCGCGTGTGAGCTGAGCAGCCAGTACGCCAGCGCGCTGACCCTGGCGGCATGCCACGCGGTGCTGGTCGCAGGCCGGCCGTGTGAGGTCGAGCTCGTCGGCGCGGTGGCGAGCCGCGGCTACCTCGACGTCACGCTGCGCTGGGCGCAGCGCGCGGGCTTCGAGCTCGAGACGACGCCGCAGCTGATCCGCGTGCTGAGACACACGGCGGTTCACTCGCTGCCGCCCGTACCGGCCGACTGGTCGTCGATGGGTTACCTGCTGCTGCTCGCGCTGGCGTCGGGCGGCGTCGTCGATGCGCGGGGTGCCGGCGAGCACCCCGACCGGGCCGTGCTCGACCACCTCGAGATCGCAGAGACCGACGGGCTCATCGAGGTGAAGCGCGCCCGGCCGCAGATCGATGCCGATCTCTCGGGCACGCCCGACCTGGGGCCTACGCTCGCGGCGCTGGCGCTGGCGGGCGGCGGCGGCGTGCTGCACAACGTGGAGATCCTGCGGCACAAAGAGAGTGACCGGCTCGATGCGATCACGGCGCTCGCGTACGCGGTCGGCGCGAAGACCGAGCTGCGCGGGTCGACGCTCGAGCTCGGCAAGGCCTCACCGACGACGAGCTTCCGCTACGGGTGCCGCGGCGACCACCGCCTCACGCTGGCAGCGATCAGCCTCGCGTGCCTGCTGCGATGCAGCGCGGTGCTCGATCGCACCGAGGGCGTCGACAAGAGCTTCCCGGGCTTCTTCGAGCAGGCGTCGCGCGCGGGCGTCAGCTTCGAATGAGAGCCCTCTCTCCCTCGTAGGGGCTCCTCATCGATCGAACTCGAGATCGAGCTTCACGATCTCACCGGCCGCCACCGTCACCTCCCGCGTCTCTGAGATGCCCTTCTCTTTGTTCACCAGCAGCACGAAGTGCTTCCCCGCGGGGAGCGGCCGAAGCAGCGGCGTCGAGCCGATGATGTCGCCGTCTACCGACACCACCGTGTACGGCTTGGTGCGCACGGTCAGATGCCCCACGCCCGACGGGGCAACGTCTGGCGGCGGCGCAACCAGGCGCGTCGAGCGAACCTTGTGCGGCGCCGGCGCAGGCGCGGTCGGGGGCGGCGCGACGACCGCCACGGGCGGCTC
Organism: Myxococcaceae bacterium; assembly: GCA_016793725.1. Taxonomy (GTDB): domain Bacteria; phylum Myxococcota; class Myxococcia; order Myxococcales; family Myxococcaceae; genus Xiheicaenimonas; species Xiheicaenimonas phototrophica. Next base: position 5,735 of record JAEUJP010000857.1, on the reverse strand, counting down.
GGGCGGAGCTTCGGGCTCGGGCGCAACGACCTTCACCGGCTCGGGCGTCGGCGAGACCTTCACCACCACGACCGGCTCGGGCGACGGTGCCGGCCACGACCAGAACGCCGCCGCGCCGAGCACGGCAAGAACGCCGAAAGTGATCGCCGCAACGCCAGCCCAACGTCGTGGCGGCCCGGGCGGCGGCTCGGGCGCGGTCTGCACGTCGGTCGACGGGGGAGACACCCATCGCTGCGGCGACGGCGTCGTCGGCGCGAGCGCGGCGCCCTTGAACGCGACCACGAAGTTCGGCACGGGCTCGGTCACCTTGCGCGGCTCGAACGCGTGCACCTCTTCGATGAACGCAGCGATCGCAGCGTGGTCGTGTGGCTCGCGCGACTCCTTCAAGAACGCGTTCAGCGCCTGCGCGACGTCTTGGCAGCGCGGGTAGCGCCGGTCAGGCTCGCGGTCGAGCATGCGCATCAGCACGTCTTCGAGCGCGGGGGGAAAATCGGGGAGCAGCTCAGACGGGCGGGGAATCTTGCGCGTCAGCATCGCGCGGAAGATGTCTTTCGTCTGCTCGTGAGCGAACAGCGGCCGGCCGCAGCACAGCTCCCACAGCGTGATGCCGAGCGAATATTGATCTGCGCGGCCGTCGAGCTCTTTGCCGGTCAGCTGCTCGGGCGGCATGTAGCCGAGCTTGCCCTTCACCATGCCGGTCTCGGTGCGTGACGCCCGGTTCGCGGCGCGGGCGATGCCGAAGTCGACGACCTTCGTGACGCCGTCGACGCGCACCATGATGTTCTGCGGGCTGATGTCGCGGTGCACGACGCCGAGGCGGCCGCCGCGCAGATCTTTCGCGCTGTGTGCGTGGTCGAGCCCCACCGCCGCGTCAGCGCCGATCTGCGCGCACAGCACCAACGGCATCACCCTCCCCGCTTTCGCCGCGGCGCTGCGCAGCTGCGCGAGGTTCGGGCCGGGGATGTACTCCATCGCCAGGTAATACGTGCCGTCCCACACGCCGACCTCGAACACCGACACCACGTTCGGGTGACTGAGTGTCGCGACGACGCGCGCCTCGTCGACGAACTGGTTGATGAACGAGGGGTCGCTCGCGAGCTCGGGCAGCAGCGTCTTCAAGATGACGAGCCGCTCGAACCCTTCGACCCCGCCGACCTGGCGCGCGAGCAGCACCTCGCCCATGCCGCCGGCGGCGAGCCGCTCGAGCACCTCGTACTTGTCGAACACCAGGCCGGGCACGTTCGCCGGCCAGCATACCGAATGGCCCGCTTCAGTCGGGCTCTTCGACGTTGAGCTTGAAGAAGACGGTGACCACCGAGAGCACCGCCGTCACCCCGAGCGAGATGATCGCGGCCGCGATGAGGGTCTGCGCCGCGAGCCTCGACGCCTGCCACTCGTTCGCGGGCACGCCATCGGCCATCTTGCCCAGCGAGCGATGTGCCTGGTCTGCGTACAAGGCGCCCGCGCCGAGGCCGAGCGTCGAGACGACACCCACCACCGTCGCGGCGAGGGCACCGTGGTACCAGCCGCGCGGCAGCGCACGGCCCGGCTTGCCCGCGCTCAGCTCGACGGCCAGCGGCACGACGGCGTCACCCCGCGCGACGAGCGGCCCGAGCCCATCGGTCGCCTGCACGAAGAAGTCGAGCGTGGCGCCGCCTTCGTTCGCGGTGACCTCGCCCGGCACCTCACCCTCGTAGCGGCCATCGGTCGACCGGGTGAGCGCGAGCACCGAGAACGGCACGGTGCTGCCCTTGAACCGGTAGTGCACGGCGACCTCGTCGACGGCGCCGGTCGGGTCCTTCAGCTGAAACGAGAACCTCAAGGGCCGCCCCCCGCGCGCTCGAGCCGGTGGCTCACCCGTCAGCGCCAACCCCGCCACCAGCCGCGCACGTGCATCTCGCGCGAGGCGCTCGGCGAGCGCACGCTCTTCGACCTGCACCTTGCGAAACGTCGCGAGAATCTTCGGGCCGGGGTCGGTGCGCGGCTCGAAGCCGGGCTCGAGGCGCATCAGCGTGCGAAAGGCGGGCTCGGCCTCGACCGGGTCGCGCAGCACGGCGATCGCCTGGCCCTGAACCCAGTAGCCCTCGACCCGCATCTCGGGCGTCGCGTCGCCGCGCTGCACGAGCGCCTCCGAGAGCACGAGCGCCTTCTGGTACTCGAGCGCATCGAGCGCGGCGCGGGCGCTCGTGAACAACGTCTGTGTCGGCACGCTCGTGTCGGGCGCGGCAGGCAACGGCAACGGGGCCGGTGGTCGCTTCGGCGCCGCGGCAAGCGCCACGACGAGCAGCAGCACCTTCAAGGTATCTCCTGCAGGCGGTAGTGCAGCTCGACGCGCGTCGGCCCGACACGAACTTCGGGCTGAGCCGGGTACTGCGCACGCGGCCGCACCACGATGCCGATGTCGGAGCCCAGCGACATTCGACGCAGCACATCGGCGTCATCGAAGTCGACGACCAGCTCGTCGACGCCACCATCGAGCTGTGGCAGCTCCCGAAATGCGCCGTCGTGCCAGAGCGAGGCGGTCGTGCCGGCATCGGGCGAACGCGCGCGCACGTTCGCCTTCACGCGCAGCAGTCGCGCGCCCGGGCTCGCGATCTGGTCGAGGCCGATGCGCACGAGCTGCGCGGCCGAGTGGCGCTGCAGCTCCCAGGTGTCGTTGAACGGCTCGCGAGCGACGACGCCACCACCGAACAACAGCACGCTGCGGGCCGCGGCCATCGCGTGGTGAAGTCGACCCGACGGCTCGGAGTCACCTTCAGGGTCGGCGATCGGGACCCGAGACCACACGTCACCGCTCAGCTGCCAGGTCTCGTTGTCGACGCCATTCTCGACCCGCCCGCCGAACAGCACGAGGCCGCCGTCGCGCTCCACCGCGGTCGCATGCCCGAAGCGCGCAGGTGGCCCGGCTCCTGCCAGCTGCGCCCAGCCGGTGCTCGAGAAGACCCACGTGTCACCGAGCGGCTCGGAGTCGGTGGGGTGAGAAGAGCCGCCGAACAAAATGAGCCGCTGGTCGCCGAGGGTGTTCAGTGAGGCGCTTCGGCGGGGCGCAGGCGACACACCGACGGGCACGTCGACCCAAGGCCCCACTGCCGCGTGCCTCTGGAGCGCGCCCTCGACGCGCGACCCTCCGTCAGGCTCGAGCACCACGCCCCCGAAGGTGAAGGCGCCGTCGTTGCGCGCCGTCGCAGCGTGCTCGGTGCGCGGCAGACCCCAGTTTGGGAGGTTGATCCACGCGGGGTCGGCCCCGGCCCTGAACTGGGCCCCGAAGTTGCCCCCATCGGGCAGTCGGCCAAACACGCGCACGCCCAGCTGGGCCGGCACCGCAGCGTGCATCTCGACGGGCTGCAGCACGGCGTCGGCCCTGATGCCGCGCCAGCCTCCCGACTCGAGCATCGACGCGTCGTCGAGCACCGTCGAGCCTGCGCCGCTGCCTGCGATGAGCACCAGGCGCTCGTCGTCATCACCCAACGGCGTCAGCGTGTGACCCCGGCGGGCCAGCGGGTTCTGGCGTGCGTTCGCCCTGCGCTGCCTCGTGCCGCCATCGAGCGGCAGCAGCAGCGACGACGCGGCGGATTCGATGTCGGTCGCCCCGTGCACCACGAGGCCGTCGCTCTGCACCGAGGCCACGGCCCAGGCCTCGCCGGCGTCCCACCCAAAGTTGCCACAATCGAGCGCGGCGTCGCTCCACGGGCCTCCGTCACCTGGCCACACCATGCAGCTCGGGAGCGCATGCTGCTGCATGTCCCCTTTGCGATAGCCACGCACCACGAAGACGCGGCCCGAGACCGGGTCGTACGCCGCGCCATGGGCCGCGCGGTCTGGGCCTGCCGCTACCGTGAGCGCCGCGCCGTCACGCGAGGCGAATGCCAGGAGCGCTTCTGCAGCGACTTCGGTGCCACCGATGACGAGCGTCTGCAGGGCGCGACGGTCGTACACCATCGCGTGGCGCTGGCGAGGCCTCTGCGTCAGCGCCCGTCGCACCCACTGCTCCTGCGCGTCGCGCTCCCACAAACCCAAGATCTCGACGCCCGGGCCGCCCCCAACCCCGCCGAAGAGCTGCACGCGCCGGCGGGCGAAGTCGTACGTCATCGCGTGCTCCTTCACGCCCGTGACGAACGGCTCGCTGCTCTTCGACCAGCGCCCCGCAGCTTCGCTCCATTCCCACACCTCGTCGAATACCTCACCCTGCTGGCCTTCACCTCCGACGAGCACATAGCGCTGCCGCTGCGCGTCGTACGCCATCGCCGCGTCGAAGCGCGGGCGGGGTACTCCAGCCCGGTCGACGTTCACCTCACGCCAGCCGTCACCGTCCCATCGCCACGTCTCGTTGAGGATCGCGCCGCTAGAGCGCTGACCTCCGAAGAGCAGGCACGTGCGGCGCTCTTCGTCGCACGCGAAGGCGGCGTACCGCTGCGACGGCGCGGTCTGAAGAGAGCCGTTCGAGACGATCGTTCGCCAGCTCGCGCTCGGCCTCACGACGAGCTCGCCCGCGTCGAGGTCGAGCGGCGGCGGCGTCTGCCCCTCTTCGCCGGCCTGGCGCAGCGCCTGCGTGTCGGCGGAGCGGCCGATCAGCTCGAGGCCCGCGCCGCGCGACAGCCGACCTGACCCCACCCACTCGACGTCGGTGACGAGCACGGCCGTCGAACGATTTCCCGCCGGGTCGGCGGCCGCCACCATCACGGCCTTGAGGTCGGTCGCGTCGTCGAGCATCAGCGCAACGGTGTCGCCGCCGTCGGGAGACAGCACCCCCAGCACCTGGGTGCCGTTCAGGCGGGTGACGACGAGGAAGTTGCCGGGCTCGAGGCCACCGTCGCTCACCCGTACCGTGAACGACCTGGCCTCGGGCTCGCGGCGATAGACGATGCGGCGGTCGCCTGGCAGCGGCGGCTCGGGCGGCAGGGTGTCGACGACGAGCTCGCCGACGGGCTGAACCGTCGTGTTGCCCGCGAGGTCGCGCAGCGCGACCATCACGAGGTAGCACCCCTGCGGTTGCACACCACCGTCGTCGAGCTGCCCCCTGAAGGTTCGCAGGCTCGGCCCACGCACCTCTTCGGCGAGCTCGGCGCCGACGCCGCCGTCGACGCACGACGCGAGCCACGCCCTGCCCCCGTCGGCGAGAGGCTCATCGGCAGACGTCGAGACCGCGAGCGTCGAGCCACCTCCCAGCGCCACCGGCGCGCTCAAGGGGTTGTCGGCGGCCGGGGTTATGACGGGCGCCGTCGAGCTGACGAGCGGGGCGACGTAGTCGAGCGTCACGTGACCGACGAGATGGCCGAGCGATACCCTGCCGCCGGACGTGACGTCGGCGAGCACGACGGCGGCGACGACGCCAGCGTCGAGCTCGGGAGGTGACACCCACTCGAAGCCGGCGGCGCCGGCGTTGAACCGGCCGAGCGTATTGCCGAGCGTGTCGGCGACGTAGACGGTCGGAGGCACGCTCAGGGTCGACGCGTCGAACGCTGCGACGACCGTCGTGCTCGCCCTCGCGAACCGGGGCGTGACGGTACCCGCGGCGAGTGAGGTCTCGACCGCACAGCGCCCCCACTGGCACCGGTGGTCGACCGGGCAATGCCGGTCAGCGGTGCACGTGAGCGTGAGGCCCTGCTCGAGGTGGCCCTCGTAGCAGCCGCACAACGACAGCAGCACGAAGAGCGCTCTGCGCATCGGTGTCGTGACCATAGCCGGGAGCGGTGCACGGGCAAGGCCAGCAGACGGTCAGGCCGACTGAGGTCGAA
>JAEUJP010000831.1 GCA_016793725.1 Myxococcaceae bacterium | reverse complement strand
TGAGCCACGGCGCGGTGCGGCTGGTCATGTACGCGACGGTCGGCGCGGGCGTGGTGCTCACGGTGCTCGTCGCGATACCGCGCGTGCTCGACATCGGGCCGAACTTTCTCGGTGACCGCACGTCGCTCGCGGTCAGCATCGGCCTGTTTCTGGTCGGCGGGTGGGGGCTCGGGCGCGACATCGCCTACGAGCAGCGCGTCGAGACGCTCACGCGCGTCGCAGAAGAAGCGCAGCTGCTCGCGCTGCGCGCACACTTCGACCCGCACTTCTTGTTCAACACGCTGAACGCGATCGCCGAATGGTGCCGGCAAGACGGCGCGGTCGCCGAAGAGGCGGTCTTGAAGCTGAGCGCGATGCTGCGCACCCTGCTCGACGGGGTGAAAGAGAGCCGCTGGCCGATGGAGCGCGAGCTGCAGCTGGTGCGCGACCTCTTCGAGCTGCACCTGTTGCGCGACAAGGGCCTGTTCAGCCTCGAAGAGGCGATCGTGAAGCCGCTGCCGAAAGGCGGCGTGCCGCCGATGTCGCTGCTGACGCTCGCCGAAAACGCGGTGAAGCACGGGCCGGCAGCGGGCCACCGCGGCGTGCTGAACCTCGCCGTGGTGCCGAAAGACGGCGGCACGCTCATCTCGATCGAGAACCCCGGGCCGTACCGGGGCCCGCGCAAAGGCAGCGACGGGCTGCCGACGCTCGAGCGACGGCTCAAGCTCGCGTACGAGGGGCGGGCGAAGCTGAGCGTGAAGGCGGCCGACGATGGCCGAACGCGGGCCGAGCTGTGGCTCCCCGAGGAGAGCACATGACCGAACGACTGAGGGTGTTGATCGCAGACGACGAGCAGGTCGCGCGCTCGCGGCTGCAGCGGCTGCTCAAGGCGATGCCCGACGTCGAGGTGGTGGGTGAGTGTGAAGACGGCGATCAGGTGCTCACGCGCGTGCGCGAGGGCGGCGTCGACGTGGTGCTGCTCGACATTCAGATGCCGAAGCTGAAGGGCACCGAGGCGCTGGCGCTGTGGCCGAAAGACGGCCCACAGGTGGTGTTCTGCACGGCGCACGGGCAGCACGCGCTCGAGGCGTTCGACGGCGGAGCGCTCGACTACGTGCTGAAGCCGGTCGAGGCGGCGCGGCTGTCGAAGGCGCTGGCCCGGGCGCGCGAGCGCGGCAGCGCCGAGAGGTTTCAAGAGGTGGTGTCGAAGTTCCAGATCGACCGGCTGCCGATCACGACGCGGCAGGGGGTGGTGCTGATCGACCCCGACTCCATCAGCCACGCGGTGCTCGAGGGCGAGCTGGTGACGGTGTTCGCGGGCAACGAGAAGCACCTCACCGACTATTCGCTGAACGAGCTCGAAGAGCGGCTCGGCAGGGGGCGGTTCGAACGCGTGCACCGGCGGGCGCTGCTGAACCTGAAGGCGGTGGCGCGGCTCGAGCCGCTCGACACCGGCGGCTACTTCGCGCGCACCCACTCGGGCCACAGCGTCGAGGTGTCGCGGCAGGCGGCGAGAGACCTGCGCAAGCGGCTGGGGCTGCGCAAGGGCAACGACGACGAGTAGTCAGCTGCGTCACCGCGCTCAATTGAGTTGATGGCGGATGCACGCGCACCGCGCTGGGCATTCACGTGCGGGCCCTCGAGAGTCGCCTCGGCGCGTCGCGCCGCACCCGAATCAACTCGAATGAGCCCGCCTACCCGTACAGCTGCTTCGCGCGCTTCACCATCTCGGCGTGCGACACGAGCTCGATGCGCTGGCTCATCATCCACTGCTGGCCGAAGGGGTCGCGCAGCCGGCCGCCGCGCTCGCCGTAGAACTGGTCGCCGAGCGGAAAGACGACCTCGGCGCCGGCCTTCAGCGCGCGAGCCCACGCGCGGTCGACGTTCGGCCAGTACGTCGCGAGAATGGTGGTGACCTTGCCGCCGGCGCTCTTCGGCGAAAACGCGGGGGCGTCGTCGCCGGTGTCTTCGGTGACCATGAGCGCGGTGTCGCCAATCTTGATGGCGGCGTCGATGACCTCGCCCTTCGGGCCCAAGAAGCGCTTGCGCAGCTCTCTCGCGCCGAACGCACGCTTGTAGAAGTCGAGCGCCTTCGCGGCCTCGTGCACCACGAGGCGGGCGCTGACGGTGCCGAAGTGCTCGGGTAAGGGGCTCACGCGTTTTTTACGGGCCATGCCCACTCAATAACGTCAGATCTGCCCGCGGCCACCCGGGTTGGGCGTCGAGATCAGCGCACGAAACTCGTCGGAGTCGACCCGCATCAACATCACCTTCGCCTCGGTGCCGTCGCCGAGCGACACGCTGCGCTCTTCGCCGTGCAGCAGCGTGACGCCGCCGCGGCGCTCGCCGCTCGGCAGCTTCAGACGCAGGTCGAGCTGATAGCCGGCCCCCTCTTCACGCGGCTCGAGCACGATGCGGTAGTCGGGGTCGGTCATGCCCGGCGACCGGCGCTCGGCGATCACCCTCTTGCCCGAGAAGCCGAGCAGCTTCGGAGCCCCGATGCGCTTGCCGCCTTCGGTGAGCTCGAGCGCGAAGTACAGCGGCTGCGGGGGCGCTGGGCGCACCGCCACGTTCGAGACGCACCCGACCACCACCACCACCAGAACCGCCGAAAACAGTGCTCGCCACATGCTTGTTCCACCCTGAAAGCAACTCGCGCACCGCCGCGTGCGCGCCGGGAATACGAGGAGGTACGGGCGCCATTGCCACCCGGATGCTGACTCAAACCGCACGCCCGGCCGCCGTTAGCGGACAAAAGGACAACGCCGGTGTGGCATACGTTCCGCGTGCGACACCTGTTTCCCGCCCTGAAGCGGTTCGCGTACCTGAACGCCGCAGCGTCGTCGCCGCTCGCCACCCCGGTCGCCGACGCCGCCGTCGCCGTGCTGCGCGAGGCCGAGGCCCAGGCCGATGTGGGCTTCCCCCGCTGGCTCGAACAGAAAGAGGCGCTGCGCGGTCGGCTCGCACGTCTCTTGAGTAGCCGCACCAGCGAGGTGGCGATCACGACCTCGACCTCGACCGGCTTCGCCGCCGTCGCCGAGCTCTTCTGGCGCCGCGGCGTGCGCACCGTGCTCACCCTCGAGAGCGAGTTTCCCTCGACCACCGTGCCCCTGCTCGCGCGCGGCCTTCAGCTGAAGGTCGTGAGGCCCCGCCCCGACGGCACCTACCGCGTCGAAGACTTCGACGGCGGTGACGCGGTGGCCCTGTCGGCCGTGCAGTTCGGCAGCGGGTTCGTCATCGACCTGCCGGCGGTGAAGGCGTACTGCCGGGGCCGCAGGCTGCCGCTCGCGGTGAACGTGGCGCAGACATTGGGCCAGGTGCCGTTCGACGTCGACGGCGTCGACTTCGCGTGCGGCACGAGCCACAAGTGGTTGATGGCCGGCTACGGCCTCGGCGTGCTGTACGTGCGCGACGGCTGGCTGAAAGAGCACGGCCTGCCCTGGGCGAGCTGGTTTGCGCCGCCCGAGGCGCTGCGGTGGCAGACGTTTCCCGGGTCGACGTGGCAGGGCGACACCGCGCGCGGCGCCGAGCTGCGCACCGACGCCCTTGCGCTCGAGGCCGGCGCGCAGTGGCCGCAGTTCTACGCCTTCGAAGAAGCGCTGAAGCTCATCGAGGGCGTCGGCGTGCCGGCGATTCACGCGCACAACCTGAAGCTGCAGGCGGTGCTGCGTGCGGGGCTCGAGCAGCGTGGCTTTCAGCCCACGGCTCCGGCGATGAGCGGCATCTGTGTGGTGCGGGTCGCGGGCAGGCCCGACGACGCGGTGCGAGCGCTGCTCAGAGAGAACGTCGTGCTGACGGCGCGAGCCGGGGGGCTGCGGTTCTCGACCCACATCTACAACGACACGACTGACGTGCAGCGCGCGCTCGAGGCGATCGACCGCGTCAAGGTCGCG
>JAEUJP010000767.1 GCA_016793725.1 Myxococcaceae bacterium | reverse complement strand
CCGCTTCAGCGTCGCCTCGTACCGACCCCGCGTCGCATCATCGAACACGCACGCGACGACCCGTTCATGCTCGAACTCGTGCGCGAGCATCACACGCAGCGCAATCTCGGCCGCGACGTCAGCCGGGAACCGATACGCGCCCGTCGAGATCGCGGGGAAGGCGATCGACCGAGCGCCATGCTCCCTCGCCAGCGCGAACGCACGCTCGTACACGCGCTCGAGCATCGCCGCTTCGCCGTTCGTGCCGCCGTCCCACACCGGGCCGACCGCATGAATCACGAGTCGCGCGTGCAGCCGGAAGCCAGGCGTCACGCGGGCGTCTCCCGCTTCGCACCTGCCCAGCGCGCGACACGCGGCGAGCAGCTCCGGCCCGGCCGCGCGGTGAATCGCCCCGTCCACACCGCCACCACCACTGAGAGCCGCGTTCGCCGCGTTCACGATCGCGTCGACCTTCAACGTCGTGATGTCGGCTCTGACGACTTCGATCATGGCTTCAGGATCATGGCTTCAGAAACGAAAAGGCCGCCGAACCTCGAGAGCTCGGCGGCCTTTTTATTTGAAGCGAGGAGTAGGGGACTTGAACCCCTGACCTCCGCCGTGACAGGGCGGCGTTCTAACCAACTGAACTAACTCCCCAGAACCAACAACCAGCAACCGCGACCTCTATACCTCTACGACCTCTTGGGCGGAACAGGGATCGAACCTGTGACGCTCGCCGTGTAAGGGCGACGCTCTACCGCTGAGCTATCCGCCCGACGCCCACTATGTGTCCCCCGTTCGAAGCGGGCGGCTAATTACAAGACGACTCCGCGGTGCGCAAGAGCCTGACGACACCAACGGAAAAATCACGGCCGAACGACGCCCAGGTTCTCGACCCCGCCTGCGGCCTCGCCGTTGAACCCGCCCACGATCGCCCCGGCCCCGTTCAGATCGCCGTAGCAGGTCGCCGCCCCGAACCGGAACCGGAACACGTAGTGCTGCCCCACCTGCGCCGCCGCCGGCAGCACCGCCTGGTACTCGTTGTTGTTCCCGCATCCCGGGCAGTTCGCGTTGTACGTCGCGGGCACCCACGACCAGCGCGTCGAAACGCCCGGGTCTTCGATCTTCGGCCCGAAGCCGAGCTCTGCCGTGATTGGCGCCCCCGCATCTCGCGTCACCCCCGGCAGGTACACCCGCCCGTAGATCGTCGTGCCCGCATCGGCGAAGTCGGGGAACTGCAGGTTGCAGTACTCGATCGTCGTGCGCCCGATGTCGAGATCCCACTGCTGCGCCGGCTCGTACCCATTCACGTTCGACCCGTTGCGGTCGCAGTAGCTCCACCCGCCGTCGTCGACCGCGAACCTGAACGACACCGACCTCCCGCCCGTGTACGCCGGCGTGAACGTCGCCACCCACTCGTCTTCACCCGCATCGGGCACGTCGACGTTGAACGTCGCCGGCCTCCAGCCCCACGTCGGGTCCGTCGACGCGTTGTTCCCGTCAGAGCCGACGCCCACCTCGCCCCGCAAGCCCGGCGTCGCCCCCGCATCTTCAGACCACCCCGGCACCGACACCCGCGCGTACGCCGTCACCACCTCGCCGCTCGGCACCACCGAGTTCAGCGGCCGGTCGACGAACTGCAGCTTGCACGACGCGATCGACCTGGCGTCCGCCGCCTGCGCCGTCAGCACGCCCAGCTGCGACTCCACGACCATGCCGTCTGCAGGGTTCGAGTCACAGTACGTCCACGGCCCGCTCTGCACCCTGAACCGGTACGCGTACAGGTACGACCCCGGCGCCGGCCCCGTCAGAGCGGCCTGCCACTCTTCCTGCCCGCCCGCCGCCTCGACGTTGTACGTCGCGTTCACCCACGTCCAGCTGTCGCTCGGCAACGTCGTCACCGGCCCGAAGCCCAGCTGCGCCTCGATGCCCGGCCCCGCGCCCATCGCCTCGGTCACCGATGTCGACAGCACCCGCCCGTATACCGTGCCCGCCACCTGGCCCTGCCGCGACGTCAGCGCCAGCGGGAACTGCAGCCGGCACTGATCGATCGCCACGCTCGAGATGCGCACCCGCCCGGCCTGATCTTCCGTGAACCCGCCCGTCGTCAGCCCGTTCGAGTCGCAGTACGCCCACGCTCCGCCGGCCACCGAAAACCGGTACGCGAACCGCTTGTCGCCCGCCACCGACGGCGTCGTCGGCAGCTGCGCCATGAACTCGTCGTTCTGCCCGTTGCCCGTGTCGCGGTTGAACCCCGCCGCCACCCAGACCCACGTCTCGGGCGAGGTGCCGGCATCACCGATGCCCAGCTCGCCCGTCAGCATCGGCCCCGCGCCCGCCATGTTCGTCACGCCCTGCGAGAACACCTGCCCGTAGATCGTCGGCCCCATCTGCCCGATGCGCAGATCGTACGACTCGGGCGCGACCACCGCCTCGCCGCCCAGCTTGCACCACTCGACGCCCTTGCGACCCACGATCACCCGCGGCCGCTGCGCGTCTTGAATGCCGTTCACGAACCCGTCGCGATCACCCTCGACCCAGCTCGCCCCGTTGTTCACCGAGAAGCGCACCGCGATCACGTACGTGATCGACGTCATGCCCGTCGGCGCCGGCAGCGACACCTCGTTGCGGTACGTGTCGTACGTGTCGAAGTCGTCCTGGTACGACGAGCTCGTCCACGTGAAGCTTGTCGACCCTTCGGTCGCCACGCCCACCTGCGCCAGCACCCCCGGCCCCTGATCATTGCCCGCATCGGTCAACATCACGTCGGTCACGCCCGGCACCTGAACCCGGCTCCGCACCACCAGCCGCACCGGGTTCATGCCCGACGTATCCATCGTCGTCGCCGGCATCAGCACCAGCGCGTCGGTGAGCGTGCCCGTCGTGCCGCCCTCGAACAGAAACGCGTTCATCAGCGAAGTCTGCTTGCCGCTCGGGTTCACCACCGTCACCGACGCCCGCCCCTCGGGCGCCGCCGGAGTCACCGCCACCAGCCTCCGGTCGCTCTCGAACGTCACCGACGTCGCCGCCGTCGTGCCGAAGATCACCGTCGCACCTTCGGCGAAGTTCGAGCCGTTCACCGTCACCATCGTGCCGCCCGTTCGCGGCCCGCGATCAGGCGACACCGACGTCACGATCGGCAGCGGCGCGCCCGCGTCGACACCCGCATCGTCGCCACCGCCGCCGGGGCAGGCACAGAGAAAGAGGATTCCAAGTCGTAGGTGCCGCATGGCCGCGCACCGTAGCTCAAGGCCTGCGCGCGCGGCAGACCTCCAGGTCGCCCGGCTTGAACCCCCACGCGAACCCCGGCTGCAGCTCGAGCCAGGCATTTTCCGGCAGCCGCACCTCGGTGAAGCCCTCGCGCTCGGCCACCACCTCGTACGCCGCGTTCTTGTCGAGCTCGCCCGCCGCGCGCAGCGCCCCGTCGTGCACCACGAACAGCGGCACTCCCTGCTTGCAGCGCGCCCAGCTGGGCTTGCCCTTGCCCTCGCCGCCGCGCAGGCCGAGACCGCCCACGCCGAAGACGTTCGAGAGCGGCCTCGCCGGCTTCGTGAACCGCCGCGCCACCCAGCCCGTCACCCGGCCAGGCCCCGCGTGCACCCGCACCCGCACGGCGTCGGGCAGCTCTTCGAGCACCTGTGCCGACACGACCCGCTCTTCGTCGCCCTCGAAGTGCAGCACCCCGTCGGTCGTGCCCCGCGGAGTCATCGACACCGCGACGTCTTGATTCACCACCAGCTCGACCGTCGGCCGCGTACCCGCGTCGGCCTCTTCGTCAGAGAACCCCCAGCCCTGCGAGACGATCGCCGTGTCGGTGCACTTCAGCGACACCTCGGGCGGCCGCATCGAGCGGAACTCGCGATCGAGCTTCACCCCCGCACGCATCGCATCGCCTTCGGTGCCGAGGTGCTCGAGCTTCGCCCACGGCCCCAGCTCGAGCACACCGAGCTGCGGCTGGCTCGCCGTGTAGATGGCGATGGGCCTCGAGGGCTTCAGGTACATGCGGTACGTCACCCAGCCCGTCGTGAACGCCCCTTTGATCGGCTGATCGCCCGGGCCCCATGGCAGCTTGATGTCGACCCCCGTCGGCCGAGCCTTGTTCGGCTCGAACGTCATCACCGGCGCGCCGTCGCGCGTCAGCGAGAACGTGCCGTGCGGCAGCTCGGTGCCCGACTTGTTGTACTTGCAGAAGTACGGCTCGTCGTCGGTCTCGGGTCGCACCGCCGGCTGCGACGCCGCACAAGCGGCCATGAGGGGCAGCCACCAGAACGTCTTCATCGGCCGCTGAAGTGGAGCCACGCCCCGCACCTTTTGACTCAGCCCTTCACGCCGCCCGAGGTCAGCCCGCCCACCAGGTTCTTCTGCAGCGCGAAGAACAGCGCCATCACCGGTATCGAGATCACGATCGCGCCCGCCGCGAAGTGACCCCACTCGGTCTTGTACTCGCCCACATAGCGCTGCAGAGCGACCGGCAGCGTGAACCGCGCCTCGTCGTTCATCAGCGTCGCCGCGAGAATGTACTCGTTCCACGCCGTCATGAACGCGAACAGCGCCGTCACCGCGAGCGCCGGCCTCGACAGCGGCAACACCACCTTCACGAACACCTGCGTCTGTGACGCCCCGTCCATCAGCGCCGCCTCTTCGAGCTCCTTCGGCAGCGCGTCGAAGTAGCCCTTCAACATCCAGATGCAGAAGGGCAGTGACGTCGTCGAGTAGACGAGCACCAGCCCCGTCCACGTGTCGAGCAGGTGCAGCTGCTGAAGCAGCTCGTACAGCGCCACCAACATCAGCGTCGCGGGGAACATCTGCGTCACCAAGAGCCCTTGAAGCCCGACCTGCTTGCCGGGAAAGCGAAACCTCGAGATCGCGTACGCCGCCGTCACCGCGAGCAACAGGCCGATCAGCGTCGACACCCCCGACACGAACACGCTCGCGAACAGCTGCCGCCCGAACAGCCAGCGCCCCTGCAGGTCGGTGTTGAGCAGCACGTCGCGAAAGTTCTGCAGCGACACCTCGTCGGGCAGCGGGCTCACCGACGGCGACAGGCTCGCCGACGGTGAGAGCGCCAGCTTCACCACCCACATCACCGGGTAGAGCGTCACGAAGCACATCAGCGTCACCGCCGCGTGCAGCGCGATCGACTGGAGCTGCTTCATGCCGGCTTCCCCTCGTCGGCGAGCCGCTTCGTCGCTCGCGACCACACCATCAGCACCACGAAGATCAGCACCGAATACGCCGCCGCGAAGCCGTACTGCTCGTTGCGCTGAAACGCCCAGCGAAACGCCTCGCTCACCAGAACGTCGGTCGCGCCGCCCGGCTCGCCGCCGCTCACCAGGTAGATGACGTTGAACATGTTGAACGTCCACACCGTGCCGAGCAGCACCGCCGGCAGCATCGCCGGCTTCAAGAGCGGCAGCGTGATGTGACGAAACTGGGCCCACCTCGACGCGCCGTCGACCTCGGCCGCCTCGTAGAGGTCGGTCGGTATCGCCTGCAGCGCCCCGAGCGCCACCACCATCATGAAGGGGAAGCCGAGCCACGTGTTCGTCGCCACGTTCGCCGCGAACGCCGTCGACCAGCGCGTGAACCAGCTGATCGGCTCGACGCCCAGCGCGATGAGCAGCCCGTTGATCGCCCCGAACTGCCGGTGGAACAGCCCCTTCCACACCAGCGCGGTGATGTAGTTCGGCACCGCCCACGGCACGATCAAGAGCATGCGGTACACGCCGCGCAGCTTCAGCAGCGGGCTCTTGAGCAACAGCGCCATCGCGAGCCCGATGCTCACGTGCAAGACGACGTTCGCCGCCGTCCACACGATCGTCACGAACAGCGTGAAGTAGAACGACAGCGGCTCGGTGATCGAATACCCGCGCGACGCCAAGATGTCGGCGA
>JAEUJP010000759.1 GCA_016793725.1 Myxococcaceae bacterium | reverse complement strand
TCGCCCGACAGCGGCCGGTCGAGCTGCTTCAGCGCCCGCAGCGGCGCCTTCGCGAGCAAGAGCCCCGGCCACAACATGCGCTCGAACCTCTCGACCGTCGCCCACGCCGGGTCGGTCGCGATCAGCGCCGTCTTCTTCTCTGCGTTCTCGATGAAGTCGGCCACCGCCACGAAGCCCCGCTCGAACCGCGTCATCGAGTAGCTCTTGCCCCACGACAGCACCGTCGCCAGCGGCCCGAGCCACGCCTTGCCGTGCTTCTTCAACAGCTCGCCTTCGCGCTCCGACGGCTCGGTGCCGACCGGCCGCGCCAGCTGCAGCGTGATGAGCTCACCGCGCGGGTCGCCGCGCTCGAGCAGAAAGTCGGCGTACACGCGCCGCGGTGCGTCGTCGTCGGGCGCCGCGTAGACGTCGGCCAACAGCGCCTCGGCGGTCTTCGACGGCCGCAGCAGCGCCGCGAGCTTCGCTTCACCCGGCTCGGGCTCGACCGACGCCCGCTGCCGCCGCGCCACGTCTTCCAGCCGCGCGCTCACCCGCTCGAACACGGGCAGCCGGGCGAGCCGTGCTCGCAGCACCTCACGAATGTGCGGCAGCTCGGCGTGCACCCGCGTGTCGCGCAGGCGATCGACGACGTCGACGAGCAGGTTCAGCAGCGGCTCACCGCTCGGCGCCGAGAACGGCGGGTTCGCCAGCGCATCGAGCGCGAAGCGGCCCACCCGCGGGTCGTCGGCCAGCGCCATCGAACGCAGCCGCTCGACGCTCGACACCACCCGCGGCGTCAGCACGTCGGCGAGCTGCTTCGTCAGCGCGTCGGGCACACGCGAACCGAGCAGGTCGACCAGCGCCGCGATGCTCGGCGACCGCGTCTCGCGCCAGCGCTCCACCAGCGTCACCAGCGCGCCCGCCTCGTCGCCGCGCTGCACCTGCTCGAGCGCCCGAAGCACCTCGCTCAACGCCGGCGTCTCCGCCGCAACGCCAACGCCAGCAGCACCAGCGACCCCGGCGCCGTCGCGCAGCGCAGCGAGTAGTAACCGCGCTGGCCCTCTGAAGCAGGCAGCGCCTCACCCACGTCGAGCGCCGCCGAGCCCGGCAGCAGGTCACCCTCCGCGTGACGCACCGTCACGTCGAGCGCACCGGCCGCGGCCGGCTTCACCCACAGCGCCAGCGCCTCACCCGAGAGAACAGGCGTCGTCGCCGGCGTGGTGCACTCGGAGTCTGCGAACACCTCGCCGTTCACCTCGAGCTTCAGCGCATACGGAGCCGAGAGCCGCGTCGCCACCCCACCATCGGGCGCCGGCAGCGACGACGTGAGCGTCACCTCGAGGCCGGTGCACTCGCCGGCGAACAGCGGCTCGACCGCCGCCACCGCGAACCGCGTCGGCTGCGGCGTGGGCCCGAAGCGCACGTCATCGAAGTCGAGCACGCAGGTGAGACCCGGGTCGTAGCTGTACACCTCACCGACCTGCAGCGAGGGGAAGTGGGTGGTGTTCGCGTGCAGAGCGGTGCGGCGCAGCACCTCGACGCCGTCGATGGCGTAGACCGCGGCGCCGGCGTCGGTGCCGCGCCCGAGCGTCGCGCCCTCGTACAGCCGCCACCGCCCGTCGCGCACGTTCACGCCCGCGTCGATGGTGGTGAGGTCGACGTTGCCGGCGTTGTCGACGTCTTGGTCACTGCACATCACCTGGCTGCGGTAGTCGAACTGGCAGCTGTGCGCGGCAGACCAGAGGCCGGCGCGGCGTTCCCAGAGGGCCGACCAGAACACCGAGCCTCCGCCGGGGTCGCTGCGGTCGACGAGACGAAACCAGAGCCGCGTGTAGAAGGTGCGGCTCGACTCCGTGAAGTTCTTCTGAACCGCGCCCGCGGTGCCGTCTTCGAACACGGTCTCGGTGTCGACGATGCGCAGCCCGGCGTCACCGCGATGGGCAGCGGCGGCTGATGCGCGCACGGTGATGCCGGTGCGATCGATGACCTGCCACGCGCCGAGGCCCTGCTCGAAGTCTTCGTTGAACTGCTGCCCGCACACCAGCAGCGCCACCAGCCCCAGCACGCCGGTCACCATACGGGAGTCAGCCGTTCCTTACGACCGTCAGGTCGACCTGACACCACCGCCTGCCAAGCGGCTGATCCACCACGTGCCCCGCGCTCGGCCAGGTTGTTGCTCAGCACCACAACCATGCGACGGCTCGCCCTCACCTTTCTGCTCGCCGGTTGTGCTGGAGAGATTTTCACGCCCAGGCCGAGCGGCTCAGCAAGCGGCGAACCACACGGGCAGGAGCCGAAGGTCGAGCGCCCGCCCTGCACGCCCTCGGGCGACCCCGGCCGCGTGCAGCTGCACCGCCTGAACCGCCGCGAGTACAACAACGCCGTTCATGACCTGTTCGGCATCGCGCTGCGGCCGGCCGACGCGTTTCCCAGAGACAACACCGCCACCTACTTCGACAACGACTCGGGCTTGCTCGGCATCACGGCCGAGCAGCTCACCCTCTACTT
>JAEUJP010000707.1 GCA_016793725.1 Myxococcaceae bacterium | reverse complement strand
AGCAGCTATACCGCTGCCCATGAACTTCAACCGCCGTGACGCGCTGACCACCCTCGGAGCACTCGCCCTCACTCCTGCGACCGCGCTCGCCGCGGCTCCCGCTGCGGCGGCGAAGGCGCCCGCGGTCGACCTGAAGGTGCTGGCCGACACCGCCGAGGTCTGCGTCGACGCCGCGAAAGACTGCATCGAGCACTGCATCGCGATGCTGAGCACGGGCGACAAGTCGATGGCCGACTGCTACGCGGCGGTGCGCGCGATGAAGCCGATGTGTGAGGCGCTCGAGGCGCTCGCGAAGCTGAACAGCCCACACCTCAAGGCCCACGCCGCGACGTGCGCGAAGACGTGCCGCGACTGCGAGAAGGCGTGCAAACCGCACGCGGCCGAGATGGCCGAGTGCAAGGCGTGCATGGAGGCGTGCGGCAAGTGCGCCGCGCTGTGTGAGAAGGTCGCCGCGTGAGCCTCGCCGCGCTCGCGGTGAGCGTGCTGATCAGCCAGGCGCCCGCCACACCCGCCCAGCTCAAGTGGCTCGCGGGCAGCTGGCGCACGACCGACGCGAAGCACAACGCGTCGAGCGAAGAGGTCTGGGTCTTCTCGGAGACCGGCCTCTTCGGCATGTACCGTGAGGTGATGGGCGGCAAGCCCGGCTTCTACGAGCTGTCGAGCATCGTGCCCGAGGGCGACACGCTCGTGCTCTCGATGCGCATGTTCGACCGCGCGCTGAAAGACGCGAAGAAAACGGCAGGTGGGCCGCTGCGCTTCGTGCTCGAGAGCACGGCGTTTCACAAGGCCACGTTCAAGGGCGACGGCCCGAACAACGAGGCGAGGCTGACGTACGAGCTGGTGAACCCGCACACGCTGCACGTGATGCTCGACCGCGCCGACGGCGCGCCGCCCGAGCAGCTCGACTTCAGCCGCTTCTTCAACTGACGACTACAGCGCCTTCACGAGCGTCGGGTGCGCCCCGCGCTTCGCGTGAAAGTACGCCATCGGCGAGGTGCCGATCTCGACGCGGCGCTTCTGCGCGTTCCACCCCGCGTGCATCGCGCCGCGGGTGCTCTTCGAGTCGAGCAGCCACTGCCACCCGCTGGGGAAGCCGTGCGCATCGTCGAGCTGGTCGAAGCGGTGGTCTTGCCGCTCTTCGGCGAACAG
Source organism: Myxococcaceae bacterium (assembly GCA_016793725.1). GTDB lineage: Bacteria > Myxococcota > Myxococcia > Myxococcales > Myxococcaceae > Xiheicaenimonas > Xiheicaenimonas phototrophica. The sequence continues at coordinate 48,529 of JAEUJP010000707.1, read as the reverse complement.
CCGCTGCAGCACCATGTACTCGAACACCGTCAGCGAGCACTGGCTCAGCGCCTGAAAGCGCTGCTCGAGCTGCGGCGACTTGCGGTCGCGCGTGTCGTCGGGAAACGCGCCGTCTGCGATGGCCAGCGCGTACGGGCCATCGGGCCGGCCGCGCACGTCACCGGCGACGATTTCGCGCAGGTCGAACAGCCATGGCATGCCGTACTGCTGCGAGGCCTCGAGCGCTGGCGACGGCGCGCGCAGCAGCTGAACGATCATCACCTCGGCGTTCGCCTTCTGAACCTTCGGCGGAGGGAAGACGAGCACGCGGTGGAAGCCGTCGGCGCGTGCGCGGCTCACGAGCTCGTCAATCATCACCACCGGCGGCAGCGCCTGCGCGAGCGCGTTCAGCCCGTGCGTCTCGTAGAACCGGCGGCTCACCTCGAGCGGCGCCCCCTCGAGCTTGATGGGCCTCGCCGGCGGCGCCGCGGGCTTCGGCGGCGGCGCCACCGCCAGCTTCGTCTGCACCACCACGTCGACCTTCTTCTCTTTGCCCGACGTGCGACGCGTGACCGACACCCTGCGGGTCGGCACCTTCACCTTCACGACCTTCTTCGCGGGTGCCTTCTTCTTCTTGGCTGCCGGCATGTCGCCGCGGGACTTACCATGTGCGCCGCAACCCGGGTCGCCTCGCGAACGCTACCCAGGTCGCATTTCCAAGGCCCAAACCTCTGAAGACACGACGGCGCGACCTGGGCACCGGGCTTGCTCAACCTCGCCGCATGAAAAAGCTCATCCTCCTCGCGGTGCCGGCGTTCGTCGCTTGTGGTCCCACCCCGCTCGAGCAGTTTCGCGCGGCGTCGCCTTCGAGCCAGGGGCTCGAGGTCTCGATGTCGAAGGGCAACCAGAACAAGCAGGGCCTGAACGACGAGAACGTGAAGCCGGCGCTGATGCCGGGCGTGACGCTGCTCGCGACGGTGGTGGTGAACGGTGGGGTGGGCCTGACGCTCGGCGTGGTGGGCGCGATCATCGCGCACGAGCCCAACTCCGTCACCGAAGAGCAGGCCGAGTGGGGCCCGTTCACCGAGCCGCTGTGGCGCCACAGCTTCCACCTGGAGATGGAGAAGGCCGGCGACGACACGTACACCTACGTGCTGAGCCGCGGCCCGAAAGACGCGAAGTCGAAGACGCGCGAGTTCGAAGAGGTGCTCTCGGGCAAACACGAGTTCCAGGGCCGGGTCGCGGGCAACGGCGAGTTCGTGCTGCGCGACCTCGACGCGAAGACCAGCGCCGAGGTGAAGTACGGCCGCACGGCGCAGAGAGACCTCGACGTGAAGGTCGGCTTTCGCGGCGGCACGCCGTCGGACTACGCGTACACGCAGGCGGCGGGCGGCGACGGCAGCTTCGAGTTCCGCGTGACGGCCGACTTCGCGACGCGCTCGCTCGCTCAAGAGACGCTGACGGTGAAGTCGCGCTGGCACCAGAGCGGCGAGGGCCGGTCTGACGTGACGGGCATCGGCGGCGACCTGAGCTCCGAGGTGCGGTTCACCGAGTGCTGGGACGGCTCGCTCAACCGCAGCTACTACAACGACACGCTGGGCCTGTTCCCCACCGAGGGCAAGGCCGAGCTCTGCGCGTTCACCGAGGCGAGCTTCGCGACGCTGCCGGTCACGCCGTGATTTTCGGTTCGCGCGGCTCTACCTGACCTCATTCACACGCCGCATCTGCGGGGCCGCCGGGTGGCACGACCGGCGCGCCCCGCAGCCACGTCTGAAGAAAGCAGCGGACCTGATGTTTCGGCGCGTCGAGCTGGTACAGCACCTCGTGCCCGTCTTGAACGCCGTCGCTCAGGTGCTGCACGACGACGGCGGTCTTGCCGTCGCGGTTCGCGGTGGCCGGCAGTGACACGGCGCCGCGGCCGACGAGGGGCAGCACGTCGAGGGCGCGCTGCTGGTCGACGAGCTCTGCGGCGTCGTCGAGCGCGGGGCCGGCGAGGTCGAGCGCGAGCGACAGCGACGTGGCGTTCGCGATGCGCGGCAAGATGTAGTGGTCGACGATGCCCTGCTCCATCAGCACGTGCACGCGGCCGCGCAGCGAGGGGCCGTAGAGCGGCGGGTCGGCGCCTTCGGCCGCCCACTGCACGAGCGAGACGAGCGGGTCGAACGCGGTGAGCGAGCCGGCGGGCACGTCGACGAGCAGCTCGGCGAACGGGCGCACCTCGATGGGCTTCGCCTTGTAGATGAGGTTGTGAACCCAGCTGCCGCCGGCGCCCGAGAGCACGAGCGCGCCGACCCTGGGCTGCACGGCGGCGGCGAGCGGCAGAATGGTAGCGCCCATCGAGTGGCCCATCAGGGCGAGGTGGGCCGGGTCGATGTGCAGCGGGCTCGTGGCGCCGGGGCAGCTCGAGACGTCGACGTTCAGGGCGCCGGTGTCGACGAGGCGCGTGTGCAGCGCGACCTCGAGCGCGCTCTGGCGCAGGTTGTCGCGCAGGGCGGGCAGGTTCGTGAGGTTGAAGAGCAGGAACTGCTCGTCGCCGCCGGTGGGGTTGCGGCTGCCGACGAGGGGGCCGTCGACGGTGAGGCCGACGAAGCCGGCGCGGGCGAGGTGCAGGGCGGGGCCGGTGCCGGCGTCAGAGGCGTCGCCTCCGTCGGCGCCGCGCACGACGCGCTCGATGAGGGTGCGGTCTGCGCCGCCGCCGGCGGGAATGAAGTCGACGAGGCCCCAGCCGGCGTCGGGCATCGCGCGGCGCGGCACGGTGATGAAGAGCCGCGCGTCTTCGGTGCGCACGGGCCCGTCGGCCGGGTCACCCCAGGTGCCGCCGGTCGTCGCGTACGGCGGCGTGCCCGACTGGTAGACGGGCATCGGCACCTTCGACTCGAACACGCAGTACTCGTCGAACACCTCTTTCTGTACGAGCGGCGCGGTGAGCGCGGGCGGGGGCCGGGCCGAGGCCGCGTCGTAGAACGCCTGCAGCTCGACGGTGGGCTGCCCGGTGGTGAACACCGCGAGACCCGCGACGTCGGCCGCGGGCACGCCGAGGCCCCGAAGGGCTTCGTGGTACTCGGCGGCCGTGGCGTCACCCATGCCCTCGGGCGTGCGCCCGGCGAGGAGCTGCGCCATCGAGAGCGAGACTCCGAGCGGTGCGCCCGCCTCGTCGTTCAGGGCGCGCAGCACGACGGCGGCGTAGCGCCGGGCCGGCTCGAGCGGCACGCCTTGAAGCGGCAGCAGGGCGAGCTGCTTCGGCGCACCGTAGCGGCTGCCCTCGGCCGAGTACCCGACCTCGATGGGGTAGCGCAGGCCGGTGTGGAGCTCGACGAGAAACACGGGCGAGGCGGGCTTCACGGTGTCGGCGAGCGCAGGCAGCGGGCCGGGGGCGCCGGTGAGGGTGAAGAAGATGCCGGCCGAGGTCGAGAAGCCGCCGGCGCGGGCGGCGACGCTGCGCACCTGGGCGACGAGGGCGATGTTGCGGGTGGGGAACTTGCCCAGGTCGATGCGGTCTTCGCCCTTCAGGTCATCGCTGGGAAACGGAGCGTCCCACAGCGACTCGCGGGTAAACCGCATGTTCACCTGGGTGCCGGGGACCTCGGTGGGAGCGCCCCTGCAGTTGGCCGCAGCGCAGGCGACAAAGATGATCAGCCCCAAAGCGGCGCGGTGGTACATCGGTAGTACGATGTTTAGCACCGTGCCGAACGACCGCAGGGACAGCACGACCTTCACCGGGCCGACCACCGACCCGCAAGGCGGCGCGCCCACGGTGGCCGAGATGCCCGCGGTCGAGACGGGCGGGTCGAGCGGGCCGATGACGGCGCCCGACATGCCGGCGGTCGTCGACGACGAGGCGACGCGGGTCGACCCGTCGCCGGGGCCCGTACCGAAAAAACCGGCGACCGCGAAGCCGGCCCCGGCGCACGTGCCGGCGCGGCAGAGCAAGCTCGACGACGACGACGATGAAGAGTCGACGAAGGCGACGGGCACGCCGAAGAAGGCGCGCGAGGCGCAGAAGCTGCTCGAAGAGTCGCGGCGGCTGAACGCGGCCGGCGGGCCGAGGGCGCCGACGAAGAAGCTGCACCCGCTGGTGCCGATCGCGGTGGCGTTCGTGGTGCTCGCGGCAATTCTGCTCGCGCTGAACTGGCTGGTGCGTTCGGGGCCTACAGAGCCGGTGCCCGAGGGCACGCCGTCGCAGCCAGGCCAGATGAAGAAGTTCTTCGACTGGTAGTGTGGCCGGCTGGGCCACAGCTGTAGACGCCGAAGATCGGCTCAACAGCCCGCGGTGAGGGTCGATAACACGGGCCACATGGGCCTCATCGACAGCGTTCGCAGCGTCGGCACCACCCTCTCCAACATGGTCTCGCAGGCGGCTGACCCGGTGCAGGCGGCGGTCGCGCCGGCGGTCGAGACGGCGAAAGAAGTGGGGCACTCCATCGAGAGCCAGTTCGAGTCGGGGCCGGCGACGCCGACGGCGCCTGCCGGGCAGCCGCCGGCCGCGCCGTTCGTCGAGGGCCTGCCTTCGTTCTCGGGGGCGCAGCTGCAGAACGGGCTGATGGCCGACATCGGCAACTACCTGAACAAGCTCTTGAACAACCGGCCTCCGCAGATACCGAGCAACCGCATCGACGGGCCGGTGGCGACGCCCGAGGCGCGGGCGAAGTACGAGCAGTCGCTCAAAGAGGTGTCGCAGCACGTGGCCGACAAGAAGCTCGGCTTCCCCGAGTCGATCGCGCAGACGAAGCTGCCGATGAACATGTGGGAGCAGGACACGAGCGCGACGACGGGCATGCGCCTCAAGCTGAAAGACGGCGTCAAGCCGTCTGACGCGGTGAACCACTTTCTCGACAAGACGCAGCACTACCAGGTCGACTGCGCGACGGCGCAGAAGCTGGTGCAGTACTCGGCCATGATGAAGGCGATGGGCCCCGAGAAGTTCGACGCGTGGGTGAACGCGAACGGCGGCATGGCGCTGCCGTTTCAGGGCGCGAAGGGCGGCGCGCTCGAGAACAGCATGAACACGCTGCGCGAGCAGCCGGGGTTCGACCCGACGAAGCGGCCGCCCGAGGCGGCGCTCGGCGCGAACGACACCTGGCGCACGAAAAACCTGAAGCCGGGCGACAACGTGTACTTCGACTTCAAGGGCGCGCCCGACGAGCTGCGCCGCGGCGGGTACGGCGGCGAGAACGCCATCTACCTGGGCGACGGCAAGTACTTCGCGCACCCCGCGGGCGTGTGCACGGAAGCGGAGCTGAACGCCGAGTTCCAGAAGGCGCTCACGCGGTACAACGAGCGCAACGGCACGAACGTGAAGGCCGAGCTGGTCGCGATGCAAGAGATTGGGCGCACGCGCGAGTAGAGCGAGCGGCGGCCGGTCGGGTTCATCGTTTCATTCGACGAAGGCGCCGACCTGAACCGGCCTGCCACCGGGCTTGCCCTGCAGCACACCCTCGCGCATCACGAACTGGCCGCGCAGCAGTGTGCCGATGGGGTAGCCCGTCACCTTCATGCCGTCGAACGGAGACCACCCCACGCGGGTGCGCTGCTCGGCCGCGGTGATGACGTGCTCGCGCTTGAGGTCGACGAGCGTCAGGTCGGCGTCGCGGCCGACCTCGATGCGGCCCTTCGTGGGCAGCCCGAAGATGCGAGCGGGGCCGTGCGCCGTCAGGTCGACGACGCGCTCGAGCGGCAGGCGGCCCTCGTGCACGTGGTTCAGCATCAGCGGCAGCAGCGTCTGAACGCCGGGCATGCCGCTCGGCGAGGCGGGGTACGGCTTCGCCTTCTCTTCGCGCGTGTGCGGCGCATGGTCTGAGCCGAGCACGTCGACGAGGCCGCGCTTCACCGCATCCCACAGGGCGGCGCGGTGGCGGCCTTCACGAATGGGCGGGTTCATCTGCGCGAAGGTGCCGAGGCGGTCGTAGCAGTCGGGCGCTTCGAGCGTGAGGTGCTGCGGGCAGACCTCGAAGGTGGCGATGTCGCGCGCGGCCTCGAGCAGGGGAATTTCGCCGGCGGTGGTGACGTGCAGCACGTGCACGGGGCGCTTCGCGGCGCGGGCGGCCTCGAGCAGGCGGCGCGTCGACTCGACGGCGCACGCTTCGTCGCGCCAGACGGGGTGGTCGTGAACGGTCTTGGCGAGCTCTTTGCGCTCTTTGAGGCGCGACTCGAGCTCGCTGTGGCAGGCGACGCGGCGGGTGCCCGAGCGCAGCACGCGGGCGAGCACGGCGGGGTCGTCGACCAGCAGCGTGCCGGTCGACGAGCCCAGAAACACCTTCACGCCGGCGCAGCCCTCGAGGCCCTCGAGCAGGCCGAGGCCGTCGGCGTTTTCGGGTGAGGCGCCGACGTAGAACGCGAAGTCGACCCAGCTCGTTTCTTTCGCGCGGCGCACCTTCCACGCGAGGGCCTCGGCGGTGGTGGTGTTGGGCTGGGTGTTCGGCATCTCGAAGAACGTGGTGACGCCGCCCATGGCGGCCGAGGCGCTGCCCGAGCCGATGTCTTCTTTGTGGGTGAGGCCGGGCTCGCGAAAGTGAACCTGGCTGTCGATGACGCCGGGCAGCACGTGCAGGCCGCGGGCAGAGAGCTTCTCGGCGGCAGTGGCCGAGCCGAGGTCGCCGACGGCTTCGATGCGGCCGTCTTTGATGCCGACGTCGGTGCGAACGATGCCGCTGGGAGTTGCGACGGTGCCGCCGTGAACGACGAGGTCGTAGCTGATCACGGGCCGGTGACTAGCACCCCTTGCGACGGCGCCGAATCTTGTTACGGCAACGACTCATTTCAACAGGTCGAAGTGTGGCTCCTCGTGAGGGGTCGCAACTCCCAGCGCGCTGCCCTGTTCACAACCGAGGAGTCGTATCGAGATGCGAAGTCTCTTGTCCGTCGTGTGTCTTCTGGTCGCTGGGAGTGCAGTTGCCGCGGTGGGCTCGCCCGCCGGCAGCATTCCCTCGGGCATGCCTGCGCGCCTCGCGGTCGGTCTGAACGAAGACACGGGGCGCACGTGGATGAAGAGCAGCGGCGCTCGATGGGACGTGCGGTATCGGTACCTGACGAAGGGCTGGGTGAACAACTGGGGCTGGGGGCCGGCCGACGGGCAGTTCGCGCTCGACTTCATGCGCGAGTGCCAGACGCAGGGCTACCTGCCGGCGTTCAGCCTGTACCAGTTTCACAGCGAGCCGGGCGGCGGCGAGAGCGCGTTTCTCGCGAAGACGCAGAACGCGACGACGATGCGGGCGTACTTCGCCGACGTGAAGCTCTTGATGCAGAAGGCGAAGCAGTACGACGCGCCGGTGCTGCTGCTGGTCGAGCCCGACGGCACGGGCCTGCTCGAGGCGCAGAGCCAGCACAACCCGAACGTGTACGCGGCGGTGGCGGCGTCGGGGCTGCCCGAGCTTCAGGGGCTGCCGAACACGATTGGCGGGTGGGGCCGCGCGTTTCTCGCGCTGCGCGACGCGGTGGGCGCGTCGAACGTCATCTTGGGGCTGCATGTGTCGGGCTGGGCGACGGGGCACGAGCTGTTCAGCTTCAGTGTGACGCAGCCGCTGCAGCCGCACGTGGACCAGGCGTACAACTTTCTCGTGCCGTTCGGGCTCGCGCAGTACGACGTGCTGGTCGCCGACCCGCTCGACCGCGACGCCGACTACTACCGGCTGGTGCGCGGTGAGAACCGCTGGTGAGACACGTCGGACACGGCGTCGCTGACGAGCGCGAGCTTCAACCGCTGGGCCGAGTGGCTGCGCTTGTGGAACGTGAAAGCGAACAAGCGCTGGGTGGTCTGGCAGATTCCCGAAGGGTCGATGACGCAGAGCAACGTCTGCTTCAACGGCGCGCAGGGCTCTGGCTACAAAGACAACCGGTCGCAGTGGTTGTTCGGGCCGGGCAGCGCGCCGCACCGCGAGAAGCTCGGCACGAACGGAGTCGCGGCGCTGCTGTTCGGCCGCGGCGAGTCGTGCCAGGCGACGCACGAGACCGACGGGAACTACCTGAAGAACAACGCCGGGCCGTTTCTGCTCGCGGGTGGGCTCGCGCTGCCGCGGGGGCCGGGCGGTGCTCCGGTCATCACGTCGAGCGCGACGGTGGTGGGCACGACGGTGACGGCGACGGTGGTGAACGGCACGGGCACGGGCGTCGTGGTCGAGGTGCATGGTGCGTCGGGCCTGGTGGGGTCACAGACGTGCACCTCGGCGACGACGTGTGTGTACACGTTCACGACGACGACGGCGGGCACGTACACGGTGAAGCTGAGCGTGCTCGACGCGGCGGGCGCCGTGCTGCACCGCAACGAGTCTGCGGCGACGTTCGTGGTGCCGGCGGGCGGCGACCCGGCGCGGTACAACTTCGAGGCGTCGGCGCAGGGCTGGAGCGCCGGCAGCGTCTCGGCGACGCGCGCGTATGCGGGCACGAGGTCATTGGCGGTGAGCCTGATGGGCGCGCGGGTGACGCCGGCGGTGACGAACCCGCCCATCTCGGGGGGCAAGCGGGTGACGTTCCGCCTGTGGGTGCCGTCGAACGCGAACCTGACGTCGGTGCAGCCGTTCGTGCTCGAGAGCAACACGTGGCGGTACACGGGCGTGTGGACGGCGGGCTCGGCGCTGACGAAGGGCGCGTGGAACACGCTGTCGGTGAACGTGCCGGCGAACGCGGCGCCGCTGTATCAGCTGGGCCTCGAGCTGACGCCGGCGGCGGGCTGGTCGGGCACGGTGTACGTCGACTCGGTCACCGATTGAGCTTCAGCTCGCGAAGAGGGTCGCCTCCGTCGATGAAGAGGCGGCCCTTCTTCGTGAGGGCGGCGGTGATGCGAGCGAGGGCTTTCGCTTCGAGCTCGGGGTGCCGGCCGTCGAGCGCGCCGACGCGCAGGGCGAAGGCGAGGTCGTAGGGTCGTTCGTCTGCAGCGAGCGTGAAGTCTTCGATGGCGGCGACGCGGAAGGTGAGCTCGGGGGCGCTCTTGCGTGCCTGCGCGATGGCGGTTTTCGAGCGGTCGATGCCGAGCACGTTCTTGGCGCCGATGCGCTCGGCGACGAGGCGGGCCGCGACGCCGGGGCCGCAGCCGAGCTCGAGCACGCGCATGCCGCGGCGCAGCGGCAGCGCTTCGACGAGCTCGACGATTCTTGCGGACGGCTTGGGCATCTCGGGCGTCTCGGGCCGCGTCGAGAGACCGCCCTCGCCTGGGTTCTTAGCGTGGCGGGGAGGCGAAGTGGTTCAGCTCCAGGGCCTGCTTCTCGGGTCTCGGCTCGCTGCGCAGCGCGCGGGCTGGCCAACGCGGAAGCGGCGATTCTTCTGCGCTCGCGTTGCCTTCTTCACGGGCGCTTGGAGCCGAGGGGAGACGACCCACTTTTTCGGTACGAGATGAGTACAGATTTCTACCCTCACTCGTTTCCAAAATGTGACCCTCGTTCACCCGGCCCCCCCGAGCCCACGTCGAGCCGAGAGACCAGAGGCTTGGGCCCACGTGGTCAGCCAGCTCCAAGTTTCGTGCGGTACTTCGACAGGCCAGCCCTCGTCGCGAAGTACCGCACCAAACTTGGAGCTACCCGACACCGTGCTCGTCAGCCTGCCTGCCGGGTGACCTGGCCCGGACGGTGCCTCGACGGGCCTGGCCTCAAGCCGCGGAGCTTGGCGTCGCGACGGAAGCGACCGTCGCATCTCACGTCAGCCGGCGTGCGGCGACGGAGCGGCCACGGCAGGCGGCGCGACTACGGCTGGCGGCGCGACCGCCGGCGGCTCCACCTCGGGCCCCGACATCGTCGGCCTCTCCGGTCATGGGTCGTCGCCAACAACGGCGCCACCCACACCTACCAGCCGATGGGCGGGTGGAACGGCCGCGGCGGCGCCCGCTTCCGCCCGCACATCAGCACCGGCGAAGGCATGGTCGACCTCGCCCAGAACCGCATGCAGATGTGGGTCACCACGCGCGACGGCACCTTCAACGACCGCCTGCTCTTCACCGCCACCTTCCGCGACGGCAACTCGGGCCCCGGCGGCAAGTTCACCACCATCGACACCCTCGGCGGCTACTTCGGAGCCACCGCCCCCGGCCCCGGCGTCTGGTACGAGCTCGACGACATCGTCGTCGACACCCAGAAGATTGGCCCGCCCGCGGGCTTCGTCGTGCAGTGATGGTAAGACCGACCTTCGAAGATGAAGGTCGTCGGTCGGCAGCGAGAGCTCGCCACACTCGAGAAGCTGCTCCAGAAGAAGGGCCCCCTCGCCGTCACGCTCACGGGTGAGCCCGGCATCGGCAAGACGACGCTCGCGCGCGCCGCGCTCGCCCGCTTCGGCGACCAGTTCGAGCACGGCGCGGCGTTCGTCGACCTCACCGCGCTCAGCGGCGGTGACCCGGCGACCGAGGGCATCGCGCGCGCTCTCGGTCTCGCCCGCGCCAGCGACGTGCTGCTCGCGCACCTCAAGGAGCGCAGCCTGCTGCTCGTGCTCGACGAGGCCGAGGCCGTGCCGTCACTCGCGGCCGAGCTCGTCGAGCTGCTCGCGTCGAGCGCGAACCTGAAGCTCATCATCACCGCGAAGAAGAAGCTCGGCGTGTGGGGCGAAGACGGCCTCGAGGTCGGCCCCCTCGGCGACGCCGCGATGCTCACGTTCCCCCCTTCGCTCGTCGAGCGCGTGGGCTCGAGCCCGCTCGTGCTGCAGCTCGCGAAGCCACTGCCGCTCGAGAGCGTGCCGCCCTCACCGGCGCTCGACGTCGTGCTGAAGCTCGCGCTCGCCGCGCTTGCCCAGAAGGAGCGCGAACAGCTCGCGCTGCTCAGCGCGTACCGCGGCGGCTTCGACACGCCCCACCCGCTGCTCGAAGAGCGCGGCTTCGTCGTGCGCAGCGGCTCGCGCTTCGACCTGCTTCCTCCCGTACGCAAGGCCGTGCTCGACCCGAAGGCGCGCGAGGCGCACGCGGCGCACTTCATCGCGCTGGCGAGAGAAGTGGGCGAGCGGCTCGAGAAGGCTCCGTCGGCGAAAGACCTCGACGCGCTCGACGCCGAGCTGCCGAACCTGCGCGCGGCGGCGGCGTACCTCGACGAGAAGAACGACGCGGCGCGCGGGCTCGAGCTCGTGGTGCCCATCGCGCGGTTCTTCGACATTCGCGCGCACTGGGCCGACGGCCGTCGCTGGCTCGAGGCGTTCTCGAAGTCGCCCCACGCGCTGCGCGCACGCGCGCTGAACCACGCCGGGCTGCTCGCGTTTCGCCAGGGCGACCTCGCGGGCGCCCAGAAGCTGCACGAGGCGGCGCTCGACATCGCCGAGCCGGCTTCAGACCGCACGCTCGTCTCGGGCTCGCTCGCCGACGCACTCGACGCCGTCGACCGGCTTCAGTGGTGCGCCATCTACCAGGGCCGCGTGCCCGAGGGCGTCGCGCTCGCCGAGCGGGGCTTCGGCCTCGCCGAGCGGCTGAACGACCCGGTCAGGCTCGCGCGCGCGAAGGGCCAGCGCGCCTGGGCGCTGTTCGAGCAGGGCAAGCGCACCGAGAGCGAGGCCCTCTACGCCGAGGCCGTGAGAGACCTCGAGGCGCTGCCCGACAAGGTGCTGCTCGCGTACATGAACAACGCGCTCGCCGAGGTGCACCGCGCCAAGAGCCGCATGGAGCCCGCCCGCATCGCCTACGAGCGCTGCCTCGCCCTCGCCCGGGAGCTCGGCGCGAAGCGGCAGCAGGCCGTCACGCTCTACAACCTCTCGCTCGTCGCCAAGGGCCAGGGCGACCGCAAGCGCGGGCTCGCCGCGCTGTTCGAGGCCATCGACCTCTCGCACCGGCTCGGCAACCGGCAGACGCTGCCCACCGACCTCGTCGCGCTCGCCACGTTCGCGGCGCTCGGCGGCAAGGCGAAGGTCGGCGCCCGCCTGCTCGGCGCCGCCGAGAAGCACATCGAAGCCCTCGGCGGAGGCATCGCATTCGCCGACCGCGACGACGTCTCTTCGGCCGCCGGCCTCTTGCGCGCGCACCTCGGCCAGGCCGCGTTCGACGCCGCGCGCGACGAGGGCAGGCGCATGACGGGCGACGCCGCGCTGCAGCTGGGTTTGCAGTCGCTCAAGTAGGGTGGAATAGGCTCTGGGTTCTTTCACCGATGCCGCCCCCGAAAATCACCGCCGCCGGCGCCGCCAGCCTGAAGAAGCTGGCCGACGCCGAGCTCACGAAGCCGAACGGGCGGGTGCCGAGCGCACAGATTCTCGAGCAGCACCGCGCGTACCTCATCGAGGCCGCGCGCGAGCACATGAAGGCGCGGCGCGAAGACGTCGAGCTGCTCGCGGCGAAGGCTCCGGGCGGCGGGCTCAAGCTCGAAGACATCGTCGACTTCCTGCGCTCGCCGGCCGGCGCGCAAGCGCGCAAGGCGCTCGAGGCGCAGCTCGGCCCCACCGACACGAGCGCGGCGTTCTCGAACCTGCTGCGCGTCGACGACGAGCCCCCAAAGGCGCTGTGGAGCACGCCCGCCCGCGACGACTTCGAGGCGGCCGCGCGCGAGGTCATCGAGAGCGCGAGCATCGGCCACTCACTCGACCAGACCGGCATGGTGAAGGCGGTGACGGCCGCGTTCGCGAAGTACACCGGCAGCGACGGCCGCATCGACGCAGCGGCGCTGCACCAGCAGGCGCCGGCGACGGGCGGCAAGCTCTACGACTACCTCGTCGACGTGACGAAGGGCGAGCCGGTGCCGAACCAGGCACCGGGCACGAAGCTCGAGGGGCTGTCCGACTCCACCGTGGCGCGGGTGGGCGCCGGCGTCGACGTGGCGCCCATCGTCGCGCGCATGCCGGGCTTCGCTCGAGTCGCGGCTCAGCTCACGGGCGGCGGCAAGCCGTTCGAGGGTGTGAAGGTGGTGGCGATTCAGCACCTCTTGCCGACGCTCGGCGGCGTGCTCGACCAGCTCGAGCAGGCGGGCGTGAAGCGCGAAGACATGCGCCTCATCGGCAAGAGCTACTCGACGGTCGACGAGATGTACGCGCACCTCGTGGGCAAGGGCTACTCGGTCGACCCGGGCAGCATCGGCGGCAGTGCGGGCTCGGTCGAAGAGCACCTGGTGAACGTCTCGCGCGACACGCTGACCGAGCTGTTCGAGGGCATCGACCCGAAGACGTCGAAGCAGCGCTTCGTGCTCGCCGACGACGGCGGCAAGCTGCTCTACGCGCTGAACAAGTACTTCCCCGAGTACGCACACCTGTGCACGGGCTTCGAGCAGACGGCGCGCGGCATTCAGGTGCTCGAGCAGATGCAGCGAGACGGCGTCGAGCTGAAGTGCCCGGTGGTGAACATGGCGCGCAGCCAGCTGAAGGCAGACACCGAGATTCCGCTCATCGGTGAGAACGTGGTGTTCGACGCGCTGAACTACCTCGACGCCCTGAAGCTGCCGCACCCGAAGCAGGCGACGGTGCTGGGCTACGGGCCGGTCGGGCAAGAGACGGCGGCGGCGCTCTTGCGGCGCGGCATCGAGGTGGCCATCTTCGACCCCGACCCCGAGCGGCAGAAGCTCGCGCGCGAGCACGGGTGCCGGGCGCTGGGCCGCGACGAGGCGATCGGCTTCGGCGAGCTCGTCATCGGGGCGACGGGCCGCGGCGCGATGTCGCTCGACGACTACCCGAAGCTGCGCGACGGCGCGGTGCTGGTCAACGGTGCGTCGGGCAACCACGAGATGGGCGCGAACGCGTTCGGTACGAAGGGCCGCTGGTTCCGTGAGATGGCGTACGAGCCCGAGCAGATGATGGTGCGCGACGGCTCGGTGTCGGCGCTGTTCCAGGGCAAGCGGGTGAACCTCGGCCAGGGCGACCTGGGCGCCGCGTCGATGCACCGCGTGGTGAAAGACCACGAGACGGGGAAAGAGGCGCTCGTGCTGCGCTCGGGCCACGTGGTGAACCTCGGCCGCGACCTGCCCCCGGAGTGGATTCAGGTCACCCGCGCGCTCGTGTTCGCGAGCTGCCTGCAGTCATTGGGTGAAAAGACGCCGGGCATCGTCGACCTGAAGCAGTCGACGCAAGACGCGATTCGCTCAGCGGTGAACGAAGACCTCGCGCGCCAGGGGCTGAGCATGGCCACGCCCGACTTCCGGGCAGTGCCGGGCTGGGACTTGTAGCTGCGCAGCGTTCACGCAGTGGTCATCGCAGCCGCGCTCAGCCTCCACTGCGGCGCGCGGCCTGCCTGCGAATGGCGTCACGTTCCGTGGGACGGGACCCGCGGCGAAACTGGCAACACGAACGCCCCCGACTCTTTCGACCTGGCGTCGCCGCTCGACTACAGCACCTGCTTGTCCGCATGCATGAGGGGGGTTCCGCTCCTGCGAAGTCGCTGATGCAGGCTCGATCGCTTGCGAGCCGCTGTGCGCCGGCGGCGAGTGCTGCGACCGCCACGCGGTGGTCGCGTTCACCCTGAGCGGCGCGTTCGCGAAGCGAACGCAGAGTCGAAGGGCGCGTCGAGCGGCGGTCCGAACGCGCTTCGACTCCGCCCTGCGCGCTCCGCCCAGCGTGACCGGTTCATTGCGTCACGGTCGAAGCACTCGAGCTGACCGTTTCAGACACCGAGCACACGTACCGCGGGGAAGAAGCGTTGCAGCGCGATGAGGTCTTCGACGTCGCTCGTGAAGACGACTGCACCGTGGCGCGCCGCCGTCGCCATCACCAGCGCATCGATGCACGCCGCACGCGGGGTCGCTGCGAGCGCCTCGCCCGTGAGCCGCACCAGCGCGTCGTCGGTGTGCTCGACGATGACGGCCTCGAGCAGCTTCTCGCGAACGTCGGTGCGCCCGCGCCACCACTCGGCGACGCACACGCTCGGTACGATGATCGGCACCTGATCCACACGCGCCGTCTTGAAGAGCGTCAGCGCTCGGAAGCGGCTGCGCTCCAGTGCGATCAGCCCCCCCGTGTCGAAGACGAACGGGCTCACGCGGCGCGGCCGCCGCGGCGGCTCTTGCCTCGTGCGCCCGCAACCTCGTCGCGCACGCTCTGCATGTCGCCCTCGGTCACCCGGTCGCCGCCGAGCATTTCGAGTAGCGCGTCAGCGGCCTCGAGCCTGCGAATCGCGTCGACCATCTCGTGCACGACCGCCGAGACGTTTCCCCCGTGCGCGCGGCGCGCCCGACTCGTGAGCACGCTCAAGTCTTCGGCGCTCACCGAGATGCTCACCTTCTTCGTCTTCAGGCCATGCGGCCGGCGCGTTCGCTTCTGCATGCCACCACGGTAGCAGGCAGCATCAACACCAGACAAATCGCCGAAAAAACCACCTCGGTATGTAAGGCGGCTTCGCGCCGGCGCGTGTTTCCACGTTCGAGGGGTCGCGTACCGGGGGCATGACCACCTCGACCACCGCGACGTCGACCTCCGCAGCTGCGGCCGAAGCCCGCGCCCTCGCCGAAGCCCGCCGCCGCGCCGAAGAAGCGCGCATTCGTGCCGAGCAGCAGCGCATCGCCGCCGCCGAGCGTGCCCGCGTGCTCGAGCGCGCACGCCCCACGGCCGACACGTTCGAGGCGGCTCCGGCGGTCGCTCCGGTGCGCGCCACCACGCCGCCCGCTGCGGGCCCGGTCTCGGCGCCCGAAGGTACGCCCGAAGAGCGGGCGCAGATTGAGGCCCGCCTGCAGTCGGAGTTCGGCCTCACGCGCCCCGAAGCCGTGAACCTCGCGCGCAACGACAACACGCGCGCCGCGGCCCGCAAGCTGATCGACCCGAATTCGACGCCCGCGCAGCGCTTCTCTGCCGCGATTCAGCTCGGCCAGAGCATCACGCAGGCCGTGCCGGCCGAGCGCGTCGAGGCCGTGCTGCGCAAGCTGGGCGAAAAGATACCCGGCGCCGACCTGCTCAACCGCGGCAACGCGCAGGCCGCGAACGCGCGCCAGGCCGTCGACGGCTACATCGCCCTGTTCAGCCCGACGTCGTCGTTCGTCGGCCAGGCGCGCGGCGCCGTGCAGCTCGCGAACGCGGCGAAGAACTTCGCGGGCACCGAGGTGTTCTCGTCGTTCGGCGACCAGGCCCGCCGCCTCGAAGGGCCCGCGCGCCTCGCCATCGCCGGCCTGACGCTCGCCGACCCGAACGCGACGACGCAAGACCGTGCGGTCGCGGCGCTGACGCTCGCGGGTGAAGCGCCGGGGGCGTGGCGTGACGCGCGCGCCTTCACGCGGGCCCTGCGCGACGCGGGCGTGCCGAACCCCGAGGGCGTGGTGCGCGACGCGCAGGCGTTCGCGAACAGCACGCTGGGTGACCTGCCGGCCGACGTGCAGGGGCGGCTGACTCCGGCGCAGGTGAGCGAGCTGGCGCGCGCCGGCGCGAACGGGCTCGAGTCGGCCGACTTCGCAGCCGTGCTCGGCAAGCTCGACGACCCCGCCGCCATCGACGAGGTGCTGCGGCAGGCGAACGGCGCCGCGAGCCCCGAAGAGGCGCGCCGCTTTCTTTCGGTCGCCGGCAGCCTGAACCCGGCCGTCGCGACCGACGCGCTGAGCGACGCGGGCCGCGCCGAGAACCTCGCGCGCCTCGCGCGCGAGCTGCCGCTCGACGGCAACACCGACCACCTCGCCGGCGTGCTCGCGCGGGTGGGCAGCGTCGACGACCTCGACAACCTCATCGGCGCGCTCGACGGCGCAGACCCGGCCGACGCGAACAAGCTCGCGAAGGTTCTCAAGAACCTCGACGTCGGTGAGCTGAGCGACGTGCTCGGGCGCCCGCAGGCGCTCGCCGACCTCACCTCGACGGTGCGCAACCTCGACGGGGCCGCGCTCGACGCGTTCGTGAAGCTGTCGAAGAACCTCGACGGCGCGGGCTTCGAGCGGCTGGTGCAGCTGTCGGCGGCGCAGGGCGACGAGTTCGCGGTGCTGATGCGGCAGATCGCGCCCGCGCTCGAGCACGTCGACGGGCGCACGCTCGGCACCGTCGGCCGCGCGCTCAGCCAGGGCCTCGAGCTCGCGAACGGGCTGGTGGGCCGGTTCGGGCTCGAGATTACGCAAGAGGTCGCCGGCAAGCTCCTGCGCGGCGTGCTGAAGTTCGTGCCGGTGGTCGGCGCGCTGCCGGGTCTCTACGACGCGGGCCGGCTCGCGTTCGAGGCGGCAGACCTCGCGGGCCGCAGCCCCGACCTCGCGTACCTCGCGGGCCTGGGCGCGAGCTTGAACGCGGTCGACGCGGTGGGCGGCGTGCTGCTCGACCTGACCGGCGTGGGCGTGGGCGTCGACCTCGCGGCCGGCGCGGCGTTCGGCATCGCGACGCTCGCGATCGACCTGGGCCTCAGCGCCGAGGTGGCGAAGCTCGAGCTCGCCGAGGCGAACGGCACCGAGTACGAGCCGCCCGAGTGGGTGCGCGCGACGAACATCATCGGCGCGGTCGCCACCTTCCCCATCGGCACCGCGGGCTTCGTCGCGGCGCACGGCATCGGCGGCACCATCGACGAGCTGAAGTGGGCCGCCGAGCAGGGCGGCGAGCTGGCCGAGAAGGCGAAAGACTTTCTCGCCGACCTCGCGGGCAACGTGGGTGAGCTCATCGAGCAGGGCATCGAAGAGGCGGCCGAGCTGGCGAGCGAGGCGGTCGGCGCGCTGAAAGACCTCGGCGCAGCAGGCGTCGAGAAGCTCGAAGACCTGGCGCGCGCCGGCGTCGAGGTGGCCGAAGAAGCGCAGGAGGCGCTCGAAGACCTGGTACGCAGCGGCGGCGAAGCGGCCGAAGCGGCGGCCGAAGCGGTGAGCCGCGCGGTCGGCGAGGGGCTCGAGTGGGCTCAAGACCAGGCGGCGGAGCTGCTGCGCGACGGCGTCGAGGCGTTCGAGAACGTGGCCGAGGCGTGGGCCGAAGACGTGAGCGAAGGCGCGCGCGCGGTCATCGACCGGCTGCACGGGTTCGGTGAAGACGGCGTCGAGGCGCTGCAGAACCTGTCGGAGCTGGGCGGCGCGCTCGGCGAGCACGCGGTCGAGCAGCTCGCGAACCTGGCCGAGACGGGCATCGAGGGCGCGAAAGACGCACTCGAGGCGCTGCGCGACGTGCCGGGCCGCGTCGGTGAAATTGCCGGCGACGTGTGGGACTCCATCTGGGGCGATGGGGTGCCGCTCGTCCCCGGCATCTGAGCTGGCTCCTGTCGGCCCGCACATTTCCCCCGCGAGGCTCGTCCCCCCAGCATGACGACGAACCTGCTGAAGACCGCCCTGAAGAACCTGAACGTGCCGCAGGCGAAGCCGTCGGTGCTCGCCCCGCTGCCCGACGGCACCTACAAGATACCCGCGAAGCACCTGGGCGAGGAGCGCAGCTTCACCGTCGACAAGAAGGGAAACGGCGGCACGATTCGCTACCGCGACACCTTCTACGCCCTCGACCCCGAAGGGAAGTTCCGCATCGACGACACGTCGCACGCGATTGCGCGCCACCTCGAGGGCCAGGTGACGCTGAACCCGCAGGGCGGCATCAGCGCCGACGTCGTCGAGGTCATCGACTGGGCGAACCCTTCGGCCTACGGCGGCGGCAAGGCCGAGAAGAGCGAGCGCAAACACTGGCGCGGGGCGGTCGCGCTCGACGGCACGTCGCTGACGCCGTCGCCCGAGCAGCTCGAGGTGCTCGTGTCGGGTCAGCTCGAGACGAAGTCGCTCGCGAAAGAGCGGCGCGAAGACGGCAGCTCACCCGGCGACGGCGCGCGCCACGTCACCGGCAAGCTCACGCTGATGACCGACGACGCGAACACGCTCTATCTGAAGGTGCCGTCATCGCTCACCGGCGGCGTGGGCGACCTGACGGTGCCGGTGAAGAACGGCGGCGTGCTGGCCACAGGCAGCGCTGCGGGGTGGTCGTGGAAGATCGAAGGCCGCGTCGAGAACGGCGCCGTGAGCGTAAAAGTGTCGTTCGACGGCAGCTCGTTGCAGAACCGCGCGCAGCTGAACGGCTCGTTCTGAAAGCCACGCGCCATGACCGCCCTGATACAGATTCGTGCGGCCTTCGAGCGCGCACGCCTCGAGCAGCGCCCCGTCGACGTGAAGGTCGTGACCCAGGCAGCGCGCGCGGCCCGCGCCGACGGCACCGTCGATGCGCTCGAGAGAGACGAGCTGCGCAGACAGTGGGCGCTGACGCGCGACGCGACCGAGCAGGCGAAGCGGCAGTTCCTCGCGCTCGCGAAGGCGTTCGCGATTCCCACGCCGGCGGCACTGGCCGACGGGAAGTACACGCTGCCGCTCGAGCGCAGCTTCGGCATCGGCAACGCCTCGCCGCCGATGTTGGGCGGCCCGCTCGTGCTCACGAAGACGGGCGAGACGTTCTCGTTTCGCTACCGCGGCGCCGAGCGCCCGTTTCAGCTCGACGCCGAGGGCGCCTTTCGCGTGCAGTCGGACATCGGCTTCATCGAGGGCCGCCTGCAGGTGTTGGGCGACGGCGCGCTGACGTTTCACGCGCTCGAGCACCCGTTCGGCCGGTACAACGACGTCTACGGCGAGACGGCGTACCAGCACGACGCGCGGGTCTCGACGCGTGGCCTGCCGGTCGTCTCGCCCGACCGCACCGAGCTCGTGGTCTCGGGCAACGACCAGCGCGGCGCCGTGGTGTCGGCGCACGTGCACCTCGCCGCCGACAGCGAGACGAACGTGTGGCTCGAGCTGCCGGGCGAGCTGCTCGGAGGCTCGGGCGTGCTGCGCGTGCCGCTGCAAGACCACGGCACGCTGAACCTCGAGGCGAAGGGCTTCTCGGTGCGCGGCGCGCTGCGCGACGGGCTGCTCGGCCTCGACCTGAAGGGCAAGAACGGCCGCGCGCTGAGCCTCAAGGCGAACCTCGGCGCGGTGCCGACCCCGGCGGCGGAGCTGCCGACCGACCCGCAGCTGCGGCTCTTGGCCGAGCACCCCGAGCTCGGGCTCGCGCAGGGCCTGCCGCGCACCGACCTCGTCGCGGGTGAGGCGGTGAGGGTGGTCGAGGTGACGGGGCCACAGTACCCGAGCCAGCGCGCATGGCTCGTCGAGCAGCACGTGGTCGGCTTCTTCCTCTCGGCGTACCAGGGCGCGCGCGCCGAGCTCGGCAAGCCGACGGGGCCTGAGGTCGTGGTGGGCGGGGTGCGGCAGCAGACGTTCGAGCGCGGCCGGCTGGTGTTCGATGGGGTGCAGGTGCGCAAGCGACTGAACGGCCTCGAGCCGGGCGACCTGGTGAAGCAACGCGCGGCGGCGATGGGCGTGAAGCTCAGCGGCCCGTGGTACGCGATGGGCGACGGCGGCTACCACCACGGCACGCTGGGCGGCGGCGGTGGCTTCGTCGCGGCGAACCCGGCGCTGAAG
The DNA here is from genome assembly GCA_016793725.1 of Myxococcaceae bacterium. GTDB lineage: Bacteria > Myxococcota > Myxococcia > Myxococcales > Myxococcaceae > Xiheicaenimonas > Xiheicaenimonas phototrophica. The sequence goes on along the minus strand of JAEUJP010000707.1, from coordinate 28,388 downwards.
ACGACGTTCTGGGTGCCGGGCGAGCTGTCTCGCTACTTCGACGGGCACCCCGAGCGGCTGAAGAACCTCGGCCTGCCCATCGGCGAAGCGCAGGTGAGCGGCTCGCAGACGTGGCAGCACTTCGAGCACGCCACGCTGCTGACGGGGGGTGGGCTGCCTGAGCTCGCGCAGGCGGGCTGGCAGCCGGGGCAGGCCAACCAGACGTGGGAGTCGCGCTGGTAGCAGGCTCAGTACTTGTTCAAGAACGGGCTGAGCAGCGTGCGCATGGGAAAGCGGCGGTTCGCCTTCGGGTCGATGACGAGCACACGATCATCGTTCTTGGGGATGCCGTAGAGCTTGCCGTCGGGCGCTGAGACCAGACCGTCCCAAGGGTCGTTCATGACGCTGCTCGCCGCGAGGAACGTGGTCGTCTTCGTCACGGGGTTGATGACGAGAATCTCGATCGGCTGATGATTGCTCGGCAGCGCGTAGATTTTGCCGTCGGCCCCGAGCGCGCCCGAGACGAACTGGTTGGTGCCCGACGTGCCTGCGTCGAACGCCGACGTGGAGTTGGTGACGGGGTCAATCTCGAGCACGAAGCCGCCGCGGTTCGGCGTGCAGTAGATGTGGCCGTCGGCGGCGAGGGTGCCGCCCTGCCAGCCGCCTCCTGGAGCGGCCGTCACCGTGAGAATCGTCGTCGAGTCGTCAGACGGGTCGAGCACCAGCACGCCGGCCGAGGCCGCGTAGGGCACCCCATAGATTTTTCCGTTGGGACCCAGCACCGCACCGAACCACTTCTCGCTGGCGAGCGCGAACGGCCCCGCCACGAGACGACTCGTGCCCGCGTCGGGGTCGAAGCGCAAGACGTGGTTCCCATGGAACGGGAGGACGTAGATGTCGCCGTTCGGAGCAACGACGCCTGCTCCCCACGGCGTAGTGTTGGTGCCGGCATCGAGCGCGTCACCCACCACCTCCGGCGCGAGCGACCCGACGGTGCTCATGCGAAGGAGCTGCGTGCCCCCGGAATGCGGGAGGCCATACACGAAGTCGTCGGGCCCGAGAACGCCGCCAACGAACCGCTGCGGTGGAACGGTGAAGCTCGGCGTGTCGACGGTGCCGGCGTCGATGTTCAGGTCGAAGAGGCCCTCGGTGTTGGTGTCGAGGGGAATACCGATGATGTGGGCGCGCGGCGTGAGCACGCCGCCGACCCAGACGTTGCCCGTGCCAACGGAGATGTAGTCGACCGAGGGCCCGCCCCCGGCGGTGCCTTGCGCGATGGTGCTCAGCAGGTCGCCCTGCACCGTTACCCACCGCATGTCGAAGGCCTCGCCACCGGCCGTCGCACCACCTCCGGCCGTGCTTCCGCCCCCAGTGTTCCCCCCTGCTGTACCTCCTCCTGCTGTACCTCCTCCTGCTGTACCTCCTCCTGCTGTACCTCCCCCTGCTGTACCTCCACCGGCGTTGCCGCCGCCGGCTCCCGCCGTCGCGAGCCCCCCTGCCCCACCCTGCGGGCAGCCCTGCAGCTGCTCGCACCGCGCGTCGATTTCGCCACGAAAGTTCCAGCAGGCGACGCTGAAGAGGGCCCCGACGAAGAGCGCCGCGCGCATCAGCCACCTCCCAGAAAGAACATGACGCCGGCGACCACGAGGCACGTAACGGCGAGCGAGACTCCGACCCACGTCAGCGCCTGAAACGTCTCGCCGCTCGACGCGAGCGTCACCGCGTCTGCGTACCGTGTCGTCATCGGCGAACGAATCGCGTCGAAGCGCGACTGGGCGAAGCCGGCCGAGACGCCACCGCCGACGGCGAAGGCGACGCCCGCGACGAGGGGAACCAGCGCGAGCTTGCGCACGCGGCCGGTCCCGGGCGGCGGCGCCGGCAGCAGGGGCCGCGCCAGCACCTCGGCGGCCGAAGAGAGGTCTTCGAGCAGCGCGCGCTCGCTCTTCGACTCGAGGTGCTCTTCGGCGAGCACGCGCCCCGTCTGCGACGACAAGAGCTTCAGGTTCGTCGAGAACGTCTGATCGAGCCGCGCCACGCTGGCGACGAGCGTCGCTTCGGCGCCGAGCGCGTTGCCGAGCTCGGCGAGGCAGCTCTTCGCCTCGTCGTTGCAGCCGAGCAGCTGCTTCTGCCGCTCGATGCCGAGCAGCGTGCCGAGCTCTTCGGCCGTGATGACCTCGAGGCCCTGCGTGCGCAGCTCGCGCGCGAGCCGGTCGGCGTAGAACGTGCCGAGCTCGGGCGAGACCTCGACCCGCGTCCACTGCGGCATCACGACCTTGGGCGCAGCCATCACCACCAGCGCGAGGAGCAGACCGGGCAATCGGGGGAAATATGTCACGACTCTCTGGCCCTGCGAGGCCGAGCTTTCTGCGGTAGTGAGCGGCTCGAGTGCGCCGCCGCCATGCGACCCTCGGGTGGACCCTCGCCGCGACGGCGGCGGGCCTCGCCGCGCTCGTCGCGTTCGCGCTGCTCGGCTGGCCGGGTGAGCCGATCGACTGCACCTCGCTGCTCTGCTACTGCGAAGCGCCGGTCGCGGGCCTGTGGCGACAGCCGGTGAACACGTGGTCGAACGTGGTGCCGCTGATCGCCGCGGTCGCGGTCGCGCACGACGCGGGGCGAACGACGACGGTGCCGCTGCCGCGCGCGCTCGGCCTCGTCTTCGCGCTGACGCTCGTGTTCCAGGGCCTGGGCTCGATGTTCTTTCACGCGTCGCTCACGGCCTGGTCGGGCGCGGTCGACGCGATGAGCATGTTCATGGTCGTCGGCATGCTCTCGGCCGTGAACCTCTACCGGCTGAGGCGGCTCGGCGAGCGCGCGCTCGTGCCGTTCTGGCTCACGTTTTCGGTCGGCGGCGCCGTGCTGGGGCTCGTGGCGCCCGCCGTCACCGGCAACCTCGTCATGGTGGTCGCCGTGTCGATGATGGCGAGCGAGGTGTACCTGCACAGGCGCGACGCGACGCTGCCGAAGAAGTGGTTCCGCGCGGGCATGCTCGTGTTCGGCGTCGGCGTGGTGGTGTGGCACTTCTCGGCGATCGAGGGCATGCCGCTGTGCGCGCCCGAGTCGGTCTGGCAGGGCCACGCGCTGTGGCACATCACGTCGGCGGCGGCCGTCGCGATGTTCTGGCTGCACGCGCGCGAGAACTTCGAGCACGTTGCCGCGCGGTGACGCCTGTGCGAAGTGCCGCGCATGCTCGGCACCCTGCTGCTGCTCTCTGCGCTCACGGCCACGAAGCCCGTCGTCGCGGTGCTGTACTTCGACAACGCGACGAAGAAGCCCGAGCTCGACGTGCTGCGCAAGGGCATGGCCGACATGCTCGTCACCGACCTGGTGGCGTGGGACGGGGTGACGGTCGTCGAGCGCTCGCGGCTCGAAGAGGTGCTCGGCGAGCTGAAGCTGCAGCAGTCGAGGGCGTTCGACGCGCAGACGGCGGTCAAGGTCGGCAAGCTGATGGGCGCGCAGTACCAGCTGACGGGCACGATGGTGCTGTCGGGCAAGAACCTCGTCGTCGACGCGAAGCTGCTGAAAATTCAAGACGGCACGGTGACGCTCGCGACGCGGTCGGAGGCCGACCCCGACAAGGTGTTCGACCTCGAGCAAGACCTCGCGGGCAAAATCATCGGCGCCATCGACTCGAAGCTCGAGGCGAACGCCGCGGCGCGGCGCAAGGCGAAGGTGCCCGACCTCGAGACGTTGCTGAGCTACTCGAAGGCGATCGACCTCTCTGACCAGGGCAAGCTCGCCGAAGCCCAGGCCGCGATGCAGGCGGTCGTCTCGAAGGCGCCGTCGTTCTTGCTCGCGCGCGAACGCCGCGAAGAGCTGCTGAAGCGCTTTCAGGCGTACGAGCTGAAGAAAAAAGACCTGGTGACGGGCGAGGCGCTCGAGCTCGGCAAGCGCATCGACGCCGTGCTCGCCGACGCCGCGAAGCTCGACACGATGGACGAGAAGACCGCGAAGCGCTTTCTCGCGATGCGCATGCTGAAGGGCCGGTTCATCTTGCGCTCGGCGAAGCAGTACTTCTCGTCGAAGAGCGAGCACTTTCGCGTGGCGAAGCGTGGGCAAGAGGGCGCGGCGCTGGTGGCGATGCGCACGTGGGCCGACAACCAGCGCGTGTTCATCGGCGAGCTCGAGCGCACGCAGAAGCGCCTGCCGGGCGTGTCGCAGGGTGAGCTGGCGCCCGACGAGCAGAAGCTCGTGACCGACGCGAAGTTCGGCGAGCTGTCGTTCGGCGACCCGCGCTACGAGCTGTTCGACTTCGTGGTGAGCGGCGACGCGAACGACGGCGAGCGCTTCAGGCTCGCTCCGGCGCTGGGCTTCGCCGACCCGAAAGAACGCAAGGCGGTGCTCGACGACACCGACCAGCGCATCGAGGCGGCGTTCGTGGCGGCGAAGGCCGACGCGGCCAAGACGTACGCGCTCTCGAACCTCATCTCGCAGCGCAACGAGGCGTGGCTGCAGCGGTACGAGGTCGACGGGCCGGTGTCGCTGATGCAGAGGTTTCTCGACGTGTTTCCGACGGCGCCGCAGGCGCAGGGCTTCGAGGGGAAAATCAAACAGTACCTCTCGGGGCGCGGGCTGCAGGGCCTCGACTACGTCGAGCGGTGGAACAAAGGGCTGAAGGGCTGCGACGGCATGGACCTGAACGTCGGCTCGCAGGCGGTGCGCGGGCGCATCGAGCAGGCCGGCATCGCGGGCGTGTGGGCGATGGCCGCCGAGATGGAAAAGGCGTGTGCGCGCTCGGCGAAGCTCGACTCGTACTTCGCGACCATCTACTCGCGCTGGGCGGGTGACCTCGCCGAGGCCGACGACTGCGAGGGCTGGCAGAAGATGTTCGGCAAGTACCTGACCGTCGGCGGCTCGGTGCGCGACATGCGCGCGTGGTCGCGCAACACCGGCTGCCCGCTCGGCGACCTGACGAAGAACCTGCAGTGGTTCTATTCGAAGCGCGACCGCAACTGGGAGTTCGAGCTCACCGACGAGCTCGGCTCTTCGTTCGACGGCAAGACGCTGAAGCTGAGCGGCAAGGCGTGGCTCGGCACGCCGAACGGCAAGGCGCGGCAGGGGCTCGACCTTCGCGCAGAGAAGCAGCCCGACGGGTCGTTCACGTGCGTGAGCGCGACCGACCTCCGCTACGACGGGGTGAAGACCGACGGCACGTGCACGGTGGTGGTGACGACGCTGGCGACCGGCGCCGGGCAGTACGACGAGGGCACGTACAGCGCCGAGTTCTCTGAGCCGTGGGACGGCTACAAGAAGAAGGTCGAGCTCACCGACGGCGTGTTCCGGCTGAAGCGCAAGTGAGCGAGACCGGCCACCGAAGTGGGACGCGCAGCGTCGCGCCTAGAGGCGGTAGCCGTAGTGGCCGGGCCGCGAACGGAACATGAGCGAGACCGGCCACCGAAGTGGGACGCGCAGCGTCGCGCCTGGAGGCGGTAGCCGTAGTGGCCGGGCCGCGAACGGAACATGAGCGAGCCGAAGAAGCAGTGGGTGCTGATGGGCCACGACACGTTCGGGCGGCACGACTACGTGGTCGGCACGTTCGCGACGCGCGAAGAGGCCGAAGCCGCGCTGCGCGAGAAAGAAGCGCAGCATGAGAAGACACAAGACGTGAGCTTGCGCGACGAGCTGTGGGTCGAAGAGCGGCATCGATGAGGTGACGCGTGCTGCTGACGCGCGCGCACCCCGGTGGTGGAGGTCGAGCGCGCCAGCTTCAGCGGGCTCACCGCGCGCGGGAGCCAGCGATGTCGCGCGGCGCGTGGGGCCGCTCAACCACGTCTCGGCGCAGCAACCGCATCGGTGCTTGCACGAGTTGCCACAGCCGGGTCCGACGCCGTGGTGAACGGCGGTGTCTACGAGTGCGTTGCGATCGGCCTGCACAACGTAAGCTGGACGAGCAGGAGTCCGAGCGCGCCGATTCAGCCTTCGTTCGAGCACGTCGCAACGTGCGGCGCTGGAAGTGCCTGGCGTCGAGTTGCCCGCAGCATTGCGACGTCACCCAGGCGGCGGCGAGCAAGCGAAGGGCTGACTCCGTTCGCGCGGGTGGCGCTCCGACGCCGCCAGTCAAACGCAGGAAGGTGAGCCGGCGCTGCGCGAGCAGCAGTTCTGCGCGGCGGTCGACGCGGCCGCGCAGCTCTGACCGATACGGGCGACGGTCGCCGCTCCGTCGGTTCGACCGCTCGCGTTGCAGACCACGTTCGCGTTGATGCAGCGGCGCGCTGCGACCACCTCGGTGAAGCACGCCGTGCCAGCCGCCTGCGTAATCTGGGTGGTGCAGGTGCTGCGCTCTGCCGCGGTGGGCACCGGGTCGTTTCTGCACAGCGCGCCGCGCTTGCAGAACTCGTCGACGGCCTCCTCTGCCGGGCCGTTGCCGCCGGTCGTCGGTGTGGAGGTCGAGCCCGACGTGCACGCGCTGGCGTTCGCGTTCGCGTTGCAGCACGCGGTCTGTGCGTCGCGCTCGGGCTTGCAGTTGTTGGTGACCTTGGTGGCGGTGAGCGTCGCGTTCGTCTTGCCGTCGTCGCCACAGACGACGTTGTTGCCGGCGCACGTGCTGTGCGCGAGCGCCTCGCGGTAGCAGGGGCTGTTCTGGTGGGCCTCCTGCGCCGAGTGACAGCTCTGCCGGTCGGAAGGCGTGGGGATGGGGTCGTTCGGGCAGATGCTCTGCCGGTCGCAGTAGCTGACGCCGCACCCGCCGAGGAACAACATCGACACCAGCACTGCGCACGTTCGCGATGACATGGCGCCGCCGTAGCCGAGGTGGGGGCGCGGTTTCGATGACCGTAGGTGACAGGTGCCGTGACCGCGCGCGCCAGCGCTAGGGCAGGCGCAGAGCACCGGAGTCGCCGCCGGGGTTCGCGGGTTCGGGGTGCTGACGTCGAAGTCGGCGAGGTTCGAGCCTGTGTCTGTACACCCGCATCGGTGCGCGCGAAGTGGCCACCCGCAGCGATCGTGCTCACGATGCGCCTGGTTTCACCCGACCGCAGTATCCGCTCGGTAAGCGGGCTAGAACGCGGGGCTCATGGCCACCGACTCCGTGCTCGAAGCGCAGATCTTCAAGAACCGTGACGACGTGCAGGCGTGGCAGGTCTACGCCGACCACCTGCAGAGCAAGGGCGACCTGCGCGGCGAGCTCATCGCGCTGAGCCTGAAAGACCCGGCCGCCGCCGAGACGCGCATCGAGGCCGTCAAGGCGCAGCTGCTCGGCGAAGAGCTCGCCGGCCTCTCGGAGCAGGTCTACGACCTCGAGTGGAAGAACGGCCATCTCGACAAGGCGTGCCTCAAGGGCACGTACGACGGCGACGCCAGCCTCGATGACCTGACGAAGAAGCTGCTCGCACGACCGTGTGCGCGCTTCATTCGCACGCTGCAGTTCGGCCTCGCCTCGTACGAGAGCGACAACGACTGGAGCGAGACCTTCGCCGCCGTCGCCGCTTCACCGCAGGCAACGACGCTCGAGAACCTGCTCTTCAACGACTACGAGTCGGAAGACTGCGAGATCAGCTGGACGGCGTTCGGCGACTTCTCACCGTTCTGGAAGAAGGTGCCGAACCTGAGGACGCTGCACATTCGCGCGGGCGAGGGCGGCGAGCTCGGCGACGTCGTGCTGCCCGAGCTGCGCTCGTTCATTCGCGAGTCGGGCGGGCTCGCTTCGGCCGAAATTGAACGAATCAGCAATGCCACGTGGCCCAAGCTCGAGTCCCTCGAAATCTGGATCGGGCAGGACAATTACGGCGGCGACTCGACCCCCGAGACCTTCGCCACCATTCTCGCGGGCAAGGGCCTCGCCACGCTGAAGCACCTGGGCCTCGTGAACGGCGAGTACCCCAACGACCTCATCGAGCCGATCGCGAAGTCGCCCCTGCTCAAGCAGCTGAAGAGCCTCGACCTCTCGAAGAGCACGTTCAACGACGAAGGCATCGACGCCCTGGTGAAGCACGCCGCCGCCTTCAAACACCTGGCGCGCCTCGACCTCTCAGAGAACTTTCTCAGCGACGCCGCCATCGCACGCGCGAAGCAGGTGCTGCCGAACGTCGTCGCCGACGGCCAGCGCGGCCCGCCCGACGACGAGTACCGGTACTCGGTTCTCGGCGAATGAAACACCTCATCCTCGGCAACCCCGAGGGTAACCGCGTCGCCTTCTTTCAGCAGGCGCTCGAGCGACAGGGTGAACCACCCGCCCGCGTCGTCGCGTGGCTCGACTTCCTGCGAGACCCGACCGCGCTCGAGCAGGAGCCCGACGCGCCGCTCTTCTTGCGGCTCGACGCCACCGGCAAGAACTTCGACGTCGAGCGAGCGTTGCTGCGCCGCGGCGGTCACCCCGACCCCGACCGCTTCCGCGAGCAGCGCGGCCTCATCACCGACCCCCGCCGCGCCCACGATGGTTTCCTGTCTGCGCTGCGCGACGTCGACACCGTGCTCGCCCGCCGGCCATCGTGGGTGATGCTGAACCCCGTCGCCGACGTCGCCGAGCTGTTCGACAAACGCATCACGTCGGCGCGGTGGGCCGCTCTCGGCGTGCCCGTGCCCGAGGCCCTGCACGGCATCACCACGCGGGCACAGCTCGACGCAGCGTTGGGCGACGACGACCGCGTCTTCATCAAGCTCTCGTGCGGCTCGTCGGCAGGCTGCCTCGCCGTCTACGCGCGCGGCGGGCCCATGCACACGACCATCGAGCAGACCGACGACGGCTGGTTCAACACCCGCCAGGTGCAGCTCGTGCGCGACGCCCGGCGCATCGACGCCCTGCTCGGCTTTCTCTTCGCGCAAGGCTCACAGGTCGAGCGCGCCGTGTCGAAGGCGAAGCTCGACGGCGCGTTCTTCGACTGCCGCGTGCTCTGCATCGACGCCGAGCCGCAGTTCGTCGTCGTTCGCCAGAACCGGCACCCCATCACCAACATTCACCTCGGCGGCTGGCGCGGCGACCTCGAAAAGCTGAAGTCGCTCGTGCCGCCCGACGCGTGGCAGGCCGCAATGCACACGTGCCGCACCGTCGCCCGCCTCTACCGCGCGCTGCACGTCGGCATCGACCTGCTCTTCGAGCCCGGCTTCACGGGTCACCGCGTGCTCGAGGCCAACGCGTTCGGCGACCTCTTCCCCGGTCTCGAGCGCGATGGCATGAACATGTACGAGTGGGAGATTCGCGCCGCCCGCTCGAGAATGCCCTCGCCGAACACCGCCTGAAGCCCCAGGTGCTCGAGGTGCACGTAGCCGATGTGGCAGCCACACTTCGCCGCGCTGCACGGCCGCGGCTTCAGCGCCTCGGCGAAGTCGGGCGCGTAGACGTTGCCGATGACGTCGCGAATGAAGTGGCAGGTGCGCACGTCGCCCTCACCGTCGACCGAGATGACCGTATGCCCGCCGGCGCATGCGCGGCCGAGGCTGTCGTGCGCCGCGACGTTGTACGGAAAGAGCGGGTCGACGCGCTCGAAGCGCGCGCGCTCGGTGGCGTCGTAGCCGAGCGACTTCACCGCGTTCGCCCAGACGTAGACGTGTGACGGCAGCGCTGCGCGTATGGCGTCGAGCTCATCGGCGAACTTCGGGAAGCCGACCACGCCCACCGAGAACGACACGCCGCGCTCGAGCAGCACCTGCACCCGCGAGAGGAAGCGTGCCCGCGTCGTCCACTCGGGGTGGTACGTCGCCCAGACGCCGAGCTTCGAGGCGTCGCACTGCTCGACGAAGCCCAAGCCTGCCGACAGGTTCGTCTGAATCGCCGCCTTCTTCACGTGCGGCAGGTGCGTGAGCTCGGCGAGCGCGGCCTGGTACCGCGGCTGAACGAGCGCTTCACCCCACGGCGTGAAGAACACCGACAGCTCGCCCGGCCACGCGCGCGCCCAGCCGAGGAACCGCTCGAGGCACGCGGCGTCGTGCGCGTGCTCGGCGTCGCTCTCGTGGTGCTTCGCGAACGGGCAGTACACGCAGCCGTAGTTGCAGCTCGAGAGCGGGCCCCGGTACAGCACGCGCAAGGGCCTCACCGGAGCTGCCAGCCCTTCATCGCCGCCGTCACCGCCTCGCTCTGCAGCCACGGGCCGATGGCATCAGACCGCTCGAGGCCGGCGGGCGTGAGCACCAGGCGCTCACCGGCGCGCGCCGCGAGGCCCCGGTCTTCGAGCTCGGCGAGCTGCGGCAGCTCGCGCGCGTCGGCCACGTCGAGCGTGAGGCCGTCATCAGAGAGCAGCGACAGAATCACGCGACGCCTCAAGCGGTCTTCGTCGCCCAGCCGGTAGCCGTACGACGCGAACCGAAACGAATCGGCGTCTCGCGCGCTGTAGGCCTCGATGATGCCGCGCACCTCGCGCGAGGCGACCGCAAACTCGTTCGAGTAGTGCAGCGAGCGCGTGTAGCTGCGCGCGCCGCAGCCCAGGCCCACCATGCCGTCTTCCTGGCAGCGATACGCGGGAGCGGGCGCAGTCGCCGCGCCGTTCTTTCGAAACATGCGCATCGACACCTGCGCGTAGCCGTTCGCCAGCAGGTAGGCGCGGCCGGCGCGGTACAGCGCGAGGCGCTCGTCGTCCCACGAGCGGCCGCCGCGCCCGAGCAGCGTCAGCGGTCGAACGTAGAGCGGGTAGAGGTACAGCTCGTCGGGCGCCCAGCGCAGGGCAGCACGAATCGACGAGACGAAGGTCGCCTCGGTCTGACCCTCGATGCCGTAGATGAGGTCGAGGTTCAGGCAGCGCGTGTGCGCGCGCATCGCGTCGAGCGCGCGCTCGACGTCGGGCAGCTCCTGGGGCCGCTTGAGCTGCGCAAGCTCGGCTGGCACGAAGCTCTGCACACCGATCGACAGGCGCGTCGCCCCGCGGCGAGCGAGCAGCGCGACCTTCTCGGGCGTCGTGGTCTCGGGCGAGAGCTCGACGCTGAGCGGCACGCCCGGTTCGAGCTGCATCAGGTCGAGCACGCGGCTCAGCTGACCTTCGCTCAAGAACGTCGGCGTGCCGCCACCGACGGCCGCACGCACGAACCGCAGCCTGCCCACCTCAGCGCGCAGCGCCTTCGCCTCTCGCTCGAGCGCGTCGAGGTAGCGTGCCACGACGGCCTCGACGGGGCCGGCTGCGGTGAAGAGGTTGCAGAAGCCGCAGCGCATCGCGCAGAACGGCACGTGCACGTAGAGAAACAGCGCGTCGCGCGGCTCGTCGCGCCACACCTGCCCGAGCGGCACCGGCACCTCGAGCGCACGGTACGCTGTCTTGTGCGGGTACCCGTAGAGGTACCCCTGATACGGCGAGCCGTCGAGCGCGCTGCTCACCGGTGCACCCACTCGGCGTACGGCACCTCGAGCACGACCGGGTGCGCGAGGCGGTGCCCGACGTGCCCGTCTTCGCCGTACGCGGTGCCGTGGTCGGAGCACACGATGCACAGCGACGGGCCGCGTGCAGCCAGCGCCTCGAACAAGGGGGGCAATTGCCCGTCGACGTACTCGAGCGCCGCCGCGTGGGTCTCGAGCGTGTCGTGCGTCGCGCCCGGCACGTAGTGGCAGTTCGGCTGGTGCAGTGCCGACACGTTGATGAACATGAAGACGCGCTGCTCGAGCGCGCGCAGCCGCTGCACCGCCAGCGCCACCTGGGCACCCGTCGACCCGCGTGCAAGAACGCCGGTCTCTTCGGAATAGTGCGCCTCGTCGAAGTACGCCGACAGCACGCGGCCGAGGGGGCTGTCAGGGTTGAAGAAGCCGGTGCCCCCGATGCAGACGGTGCGATAGCCGCGGCCGGCGAGCCCGTGCACGACGTCGGGCGCGTCGAAGACGCACGTTTCGGCCGTCGTCGTTTCGCTGCCGCCGAAGCGCGTCGCGAACAGGCGCGGGTGACGGCCGGGCGCAGCGGGCGTCGGCAGGAAGCCGGCGAAGAACGCCTGGTGTGAGGCGTAGGTGAAGGTGCCCGGGGCGTGCCGGCGCTCCCAGCCGTTCGGCACGAGGCGGCGGAGGTTCGGCGTTCGGCCTTCGCGCCACGATGTGTCGGCGACGTCGAAGCGCAGGGTGTCGAGCACGAGCAGCAGCACGTCGTGCGTGCCAACCAGGGCGTTCACGTTCAGGCCCATGGGCTAGAGCACCGCCTCGACCGCCGCGACACACACGTCGAGCTCGAGCGTCGACGTGTCGAGCCTCAGCTCGGGGCTCGCCGGAACCTCGTACGGGGCGTCGCTGCCCGTGAAGCCCGGCACGTTGTGGTACCGGCCGCGCACGTCGCGCTTCACCAGCACGGGCATGGGCGCGTGCAGGTGCACTTCGACGAAGCGCACCGCGTCGGCCTCGCACGCCGCGCGCAGCTCGGTGCGCGACGAGGCATATGGTGCAATGGCGGCGATGAGCGCCGTGCCGCAGGTTCTCGCGACCGCGCGCGCCACGAAGCCGATGCGGCGCAGGTTCGTCTCGCGGTCTTCGCGCGTGAAGCCGAGGTCGGCGCACAAGGTCTTGCGCACTTCGTCGCCGTCGAGCACGCAGGCGCGCTCACCGATGCGCTCGGCGAGGCGGCGCGAGAGCGCCGTCTTGCCCGAGCACGGCAAACCGGTGAGCAGCACCACCCGACCCCGCATCGTCACCTCGTCACCTCGCCGCGTCGATGACCTCGAGCACACGCCCGAAGTTCGACAGCGCGTGCGTCGCCTTCGCCGCGGGCCCGGTGTGCCCCTCGTACACGGCCGCGGCGTGCCGCTTCGTGATGGCGGGCGCCGAGATGATGTCGAGGCGCTCGCGGTACTCTTGCGACACATAGGTGCCGTACTCGGCCCAGCAGTCGATCGCCCCGACGGCCCGCGCCATCGCGATGTCTTTCTTCAGCGAGTCGCCGACGACGACCGTCTCTTTCGGGTCGACCCCGTACTTCTCGCAGATGGCGAGCAGGCCCTTCGTCGACGGCTTCTCGGCGTCGCGCGGCAGCTCGACGACCGGGCACGCGGCGCGATACTCGCCCCGCTCTTCTTTCAGCAGAATGTCTTTCGCCACGAGCTTGTCGCCCTGGTCGTTCGCGGGGAACTGAAAGCCCGGCAGCGTGTAGAGGCCTGCGAGGTACACGTCGAGGCCCATGCGCTTCACGCGCTGCTCGGCCGGGTTGCGCGGCGCGTCGGTCAACGCCACCACCGGCAGCTTTCGCTCGTGCAGCGCCTTCAGGGTCGGCAGCACGTGCTCGAACGGCCGCATGTACTTGCGGCGCGCCTCGCCGAACGCCCAGCGCGCGGGGTCGATGACGAGCTTGTCGAACGAGCCGAAGTCGGGGAACTCGGCGTAGATGGAAGATTCCTGCAGGGCGAACGGGTACTCGTTCGACTCGTACTTCGAGTACACCGACTTCAAGCTCTGCACGACCTTGATGCGGGGGAACTGGGTCGCCACGCAGATGGCGTCGACCATCGCCTCGACCGCCGGCACGATGTAGTCGATCCACGAGTAGAGCGTGCCGTCCATGTCGGTGACTACGAGACGCACAGGCATGTAGGGCCAGCTTTAAACGAGAACCGGCGGCGCAGTCGATCCATACTGCGGCCAACGCAAACCGATGTGGCAGCTCACCATCAACGGGCCCGGTTACTTCGACACCGTCTATGACCTTCCCGAAGGCGTGACCATGATGGGTCGCGCCGACGAGAACGACATCGTCCTCTCGGGCGACCTCGTCTCTCGCAAGCACGCCCGCATCACCGTCAAGGGCGACGCGCTCACCGTCGAAGACCTCGGCTCCCGCAACGGCAGCAAGCTCAACGGCGAGCCGCTCGACGGCTTGCGCTCGGTCAAGGCCGGCGACCTCTTGCAGGTCGGCGAAAACGCGCTCGCCATTCGCCAGCCCACCACCGTCGAGAGCGCCGCGACCGACATGATCGACCTCGGCGCCGGCGGGGCCGTGAAGCGCTTCGGGCGCGGCATCGACATCGCGTCGGCCGTGATTCTGTCGAAAGACGTGCGCGACAGCGTGGTGATGCGGGTGCTCGACAACATCGCTCCGTTCAACCCGTCGTCGCTGCCGTTCGCCGACTCGGGCGACATCGGCGTCGCGGCAGAGCGCACCAAGACGTCAGAGATCGAGCTGCCCGCCGACATGCCGGTCGAGGTCACGCCCCGCACCGGCGTGCCGATCGCGTTTCACTCGCTGCTCCTGCTCTATCGCGTCGCCGAGAAGCTCTCGTCGGCCGGCTCGCTGCAGGCGTTTCTCGAAGACGTCACCGACAAGGTCATGGAGCGCGTCGGCGCCACCACCGCCGTCGTTCTCTCGCGCCACCACTCGGGCGTCATGGTGCCGGCGGCCGTGCGCCACGGCGGCAAGCTCCAGAAGGGCGAGGTGCCCGTCAGCGACGCCATCGTCGACGCCGCCATCGAGAAGGGCCAGGCCATCGCCGTCGCCAACGTGCGTGACGACAGCCGCTTCGCCGAGCGCGAGAGCGTCGTGCTCTACGGCGTCGACCAGGTGCTCTGCATACCCATCGGGCACGAGGCCCCGTTCGACGGTGTGCTGTACCTGAACCGCGTCGGCGTGTCGGAAGAGCCCGTCGAAGACCTGCTCGACCTCTGCAACGCCGTGGCGCAGCTGCTCGGCGCCGGCATGCAGCGCTGGAGCAAAGAGGGCCCTCAAGGGCCCGCCGACGAGCGGCTGAAGCTCGCGCTCGAGCGCTTTCACGCGCCGGCCATCGTCGAGCGCCGCGTCGCCGAGCTGAAGAAGAAGGGCGGCAAGCCGACCCAGCTCGAAGAGAAGAACGTGACGGTGCTGTTCGCCGACCTCTCGGGGTTCACCGCCATCTCGCAGAAGCTCGAGCCGCCGAAGACGCTCGAGCTCTTGAACGAGTTCTACGAGCGCTCGACGCGAATCTTGTTTTCGTTCGAGGGCACCGTCGACAAGTTCCTCGGCGACAGCGTGATGGCGCTGTTCGGAGCGCCGTACTCGAAGGGCGACGACGCGCTGCGCGCGGTGCGTGCGGCGCTGGCGCTGAAAGTCGAGTGGACGAAGTTCATCGCCAAGCGGCCCCAGCGCGAGCGGTGCGACCTGAAGGTCGGCGTGAACACGGGCAAGGTGCTCGCCGGCACGGTCGGCGGCGACCTGCGGCTCGACTACACCGCCATCGGCGAGCCCGTGAACATCGCGAGCTGGCTGTGCCAGAGCGCGTCGGCGCAGCAGGTGTTGATTACCGGCAAGACGCTCGCGCAGATTGGCGCTCGCTTCGACGTGACGCCGCTCGGCGAGCGCGCCCTGCAGGGCTCGAAGACGCGCACCGCCGTGTTCGAGGTGCTCGAAGAAGATGCCGGGTCGGGCACGCTGAGCGGCGTGCGCACTTGAGAGCTCGCGGTTACGACCGCGGGGCGCCCCCCTACTTCACGCCGCCGTCGGCGAGCGCGAACCCGTACAGCCGCCGCGAGCACTCGAGGTGGTCGAACCGCCACTGCGCCGCCGCGCTCGGCTGCAGCTGCTGCGCGAGCACCTCGCCCGCGTCGCTCGCCGTCACGACGTACCACCGCGTCTCACACTGCCCGGCCAGCAGCCGCTCGCGCATGCCGAAGTACGTGTACGTGCCCGCGTCGATCTCGAGGCACGAGTCGCTGACCGAGCCGCAGATGCTCGGCACCAGCTTCGTCACCACCTCGGCGCGCGTCACGCCCGGCACCGCCGCGTACTCGGGCACCAGTCGCGTCGTGTCGTACGCACCGTAGAGCGACAGCGACACCGCGGCGCCGGCGAGGTCTGCGCGCCGCGCCCGATACGTGAAGTTGAGGCACGTCATCGCGTCGAGCACGCCGGCGTCGTCGACCTCGACGAACAGCGAGCTCGACTCCCGCGAGGGGATGTAGCCGAACAACAACAGGCCCGTGCTCGTGTTGCGCATCGCCTCGAAGTCGGCGGCGATGTGAGCGTACGTCTCGTCATCGGCGATGAACGCACCCGTCGTCTCGAGCGCCAGCCCTTCGTAGTCGGCGTTCTCGCGCGGCGTCGACGCGAGCTGGGCGGGCGTCGCCAGCGTCGAAGGCGGGCACCCGCCTCCGTCGAGAAAGAGCCAGTAGTAGCCGCCGTCGACCGGGCCCGCGTCGGGGCGGCCTGCGTCGCGGCCGGCGTCCGCTCCGCCGTCGGTGCCCGCGTCGACCCCCGCATCGCCCCCTGCGTCGACCCCCGAGTCTGCAACCACGACCGGCCCCTGCCCACCGGTGCAGCCGGCAGACACCAACACCACGAGAACGAAGCGACGCACGTCGCCGTATCTAGCACCAGTCTTCTCAGCGAATGAGAACGGGACCCTCGAGCGAGCCGGGGCCTCTTCGGTTCGCGGCGTTGCAGCGGCACGCGCGCGGCAGCGTGAGGCGTTCATGCGGGGCATGACGCCCGGCACTCCAACGAGGGGAACACGAGATGATCAGCAACTGCACCACCCACCGCTACGAAGTCTGCGTCGCCACCTGCGAGACCGAGACCGAGCCCGTGCACGACAACGGCCGGCAAGACGCTCGCGAGGCCGCCCAGCACGGCAAGGCCGCGCTCGCCCACACCGGCGGCGCCGTCGTGAACACCGTCGTGTCGGCCGGCGGCGCCGTATACGGCACCGTACAGACCGTGAAGAGCGCCGCCCACCTCGCCGCAGCCGCGAGCCTCACGGTCGCCGGCGCGAAGGCCTGGCTCGGCGAGAAGCTCGCCTCGGGCGTACGCACCGTCGCCGAGGGCTTCACGCGCGGCTTCGCCGCCGTCGCGAACTTCTTCGGCCGCGCCGCCGGCGAGACCGAGCGGCTGCGCGTGAGAGAGACGCACGCGCCGGCCTCGAAAGAGAGCGACTTTCTCTTCGGCGAGGCGAAGAAGCAGACCCAGAAGTCGAGCACCGCGCTCGGTAGCGCGGGGCGGGCGTACGTGGGCTCAGCGGCACATGCCGTCAGCGCGGGCGTCAACGTCGTCGCCGCGGGAGGACACACGCTCGCCGCCGCCGGCAACGCCGTGCAGGCCGCTGCGAAGAACCGGCCGTACGGGCAGGCCGAGGTCTGCCCGAGCCCGTCGCGACAGCGGTGACATTTCCGCAGCGGCGGCGAGCGCGCGGCAATACCGCAGCGGCGGCGAGCACGCAGAAATCAGCGCCGGGCCGAGACCCGTGACAGACTGCGCGCTGCGTGAAGACGCTGCTGCTCTCGGCGCTGACGAGGCAGTTCCTGATTCAGGGGGCCCGCTTCTCGGAGCTACATCCCAACGACTGGCTGCTCTGGGAAGCGGGCACGCTCGCGGTGCCCCGCGGCAACATCGCGACCGCCAACACCGTCAGCGACCCCCTCGACGCCGGCGCCGCCAGGCCGCGCGTCGGCGACCCCTTGTGCTTCGTGCTGCCCACCGGCACGGCCGGCTCGACCGTCACCATCGGGCGCGCCGAGGGCAACACCATCGTGCTCAGCGACGAGACCGTCTCGCGCCACCACCTCACCCTGGTGTGGAACGAGGGCTGGAGCGCCGTCTCGGCCGAAGACCACTCGGTCTTCACGCTCGACGGCAAGCCGGTGCAGCCTGGCCGCTTCGTCACCGTCTCGTCTGGCCAGGCGCTCGGGCTCGGGCACCTCGAGCTGTCGCTGTACACGGCGCAGGGCATGTTCTTGCGGCTGGCGGCGAAGCTCGCGCGGCGCTGACCCCGCGTTCCTACCAGCAGGGAGCTTCGCACCGACCGGGGTCACCGAGGTGAACCAGGCCGCCATCGGGCTTGCGGCAGTTCGCCGTGGCACACTCCGAGCTGCGGTAGCAGACGGCTCCGACGGCACCGGGAGCGATACAAGTGCCGGGGCTCGCACCCGAGCCACCGTCAATCTGGCACAGCTGGCTCTCGCACGGCCCGGAGGTCGCCGTGTTGCATGTCGCACCCAGCGGAGCACCGGGTTGGCAGGTGCTCGACCCCGCATCGGTCGCGACGCACGAGAGGAGGTTCAGACATTGGGTGAAGTTGGCGCACGTCGCACCGACGGCTCCCTTCGGCGCACAGCGGGTGATGCCCGAAGACGGGCAGTAGTGGGTCGGGGTGCAGGGGTTGAGGCCGCCACACGCCTCGCCGGCGTCAGAGAGCTCTTCGCACTTGCCTGGCACATCTCTCGGGCCGCCGTCGGCGAAGAACTGCTGGTAGATACGGGGCCAGGGCGGGAGGACGCAGCGGCCCCCCACACAGTCGGAGTGTTCCTGGCAGTCGGCGTCGTACGGCTGGGCCCAGAGCCCGACGGGCTTGCAGGTGCCGCCGAGGCAGACGCCCGCTGGCGCACAGCTGTCGTCGAGCTGCTCGACGACACAGGGTGCTCCCAGCGCGCGCCGGGGGGTGCAGGCGCCGGCGGTGATGCGGGTGCTCTGCTGCGTCGCGGTGTTCAAACGATAGCGCAGCCCGCGGCAGTATTCGGTCGGCGCGCAGAGCGCGGTCTCGGCCCACGTATCGCAGGGCGCCCCCGTCGCCTCGAAGCCGCAAACGCCGGTCACGCCACCGTCGAGCGGCCTCGTGCACCCGCGCGACAGGCAGTCTCGATTGTTCGTGCACGTCTGCCCGTCGGCCAGATACGCGACACAGCGCGGCGTGCCGCCACCGTCAGCCAGGCCTCCGTCGGCGAGCGCGGGTGGGCAGACGGCGACGGCCGGGTCGCACCGCGCGGCGCCGCCACACGGCTGGCCCGGCGGCGTGAACTGGGTGCAGGTCCCGCAGGTCACCGCGCCGGTCACGGAGCAGAAGCCCTGGCGGCAGTGGTCGTCGCTGAAGCATGGTGCGCCGACGCCGGCGTCGACCGCGAAGAGGTCGCGACACTCGGGCGGGTCGACCCCGCTGCCAGCCTCGCAGGTGAACGTCGCGTAGGCCTCGATGCACGGGCGTGCGCGCTGCGCATAGAAGGTGTCCAGGCCGCGCTGTACGCGCGCGACCGGCGCGTGGACGCCGCTGCACCCCGAGGTGTACCTGTCGACGCAGCTCGCCCGCTGGGCAGCGAGGGTCTGGCCGCAGCGAACCTGCCGGCCGCAGACGGCGTTCGCGCGTTCAGAGCAGAACATGTCGAGAGGGTACGCGGGCTCCATGCCGCCGCTGGTGCCTCCTTCGCCGCCCGCGGTACCGCCAGCCGTGCCGTTGCCGCCGGCGGTGCCAGAGCCACCGCCGGTGCCTCCTTCGCCGCCGCCGGCGCAGGCGCCGACGAGCACGAGACATGACACAAGGCGGGCGAGCTGGCGCATGGGCCGCATGCTACCGCGCCGCGGCGGGCCTCTCATCGATTCGTGAGCTGGCGAATTTCGAGGCGGCGCTGCTGAACGAACTGCGCGACCTGCTCGCCGAGCCCGTTCTGGTCGTCGGCGAAGTCGGTGATGATCGAGAGGTGGTCGTCGAACGTCGTCTCGTACGTCTTCACCGGCACGTGCGCGGCCTCGAGCGCCTCGACGAAGCGGCGCCCGTCGCGGCGCAAGATTTCGGGGTCACCGTCGGCCCACGCGATGAAGAACGGCGGAGGCTTCGCATCCTTCAGGTGCCTCGCCGGCATCACGTCGCGCCACACGCTCTTGTCGCGCCCGAACGTGGGAATCACGAGCGGCCCGCCGAGCAGCAGCGAGTTGCCGAGGTGCTCGACGTCGTAGGGGCCCGAGATGCCGATGACTCCGGCGAGCTGCGACGGCGAGGCGCCCCACTCGCGCAGCCACTTCGGGTCGCACGCCGCGAGCGCGACGAGGTGTGCTCCGGCCGAGTGCCCCATCGCGTACACCGCCGACGGGTCGCCACCATGTTCGGGTGCATGCTGCAGCGCCCACGCGAGCGCGCGCGACGTGTCGCGAATCTGCGCCGGGTGCTGCGACCACGGCGCGAGCCGGTAGCTGATGACCATCGCGAGAATGCCCTGGCTCGCGAGGCGGCGACCGAGCTGCACGTAGTTTTCGCCGGGCTGGCGGCGGTCGCCCACCACCCAGCCTCCGCCGTGCACGAACACCACCACCGGGTGCGGGCCTTCACCCTTCGGCGTGTAGACGTCGAGCCGGTGCTTCGCGTCGTCGAACTCGTCGCCTTCCCAGTACGCGAGGTCGCGCGTCTCGTGGCAGCCTTCGGCGAGCGTGTTGGGGCGGCTCCAGGCGCGCATCGCGCAGGAGGAGCAGAGCAGCGCCGCGACCAACAGCCACATTCGCGGTCGCTCCGCCCTCACTGTGTTTCTGGTCGGGCTCCGCTGCTCATCAGGCTCGCGAACGGTGCTGCTGTTCGGGAGCCACATTCGCGGTCGCTCCGCCCTCACTGCACGAGCTCCATGCCGAGCTTCTTGCACTCGGCCACCAGCTTTGCGCGGTCGGCCTTGTCGGTGAGGCGCTCGAGGTACGAGCGGCTGTTCGCGAGGTCCTGCTCCTTGCACGCCGCGAGGCCCGCGATGCCGTACGCACGCTGGCGGCCGGGCTCCGAGTCGAGCTGCCCGAACAGCTGCCGAATGCGCGGCAGCGCGCCCGTCATGCCGAGGCGCTTTTCCATCTCGGCGATGACCACCGCGTCGGCGTCGGACATCTTCTTCACCTTCGGCTGAGCCTGCACCGGCTTCGGTGTGGTCGGCTCGACCGCGCCCGTACCCCCCACCTCTTCAGGCGGCGGCGGAGGCTGAGGAGGAGGCGGCGGCACCGGCTCGACCTGCACCGGCACCGGCACCGGCACCGGCACCGGCTTCGGCGCTGGCTGCGTGTCGGCGAGCGGCGTCACCACGTTCGGCCGCGCGACGTACAGCACCGCCCCGACCCCCGCGAGCGCCGCGAAGCCGAGCCCCGCGAACAGCGCGAGCGGCGAACGTCGAGGCGCCTCTTCGGCTTTCGTCGGCGGCGCCGGCGTAGCGGCCCGCTGCGGCGGCGGCATCGCGAACGAAGAGGTCGGCGCCGGCGTGCGCGCCGCGGTGGCACCGAGCGCGAGCGAGTCGGGGGTCGCCATACCCGGCCTCGCGACGCCCGACGGCTCGGCGGTGGCAGTCGCGCGGTCGGGCGGCGGCAGCGTGCGCGGCACGGGCTGCCCCGAAAATGCGGCGATGAAGTCGGCGATGCTGGTGAAGCGCTTCGCGCGGTCTTTTTCGAGCGCGCGCTCGACGGCGGCGTACACACGCGGCGGCAGACCCGGCTTCACCTGCTCGAGCGGCACGTGCGGCGCGTACGCGATGCGAAACAGAATCTGCGCGACGTTCTCGGCGCTGAACGCCGGCTGACCGCTCAACATCTCGTACGCGATGGAGCCGAGCGCGAACACGTCGGTCTGTGGCCCCACGTCGCTGTTCTGACCGGTGGCCTGCTCGGGGCTCATGTACTGCGGGGTGCCGACGAGCACCTTGTCGGCGGTCTGCAGCGTCGTCGAGTCGACGACCTTCGAGATGCCGAAGTCGAGCACCTTCACCTGGGTGCCCATCGGCGTCGGCACGAGGAAGATGTTGTCGGGCTTCAGGTCGCGGTGCACCACACCGAGCTGGTGGCTGGCGTCGAGCGCGCTGCCGACCTGCCGCAGCACCAGCGTGACCTCGTCGACCGGCATCACGCCGAAGCGCAGCCGCGACGCGAGGCTCTCGCCCTGCAACAGCTCGAGCACCAGGTACGGCGAGCCGCTCGGCAGCGTGTTGTAGTCGTGCACCTCGACGATGTTCGGGTGCCCGATGCGGGTGGCGACGTCGGCCTCGCGCTTGAACCGGGTGAGCTGCTCTTCGGTGAGGCCGCCGACGCGGGTGTGCAGCACCTTGATGGCGACCTGCTTGCCGGGCAGGCGCAGGTGACGTGCGGCCCACACCTCGCCCATGCCGCCGCGGCCGAGCAGGCGCACGACCTCGTAGGTGTCGCCGACGCGGGCGCCGACGTCGAGCACGGTGGCGTCTTGAGACATGGGGAGCGACAACCTGCTTACGACACTGGCGTGCAGGAGGACAGGGTGCGCAGAAGTACGCGCACGTGCTGCTTGGGTGGATCGGCCGTTCGGCCCCCGGCAACTCGTCAGTTACGATGGGGACGATGACGACGACGCTGATTGCAGTCGCCGGTAACGCGCTGAAGACGGGGGCTCCAGACGTCGAGCACCTGTACGAGCTGTCGAAGCGCCGCCAGTGGAACGCGAGCGACCTGCCGTGGGCTTCGCTCGACTTCTCGGCCGTGCCGCTCGAGCTGCGGCGCGGGTTCGCCGACCTGCTCGCGCAGACGCACCACGGCGAGCTCGGCGCGCTGACCGCCTCTGCGCGGCTCGTGCAGAGCGACGCCCGCCTGATGGACAAGCTGTTCGGCGCCACGCAGGTCGCCGACGAAGCGCGGCACGTCGAGTGGTTCTCGCGGCTGCTCTTTCAGCTCGACGCCCCGGCGCCGGTGATGCCCGCGCTCGCGGCGTTCATCGACGACGTCACGCAGGCCGGCGACGACCTGCACCTGCTCGTCGGCATGAACATTCTCATCGAGGGCCTCGCCCAGACGTTGATGCTGCACGCGGGCAAGCTGCTCGGCGCGCTCGAGGTGCCCGAGCTCGAGTCGTTCAAGGTCGTGGGCACGTGGCTCACCGAGCGCGTGGCGGCCGACGAGAGCCGGCACCTCGCCTTCGGCATCGGCCGCGTGCGCGCGCTCGTCGAGACGCTCGACACGACGAAGCGGCTGCAGCTCGAAGAGCGGGTGGCGCAGTGGTCGACGCAGCTGATGCAGCTCACGCGCGAGCACAGCGCGGGTGTCGCGGCGTTCGGGCTCGACGGCGACGAGCTGATGGCGCGCTGCCTGGCCGACACGCACTCGCGGCTCAAGCTCACCGGCATCGAGTCGGGTCAGCTCACTTCGTAGCCGAGGGTCTGCAGCTCGCCGAGCACCCAGCTGCGCAGGGCGAACCCGGCGAGCAGGGTCGCGGCGACGAGCGCGATGACGAGCAGCTTCTGGCTGCTGGTGAGGTCGCCGAAGCGCCGCTTCTGGCCGGGCACGAAGTCGACCCACAGCTTCGGCATCGACGCCATGCCGATGCCCGCCAGGCCACCGAAGAACGCGAGCGGTATGACGAAGTGACTCTTCTCGCTCCAGCTGACCTCTGAAGAGCCGGCGCGCGCCTGCTCGAGCACGTCGAACACCGACCACTTGAGCAGCAGCGGGCTGATGACGAGCAGCGCCACGCCGGCGAGGCCACACTTGAGTCGGGGAGTCATGAGGGCCCGACGGCAATACAGCGGCGATGAACTTCTTGCACGTGCGGCATCGGGTACATTGAGCCCGCGTCATGGCCCGCGCCGGCAAGAGTGTTACCGACATCCTCCTCGAGATGGGGGCCATCGACCCGCAGCAGCTGCAGAGCGCGACGCTGCACGCGCAGCAGTGGGGCGTGACCATCGAGCGGGCGCTGGTCGAGCGGCGCTTCTGCTCGCCCGACGACGTCTTGCGGGCGGCCTCGCGGCAGTCGGGCTACCCGGTCATCAACCTCGACGCCGAGGCCATCGACCCGTCGCGGGCCGACCTGATACCGCTGAAGTTCGCCGAGCACGCGCGGGTGGTGCCGCTGGGCCTGCAGGGCCGGCGGTACGAAGTGCTCGAGGTTGCGGTGGCGGCGCCGGTCGACCTGACGATGGTCGACGCGCTGCTGGCGCTGACGAAGAAGTCGCGGGCGGTGATTCACCTCTCGCACGACGAGGCCATCGGCCGGGCCATCGCGCGGCTGTACGGCAAGGGTGGGGTCGCGCCGCCGCCGCCGCCGCCGCCGCGCGAGCGGAAGACGAACGTTCAGAACGAAGAGACGTTCGACTTCGGTGAAGAGCCATCGCCGTCGCAGACGGTGTACCTGTACGGGTGGCACCCGGCGGCGATGAAGGCGATGGCGATGATGCTCGAGCAGGGCGGGCTGAAGGCGGCGGCGCTCGACGATGTGGGGCTCGAGGGCATCGGGCAGTTCGACGTGGTCATCTCGACGACGCTGGGGCTGCGCACGGTGCTGCCGGGCGATGCGAAGGTGCGGTGTCTGCTCATCATCTGCGGCACGCAAGAGGCGGGCGACCCCGACGACGCGCGCTCACTCGGCGCGAAGCTGTACCTGCGCCCGCCCCACTCGACTGAGCAGCTGAAGAAGGCGGTGCAGCACGTGACGCGCCCGAAGTGACTGCGCAATAAAGGGGACAGGCTACTTTTCTGCGCAACGCGGCATACAACTTGCGCCAGGCGATTGCACAACGGCGACAAAAAGTAGCCTGTCCCCTTTTTTATTCTGCGTCGGGGGGCCGCAGCTTCCATCGCCAGAGGCGCTCTTCGTCGGCGAGGTCGAACTCGGCGGCGTCGGTGTTCCAGTCCATCACCGTCGCCGTGACGTGCAAGATGGCGCCGACGGCGAAGACGCCGACCGCGATGAGACCGGGCACCGCTGGCGCGACGTTGTTCGGCTTCGGAGTGCCTGCGAGGGGCTCGGGCGCGCGCTTGCCGCCCTCGAGCACGAGCTCGGCGATCATCCACCCGACGGCGGCGAGGCTCAGCACGTAGGTCGAGTAGGCGGCGACGCGCAGCCCCGTCGCCACGTTGCGGCGAGACTCGAGCGCGGGCCTGCGCGCCTCGATGTCGGCGAGCTTCGCGGCGAGCTCGGGCGAAGGCACGAGCGTCTGGCCGAGCAGCAGCGCGGCGCACAGCGGCAACATCAGCCGCCGTCGCCCGCGTCGGCGAAGCCGGCATCACCGGTCACGCCCGCATCAGGGGGGCCCACACCGCCGTCACCGGTCGGCGCAGCGACGGCGAAGCGGGGGTCGATGATCTCGTGCAGCTGCGTACCGAAGCGCGCCCACGACTTGTACGAGACGACCATCGTGGCGGCGGGCAGCGGCACACAGCGACCGTAGAACGCGATGCGACCCGTTGCGGGGTCCATGTCCCAGCCGTCTTCGGTGCTGCGGGGAATGTCGCGGTTGTCGCAGCCCGGGTCGACGACGCCCGAGGTCGCGACGCGAATCGAGGGCAAGATGGCGCGGTGCTTGAGCGCGACGCCAGCTCCCGTCACCACGGTGTTGACGATGCGGTTCATGGTCTCGGCCTGCTGCCGCTGCAGCGCCGGAGTCACGATGAGCGGGCTGAACACCTGAATGCTGCCGAGCACGCCGCCGGTCTCACGAATCAGCGAGTGGTACTGGCCGACGTCGTACTCGGGGTCGTCGCCACACAGCTCGCCCTCGGGGCAGACGATGCCGCTCACGACGACGCGCTGCTTGGGGAAGTTGGCTGCGAACAGCGCCTTCATGTCGGCGGCACGCAAGAAGAGTGAGTGGTCGCGCGTGTCGCTCAAGAAGATGACGTGCACCTCGGAGTCTTCGCGAAACCCGCCGGTGGCGATGAAGGCCTCGACGGCCTCGAAGCCGCGCTCGTCGCCGCTGCCGCCGGTGCCCCACGAGAGGGGGCCGCTGCCGGTGAACCAGCTGATCATGCGGTTCGTGTCGGTGGTCCACGCGCGGGTCGAGCCGAAGAAGGCGGGCGCAAACCAGCCGGTGCTGACGCCGGCGACGCGAAAGTCGAGCTGGGCACCTCGAACGCGCGCCGCGGCCTGGGTGCCGACGCGGGCGACGGCGTTCTGCGAGGTCGCCATCGAGCACGAGTCGTCGACCACCCAGAGAAAGTCGACCTTCTTCGTCGGCTGCACGATGAAGATGTCGCAGTGGTCGACGGGGGCGTCTTCGGCGAACGCGACGGCTGAGCCCCCGGCGAGGTCTTCGAGGTCGAACGCCGAGCCCTCGGTGAAGGTCGCCGCGTCGTGCAGCCCGAGCACCACCGCGCTCGAGGTGTCGTGCCGCACGACCAGCAGCTGCACCTTGAACGGCCCGCTCTTGCCGGCCTGACCCGAGAGGCCCGTGGTGCCGGCGCCGGCCGCGAGCGAGAGCTGCTCGAGCACGGCCTTCGCGTCGCCGGTGGCGCCGAGCTCGAACGTGCTGCGCGCGGCGGCGAACCCGTCCCACGTGGTGAAGGTCTGCACGAGCGGGTTGCCGATGGCGCCCGCGCTGCCGAGCGCGACGCGCACGAGCTGCTCTTCTTCGCTCACGGTGGCGCCGCGCGAAGCGACCTGGGCGGCGAACGCGGCGACGGCGGTCGTCGAGTCCCACAGGGCGACGCCCTTGGGCCCGCGCACGACCTCGGAGCCCGTGTCGAGCACGGCGAGCTGCACGGCGGGTGGCTCGCCCACGAGCCGCTTCAGCACGCGACGGTTCGAGAACGCGCAGGCGGCGGTGAACGCGTCGGTGGTGCGAATGTTGACGGTGCGGGTGGCGTTCAGCTCGGCACCACCGGCCGGAGCCCACCGGGCGGTGACGGTGACGACGTCGTGGCAGTCGGGGTCGCGGCGCACGTCGCAGACGAGCTCGGTCTCGATGGTGCCGTCGCGGCCGGCGACGAGCTCGAGGCCGTCGCGCAGAGAGCCGGCGGTAGACGCGACGTGCACCGTGCCGACGCCGGGGTCACCGAAGCGGTCGTTGGTGGCGATGATGACGCGAGCGCGGTCGCCGTCGTCGTCGAGGGTGCGAGGCAGCACGTTGAGCGTGAGGGTGTCGGTGAACTCGGCGACGCGGCAGCTGGTCGTCGAGATCAAGACCAACACGAGGAGTCGGCAGAGCATCGGGCGCGACTATAGTGCGCGCATGACCCTCGTTCTCATCACCGCGGCCCTTCTCGCAGCCGAGCCCGACAAGCTCGACGTGTCGGACAAGAAGGCGAGCCTTCGCGTCTACACCGACGGCAAGAAGCACTACGTCATCACACAGCCGGGCGGCGACCGCGTGTTGCCCGAGTCCATCTACTGGGGTGACGGCAAGACGTTCTACAAGCTGCGCGCGCCGGGCGGCGGCGGCGACCGCGACGCGTGGAGTGTGACGTTGTGGGAGCCGCGCATGGAGCATGCGCGTGCGCAGGTCACGTTCAAAGAGGGCAACCTGTCGGTCGAGTGCCTCGAGCGCAAGACGGCGCTGACGCAGCTGAAGACCGACGAGGCGAAGGCGATGGTCGACGGGGCGAGCTTCTTCGGGCCGCGGTGGCAGCGCATGCCGTACCTGCTCGCGCGCGACGACAAGGGCAACTACTACTTCGTCGACATGCAGCGCGACGTGCCGGGCAAGAAGGACCTGAAGCTGTACATCGGGCCGCGGGGAAAGCTGAAGCAGCAGCCGATGACGAACATCGTGTCTGACTCGATGGGCGACATCTTCTCGACGAAGACGGGCGAGCTGCGGCTGGTGGCGAACAACGACGAGCTGAAGTGGGTGGCGGGCAAGGCCGACACGAAGCTGACGCGGGTGCCGGTCGACGACAACCACGTGCTCATCTACACGGACCTGGGCGTGTACGAAGGTCAGCCGCTCGGCACGCCGTGTGATGACCTCTGATGCGCTGCTCGCCGAGCCTCCGGGTTCGGCGGCGTTTCAGGTGTGGGGCGATGCGCTGCTCGAGCGCGGCGACCCGCGCGGCGAGCTGGTGCAGCTGTCGCGGTCGCGCCCGAGCGCCGAGGTGCGGGCGGCGCTGCAGGCGCTGACGGCGAAGCACCCGGAGTGGACGAAGGGCTGCGAGCAGCACTTCCGCGTCGAGTTCAAAGACGGGTTCATCGACGCGCTGGTGATGCCCGAGGGGCACGCGGCGCAGCAGCTCGAGCGGGGCGACGGGTACTGCGATGAGCCCGAGCTGCCGGTGCTGTACGACGGCGTCACGGCGAGGCTGCGGCGATTCTCTGCGGACACGATGTTGAGCGTGGTGCCCGACCACGGGTGCTGGGGGCGGCAGTCGAAGACATTCGATGCCCTGGTGTCGATGGAGCGGCCGTGGCTGCGCACGGTCGAAGTCGATCGCCGGCTGATGAGCGAGCCGCTCGACGAAGCGAGCGGGCGGGCGCGGCTGTCGCATGCGCTGAAGGGCTCGATGCACGAGGCCGAGGTGCACCTGGGGCACAGCCTGGCGCGGCTGTGGCACGCGGCGCCGAGGCTCGAGCACCTCGTCATCGCGCAGGCGCAGGAGCTCGACCTGGGCAACGTCGATGCGCCGCACCTGCGCACGCTGTGTCTGGGGTTGATGCCGGTGGGCGCGGCGCAGCTCGGGGCGCTGGCCGAGGCGCGGGTGCCGCAGCTCAAGTGGCTCGAGCTGCGGCTGCAGCGCGAGGCGTGGCGAAAAGACGAGCTCGATGGGGCGGCGCTTTCCGAGCTGCTCGAGAGCGGCGCGGTGGCGCGGCTCGAGCACCTGGGGCTGCTCGGCACGGGCGCGGGTCAGCCGTACGGCGACGTGGTGCTCGACGTGCTGGGGCGGTGGGAGCGGCTGTCTTCGTTGCGGTCGCTGGACCTGGGCGGCTTGTCGTGCAGCCCGCAGGCGTGGCGGCGGTTCGTGGAGCTGAAGCCGCGGCTCAAGTGGCTGCGGCTGTGCAGGTCGACGGTGCGAGACCCCGAGTGGCTGCAGGCGGTGCTGCCGGTCGAGTGGCGGCGCGCCGAGGGCGACTGAGCGGGCGCAGCCAGAGAGGCTGTTCCGATGACCGCACGCTCCGTCGCGGCACGACGACTGCCAACGCGGGTCGGTCGGCAGGGCTCCCGCGGC
>JAEUJP010000680.1 GCA_016793725.1 Myxococcaceae bacterium | reverse complement strand
GGCCGGCGTTCGAGGTGTACGAGGAGTACGCGAGGTCGCGCGGCGTCGAGCTGGAGCCCGAGACCGCGGGGAACTTCCTCATCGGCAACGAGCTGGGCGTGTTCTTTCTCGACGAGCTGCACCACGCGCGGGCGCCGGTCGGGGTGGGCTCGAGCGGCGAGCTGAACCTGGTGGCCGACGTGACCGAGGGCTCGAGCGTGTGCATTCTCGACGGCGAGCCCGATGCGATGGTCGAGGCGGCGCAGCGCGCAGCGAGCGAGGCGCGCACCAACCTGAAGGGTGGGCGGGCGGCGGGCGTGCTGCTGTTCGACTGCGTGTGCCGGGGCATGATTCTGAAAGACCAGTTTCAGCGCGAGATCGACGCGGTGAAGTCGGTCTTCCCCGACGTGCCCATCGCGGGCTTTCTCACCTACGGCGAGATCGCGCGCTTCAAGGGCCGGCTCGACGGCTGGCACAACACGACGACCGTCGCGGTGGCGATACCGGCGTAGCCCGAGCCTCCGCGCCTCTGGCGCGGAAACGGGAGCGCAGCGACCCAAAAACCTCAGTCGGCGCCGTGGCAGGCTTTGAGCTTCTTGCCGCTCGCGCACGGGCACGGCTCGTTGCGGCCGAGCTTCTTCGCGGTGACGCGGCTTCGGCCCGTCACGTAGCGCCAGCGGCCGTCGTGCTGCTCGAAGCGCGAGCGCTCGGTGAGGCTCACTTCGCGACCGCCCTCGACGTAGCGCGCGGTGAACTCGACCTCGTCGCCCTTCGCCTCGTGCACGGTGAGCCCGACCCAGGCGAGCGTGGGCCCGGGCTCGAGCGGGGCAACCTGGGTCTCTGCGAGGTACGGCCAGAGGCCCTTCGCGAACGCCGTGTAACGCGAGCGCATGAGCTCTTCGGGGGTCGAAGCCAGCGCGCCTGCATGAAGGCGGCCGCAGCACGCCTCGTACGGCCGCTCGAGCCCGCACGCGCAGCGCGTCACTGGCCCGCCGGCAGCTGCTTCGGGGCCTCACCGCCGATGATGAGGCGCGCGCCGCGCTGGTACGTCAGGTAGGCCCACGACCACTCCATCAGCACGAGCGCGCGGTTTCGAAAGCCGATGAGGAAGATGATGTGAATGAAGAGCCACGCGACCCAGCCCAGAAAGCCCGAGAGCTCGAGCTTGCCGGTCTGGGCGATGCCGGCGGCGCGACCGATGGTCGCCATGGTGCCCTTGTCGAAGTACTCGAACGGCCTCTTCGGCCAGCCTTCGGCGGCGGCGGCGACGTTGTCGCCGACGTGTTTGCCCTGCTGAATCGCGACGGGAGCGAGGCCGGGCAGCGGCTGGCCGTCGGGGCCCTGAAACGAGGCGAGGTCGCCGATGCAGAACGCGTCGGGGTGCCCGGGAATGGTGAGATCTTGGTTCACGATGACCCGCCCCAGGCGGTCGAGCGGCACGCCGAGGCTCTTCGCCACCGGGCTCGCCTCGACGCCGGCGGCCCACAGCACGGTGCGCGACGCGAGCAGCTCGTCGCCGATGCGCACACCGGCGCCGTCGACGTTCGTGACGCGCGTGGCGAGGCGAACCTCGACGCCGAGGCGCTGCAGCGACGCGAGCGCCTTCGCCGAGAGCCGCTCGCTGAACGCCGACACGACGCGCGGGCCGGCCTCGATGAGCACGATGCGCGCCTTCTTGGTGTCGATGACACGAAAGTCGCGGGCGAACGTGAAGCGCGACAGCTCGGCGAGGGCGCCGGCGAGCTCGACGCCGGTGGGCCCTGCGCCGACGACGACGAACGTGAGCAGGGCCTGCCGCTCTCTTTCGTCGGCCTCGACCTCGGCCTTCTCGAAGGCCATCAGCACGCGGCGACGAACCTCGAGGGCGTCATCGACGCTCTTGAGGCCGGGAGCGTGCACCTCCCACTCGGGGTGGCCGAAGTACGAGTGGCGCACGCCGGTGGTGAGCACGACCTGGTCATAGGCGAGCGCGGTGCCGTCGAGCAGCTGAACCCTCTTCGCGTTCAGGTCGACGGCGGTGGCCTCGCCGAGGCGAACGGTGACGTTGCGGGCTTCGCTGAGCACGCCACGAATGGGCGACGCGATGCTGCCGGCCGAGAGGCCTGCGGTGGCGACCTGGTACAGGAGCGGCTGAAACAGGTGGTAGTTCTGCTTGTCGACGAGGGTGACGTCGAGGAGCCCGTCTTCTCGTGCGAGGCGGCGCGCGGCGTAGAGGCCGCCGAAGCCACCGCCGACGATGACGACGTGTTGGCGCTTGCTCACGGGCACGTTGGCTATAACGGAAACGGGCACCGGTTGGACGGGCGGCTTCAAGGCGGGCTAACAACACCGATGAATGTGGCGTGGGCTCCTGGTGGGTGTGCTGGCCGCCGCGTGTGGCCGCACGGTCGTCTACGACCCGCCCGAGGCGCCGCCGAAGATGATCGAGCCGGTGGTGCCGGTGGTCGATGCGGGCATGCCGAAGCCATGCTCGACGGGGCCGGTGGCGCTGCTGCACGCGATACCGACGCTGTACTTCGTGGTCGACCGGTCGGGCTCGATGGCGTTCGACCTGAACGGCAATCAGGTGCCGAACCTCGAGGGCCCCTCGCGGTGGGAAATTCTGACCGCCGTGATGACCGACGTGCTGCCCGCACACGAGCAGCAGCTCGCGATGGGGCTGATCTTCTTCCCCAGCGATGCGCAGTGCGGCACGACGGCGACGCCGGCCATCTCGCCGCGGCTCGGCAATGCGCAGGCGCTGCGAACCCAGTTCTTGAGCCGCAGGCCCGGGGGCGGCACACCCATCGCCGCGGGCATGGTGGGCGTGCGGGGGCCGGCGATGGCGGCGCGCGCGAAGTCGCTGGTGCTCATCACCGACGGTGAGCCGAACTGCAACGCCGACCTCGACCCGGCGACGTGCGTCTGCACGCAGGCGATGACCGGCAACCCGCCCGCGTGCCCGACGCCCGACGTGTGCCTCGACGACACGCGCACGGTGACGACGCTGCAGACGCTGACGGCGAGCGGGGTGGTGACGCACGTGGTGGGGTTCGC
>JAEUJP010000674.1 GCA_016793725.1 Myxococcaceae bacterium | reverse complement strand
AGAGCGTTCGATGATGAAGCCCGCAGAGCCCACCTTGCACGGGTGGGGCCGACTGAAGTCTCCCGGTCGTGAAGTTCACGTCGACGAGCTCGAGCGCGCCCCCGATGCGCCGCTGTCGCGCGGCCTCGGCCGCAGCTACGGTGACTCGTCGCTGCCCCCGCCGGGCGCCACCGCCATCAACACGGTGCGCGCCGATCGCGTGCTGAAGTTCGACGAGATCACCGGCGTGTTTCGCGCCGAGGCGGGCCTCGCCCTGCACGAGCTCAACCGCCTCACGCTGCCGCGCGGCTGGTTCACGCCCGTGACGCCCGGCACCCACTTCGTCACGCTGGGCGGCATGGTCGCGGCCGACGTGCACGGCAAGAACCACCACGTCGCCGGCTGCTTCGGGTCGCACGTCACCCGCTTGAAGCTCCGCGTCGCCGACGGCCGCATCGTCGAGTGTGGCCCCGATCTCGAGCGCGACCTCTTTCGCGCCACCGTCGGGGGCATGGGCCTCACCGGCCACATTCTCGAGGTCGAGTTCGGCCTCGTGCGCGTGCCGTCGCCATGGGTGCTGCAAGAGACCGAGCGCGCGACCGACATCGACGACTTCATCGCGAAGCTGAAAGAGGCCGCCGCGCGCTGGCCGATGACGCTCGGGTGGATCGACTGCCTCAGCACCGGCAAGAACCTGGGCCGCGGCATCATCATGCGCGGGCGTTGGGCCGAGCCGCACGAGGCGCCGCCGTACCTGCCGAGAGAGCCGATGCGGGTGCCGTGGCCGCAGCTCGAGGCTCCGGCGTGGGCGCTGAACCGGTTCACGGTCGGTGCGTTCAACACCGTCTACTACCGCTCGCACCCGAAGCGCGTGAAGACGGCGATCGTCAGCCACTACAAGTGGATCTACCCGCTCGACTCGATTCGAAACTGGAACATGATGTACGGGCGGCGCGGCTTCTCGCAGTACCAGTGTGTGCTGCCCGTCGTGGCGGGGCCCCAGGCCGCGCGCCGCTTTCTCGAGCTGCTCACCTCGCGCGGCGGCGCCGAGTCGTTTCTCTGCGTCATCAAAGACTGTGGCCCTGAAGGGCTCGGGCTCTTGAGCTTCCCCAAGAAGGGCATCTCGATCGCGCTCGACATCCCCGTGCGTGACGGCATGCAGGCGCTCGTCGACGCGCTGAACGAGCACGTCATTCGTGAGGGCGGCCGCGTGTACCTCGCCAAAGACGCGTTCACGCGCGCCGAACACTTCCGCGCCATGGAGCCGCGCCTCGAAGAGTTCCGCCGCATTCGCAAGCAGTGGGACCCCGGCCTCAAGCTCCGCTCGGCCCAGTCGATTCGCCTGTTCGGTGACCCCGCGTGAAGATCGCCATTCTCGGAGCCACCAGAGGCATGGGCCGTTCGCTCGCGCGGCTGATGATCGAGCGCGGCGATCGCCTCGTGCTGCTCGGCCGCGACCCGAAAGAGCTCGACAAGAGCGTCGCCGATCTCGCCGCCCGCGGTGGAGCCGGCGCCCGCGTCAGCCACGTGCCCTGCGATCTCGCGAAGCCCGAGATGTTCGAGCCTGCGCTCGAGCAGGCCGAGAAGAGGCTCGAGGGCCTCGACTGCGTCGTCGTCACCGCCGGCCTCTTCGGCACGCAAGACGAGCTCGAGGCCGACTCGGCCCGCGCCCGCGACGTGCTCACCGTCGACTTCACCAACACCGTGCTGTTCTGCGAAGAGGCCCGCAAGCGCCTGCTCGCCCGCGGTGGCGGCACGCTCTGCGTCTTCAGCTCGGTCGCCGGCGACAAGAGCCGCAAGCCCGTCGTGCTCTACGGCGCCGCCAAGGCCGGCCTCTCGGCGTACCTCGAGGGGCTCGACTACCGCTTCCGCGCGCAGGGCCTGAAGACCGTCTGCGTGAAGCCCGGCTTCGTGCGCACCGGCATGACCGAGGGGCTGAAGGCTCCGCCGTTCGCGGGTGAGGCCGACGAGGTCGCCGAGACCGTGCTGAAGGGCATCGATGACGGCACGCCCGTCGTCTATGCGCCGCCCATCTGGCGCTGGGTGATGACGGCCGTGAAGGCGCTGCCGCGGTTCGCGATGCGCCGCGCGAAGTTCTAGAGGTGCGATAGTCGAAGGGCCATGCGCCTGCTGAGTCTGTTGGTGGTCCTCTGCTCCGGCTCCGTGCTCGCGCAGCAGGCCACGGTGCCCGGGAACGTCACCACGCCATACCCCACCTTCGAGAGCCTCTCGATCGAGTGGGCCATCACGGGCGACGCCGACAACGACGGGGTGGTCTCGCTGCGCTACCGCCGGCAGGGCGCGACGGCGTGGCGCACCGGCCTGCCGCTTCGCCGGGTGCCGGCCGGCACCAACGGAGCCTTCTCGTGGAGCAACAAGCACGCGGGCAGCGTGTTCGACCTGATGCCCGGCGCGACGTACGAGCTCGAGCTGACGCTCACCGACCCCGACGGCGGCGGCGCGACGCGCACGCTGATGGCGTCGACGCGGGCACTGCCGGCGCCATCGGCGACGGGCACGGTGCGGCCGGCGACTCCGGCGACGTTGAGCACGGTGCTGGCGGCGGCCCAGCCGGGCGACGTCGTCGAGCTCGCCGACGGCACGTACCCGGCGTTCACGCTGAGCCGCGACGGCAGCGCGGCGGGCTACCTGTGGCTCCGCGCGGCGACCCCCCTGCAGGCGGTGTTCAACGGCAACATCGACGGCTTCAGCCGTGCCTGGGTGGCGTTCGAGGGCATTCGCGTGAACGGCCGCGTTCGCCTCAACGGCTCACACGACGTCGTGGTGCTGCGCAGCCACATCGCTGCGACCACCGACGGCATCGTCTCGTACACGGCGCCGGCGAGCGGGCCCGCGAACATCACGGTGCTCGACAACGTCATCGAGGGCACGACGACCTGGGCGGTCGGCTCGCTCGGCGTCAGCGGCAACAACGTCGGCGAAGGGGTTCAGCTCACC
Source organism: Myxococcaceae bacterium (assembly GCA_016793725.1). Taxonomy (GTDB): domain Bacteria; phylum Myxococcota; class Myxococcia; order Myxococcales; family Myxococcaceae; genus Xiheicaenimonas; species Xiheicaenimonas phototrophica. Next base: position 24,391 of record JAEUJP010000674.1, on the reverse strand, counting down.
GGCGGCGGCAACGTCATCGCGTACAACCGCATTCGGGGCTTTCGCGACTGCATCTCGACGATGGAAGACGGCGAGGCGGTCGATCAGGTCAGCCTCGACATCTTCAACAACGACCTCGACGTGTGCGCCGACGACGGCATCGAGGCCGACTTCACGATGGGCAACGCGCGCATCATGCGCAACCGCATCAACAACTCGTTCATGGCCATCAGCGCGCAGCCGACGCTCGGCGGCCCGCTGTACGCGGTGCGCAACGTGATGTTCAACGTCGTGCTGTCGCCGTTCAAGCTGCAGCGCTCGACGGCCGGCGACGTGCTCTTGCACAACACCGTGGTGAAGAACGGCGACGCGTTCGGTGTGTACACCTCTGACCCGATTCGGCGCACGGTCACCCGAAACAACCTGTTCATCGGCCGCGATGGTGGCACGTACAACGGCTACGCGAACGGCACCGGCCGCGTGATCGACATGGCTTCGGCCGAGAGCCTCGACCTCGACTACGACGGCTTCGGCTCGACGACGGGAGGCCTCACGGGCCGCCTCGGCCCGGTGAGGTTCAACGACCTCACCGAGCTGCGCACGACCACCAGCGAGGTGCACGCGCAGCAGGTGGGGGTCTCTGTGTTCGCGCAGGCGGTGACCGTGCCGGCCAGCCCGTTTCCGGCGCTCGCGATGCCCGACCTGCGGCTCGCTGCGGCCTCGTCGGCGATCGACACCGGCCTCGCGCTGCCCAACATCGACGAGGGTGCGGTCGGCACGGCGCCCGACCTGGGCGCGTACGAGTCGGGCGCCGCGCTGCCCATCTACGGCCCGCGGCCTGCCGGCGGAAGCGCCACGTGCGGCAACCACACCCGGGAGGGCGCCGAAGAGTGTGACGATGGCAACACGCGTGCGGGTGATGGCTGCTCGGCGGCGTGCGCGCTCGAGACCGGCGGCGCCGGTGGTGGCAGCGGCACTGCGGGCGGAGCTGGAACTGCGGGCGGCGGAGCCGGAGCTGCCGGAGGCGGAGCCGGAGCTGCAGGCGGCGGAGCAGGCACCGCGGGCGGAGCCGGCACCGCGGGCGGCTCTGTCACGGCAGGAGGCTCCGGCGTGGCCGGCGGCACGGCGACCGCCGGAGCCAGCGGCGCGGCCGAAGTCGGCGGCTGCGGCTGCCAGTCGACGCCCGGTGCGCTCCTGTTGCTCGGGGTGCTCGCCGTGAGGCGGAGCCGTGCGCGTCGGCCCCTCGGCTGACGCGGCCCACGGTTCTTTCGAGCGGGCTTTCAGTTCCTGCAGAACCACGCCGGAGGCTTCGCGACCGGTGCTCCCGCGAGCACGACCTTCAGCGGCGAGGCCCTGCCGCTCCGCAGCGGCACGTAGCGCGTCAGCGTGGCGCCGCGCGGCCCGACGTCGGTGATCTTGCCCGAGCCCCAGCGGGTGTTGCGCCGCACCTCGTGGCAGCCTCCCTGCGTGTCGACCAGCATCGCGCAGCGGCCGGGCTTCACGTACACGAGCGCGAGCGCGTCGAGCTCGAGGCCCTCGAGTGGCGTCGACGCACCTTCGGTGCGGCACGCGTCGGCCTTCGCGGCCTGTGGCGAGCCGCCCGTCACGGTCGTGTCGTCGCCGAAGGGGTTTGGGGGCAGGCCGTCGCCTGGGGCAGGGCCCGCAGGGCGGTGGAAGACGCGCAGCTCCTGCTCCGCGCCTTCTTCACCCTCGCGATATCGAAACGCGTCGGCGTGCAGGGTGAAGTCGACCGACCACGCACCGTTCTCGATGCGGGGCGCGCTGAAGTCGGCGAAGTCGATCTTGATGACGCGCTGCAGATTCGCCAGCTGGCTGAGCGTCGCCCACGCGCCGATGAACGACGCCTTGCCCGTCATCGTCACGTCGTACACGTCGACGGCGCCGTTCGGCTTCGGCCCGGTCACGTCGACGTTCACTCCCCACGCGAAGCCGTGCGCGGCCGCGTCGGCGAGCTGCAGCTTCAGCTCGTCGAGCCGGGGCTCGTCGGGCACCCGGGTGCGCGCGGCTTCGAGGTTGCCCAGCAGCACGCGCTGCTCGGCCTCTGACGGCGCCTTCAGCGCGGCGGCCGCCGCCGGCAGCCACTCGGTCGCCACGCCCGCCTCGATGCCGCACGAGCCCGAGACCACCCCCGCGGCGCTCTGCGTGACCTCGCGGCTCTTGCATACGCCCTGCGACGAGAGCTTCACGAGCATCGCCGCGAGGTCTTCGGTGCTGCCGCGCGCGAGCTCGAGCGACCACCTCGAGGCCGCGCGCGAGTACGTGAGCCGCGCGAGCGCCACGCCCGCCGGCACCGCGCGCGCCAGGCTCTCGAGCTCGGTCACGGCAGGGTCGTCGCCGATGCCGAGCGCGTGCAGCAGCTTCAGCCGACGTTCGACCTTCGCGCGCAGCAGCGGGCCGCCCGCCTCTGGCTGGCCCGCATCGGCTGCGAGCAGCACCACCACGCACAGCAGGGAAGTCGCCATGTGCGGCGACTCATACGCGACCCCTCGCGCGGCATTCAACGGGCCGTCAGTCGAAGCCGCGCGGCATGTCGAGCCCCTTCGGAAGCGCCGGCACCTTGCCGCCGCTCATACCGAAGCCCCCCTCGCCCTTCAGCTTCGCGAGCGCCTCGGTGCGCGTGCCGTTGCTCGGCAGGTGGTCGAGCAGCGAATACGACGACGGCAGCCGTTCGATCATCTTCGAGTATTCGCCCGCGTCGTAGCCCGCGGCGCCGACGAGCTCTGCAGCGGCACGGTCGGCCTCGTTGCTCACCTCTTTTTCGACCCCGGTGAGCTTCTCCATCTCGATGAACCGGTTCGTGAACCAGGCCATGAACTCGACGTCGACGTCGGGCGAGGTCGAGAAGCGGTCACCCTTCGCGAGCGCTCTGAGCGTCTTGCCGAACTTCGAGCTCGTCATGAACGTGTCGCCGCCCGGCACGCTGCTCGAGCCGGCCTCGACGAGGTACAGGCTCAGCAACGCCTGGTTGCACGCCGCGTGTCGGGCCCGCATGTACTGCCGCTCCTGAGCGCGCGCCGCGACCAGGGCGATCTCACGCGCGAGCACGCCGGCGAGCTGGGCCTCGTTCTGCACCAGCCTCAACATTCCCACGCTCACGAGCACGTGACCGCTCATCGTCGAGCTCGACCAGACGTCGTCGTCGTCGACCAACGCGAACGCCCACGGCACAGCCTTGCGCGACGTGCCCTGGGCGACCCACGCGCCAACCACCTGCACGTAGGCCGTGACGTCGTTCTTCGGCCCCTTCGGCAGCCCTTTCGACGCGACCTCGCGCGGCGAGGCGTCGAGGCCGTCGAGGTACAGGCCCTTGCCGCGTCGCGCCGACGCCTCTGCCGCCGAGGTGCCCATGATGCGCACCTCGTCGGCGGCGACGGGCGCCGTCGCGAGGGGCTCACACTCGGCCTTCGCGCGCTCGGTCGCATCTCGCAGCTGGGCCGCCTGGGTCGCGAGCTGCTCTTCCAGCGCGCCGTTCGCCTGGCTGCGAGGTCGATCGCGCCCGGCCGAGCTCGAGGTCGAGCACGAGGCGAGCAGCACGACGACGAGCAGCCGTCTCACTTGTCACCGCCGAGCTGCTGCTGCTTCACGTGCGCCGCGACGCGCGTGCCGGCCTGAGCAGACGCAGCCTCGATGAGCGCGAGCCCCTTCTGCGCGTCTGAAGGCGCCGACACCAGGGCTGCCCCCTGCGGCGCCGGCTGCTGCGCCGCGATGCGATCGGCCGCGTCGGGCTTGTTCGGCGTCAGCGCGCTCTGCGGCACGAAGCCCTGCTTCCCTGAGAGCTCGACGGCGTGCATGCCCGGGTTGCGCGCGTCGGCCCCGCGCCACACCACGGCGTCGCCGTCTCTGAGCGCCGTCTTCGTGCCGGTCGCGTCGGCCTTCGACCACATCGTGACGCCCGTGCCCTTCACGTACAGCGTGCCGCCCGGAGCGACTCCAGAAGACAGCGCCACCAGCAGCAGCGTCGGGTTCATGTGTCGCCCCCAAGAGAAAGAGAAGGCGCAACTCTACAGCAGTCGCTTCATCTCGCCGACGATCTGCGCGTGCATCTGGTCGACGCTCTGGCGCCCGTCGATCAGCACGAAGTTGCCCTGCGTGCGAGCCAGCTCCAGAAACGCCTCGCGCACCTTCAGCTGCTCGTCGAGGTTCTCGAGCAGATCTCGCCCCCCGGCCCGCGCCGAGATGCGGTCGAGCGCCACCTGCGGCTCGAGGTCGACCAGAAAGACCGCGCGCGGCCTCGGCGCGAACGACTCGTTCAGCTTCAGCACGCCGGCCGGGTCCAACCCGCGCGCGCCCTGGTACGCGACCGTCGAGTAGTAGTACCGGTCGATCACCACGATCGCCCCGCGCGCGAGCGCCGGCCCCAAAAGCTGCGCCACGTGCTCGCGCCGATCGTTCACGAAGCACTGCAGCTCTTCGTCAGGCGAGAGCCGCTTCGTCACGAACGACTGCCGCAGCTTCGTGCCCCACGGCCCGCCCGTCGGCTCTTTGCTGAAGACGACCTCGCGGCCCGGCGCGGCCTCGAGCCACTTCACCAGCATCGCCGCCTGGGTCGACTTGCCCGACCCATCGATGCCCTCGAACGCGATCAGCACGCGCCACCGCGTAGCACAGCTACCCGCCGCGGGTGATTCGCCCGAGCAGCGCCCTCGCCGTCGTCGACAGGCCGTCCGCGTCCATCGCCGACTCCAGCTTGCGCTGCAGCACCGTCTCGTCGAACGCGGCCAGCCTGCCCGCGTCGTCGAGGTCGTGCCACGCGGGGTGGCTCTGCACACTGCCGTCGGCGCGCCGGCGCCGGTGTGCGCTCGTCACCTGCTCGAGCAGCAGCTCTTCTTCTCGGGTCATGGCGACAGCTCCATCTCGAGATCGATGCCCCGCTTCTTCAGGCACTCGGCGAGCAGCTTCCGCGCCCGCGTGAAGTTCTGCAGAAACGTGTTCAGCTTCATGCCCAGCCGCTCGGCCAGCACGTGATCATCGTCGCCGCCCGCCGACTCGAGCCGCTGATCCAGCGCGTCGCGCGGCTTGCCCGGCAGCTTGTCGCGGCAGTCTTTCACCGCGGCCCTCAGCAGCGGGTCGGGCGACGCCGCAGCCACCGCGACGTCGCCCTCGGCCTCATCGACCGGCTTCGTGCCCAGCCGCCGTATCTCGCTCAGCGCCACGTTGCGCGCCGCCACCTGCGCGAACCGCAGGAGCGCATCGGGCCGCCCATCGACCTGAAACTTCGGAGCCACCTGCCAGACCCGAAGCAGCGCCTCTTGCAGCACCGCCTCGGTGTCGACCGACGCCGCGTACCGCCGCAGCGACAGGCGCAACGTGTGCTCGCAGCCGGCGACCCAGAGCCCGAAGGCGCGGGTGTCGCCGGCCGCGATCAGCGGTAGCAGCTCGTCAGCCATTCAGCTCCAGCTCGAGCAGCTCACCGTCGCAGTACACCTTCAGCCGCGCCGGTGCGTCGGCGAGCGCCGGCACGTCGACCGCGAGCGTCACCGAGAGCTCGGGGGGTATCGAGCCGTCGCGCGTCGTCAGCGCCGTGTCGAGCGCCACCGTGATCGACTGCCCGTTCTTCAGCTCCAGCATCACCAGCTTCGGCCTCCACTCGAGCCCCGTGCCGTCGGTCACGAACTGCACCGCCAGCTTGCCGTCTTTCTGCAGCACGATGCGCGCCTTGAAACGCCGGGGGCTGTACGCGCCGGCCTGCGTGCGCTGCGACGCCGGCTCTGCCGGCCGACGCGGCACCGAGCGCTTGGCCACCTCGCGGCGCACCGGCGCCTCTTCCTTCATCTTCTTCTCGAGCACGTCCTCTCGAGCGGGCTCTTCCGCCTCCATCTCGTACGCGCCGCTGATTGAGCCCTCATCGGCCAGGTCGTCGAACGCCTCGTCACGATCCATCGGGGCCGGTGCCTTCGCCGGAGGCGGCGGCATCGGCGCCCCCTTCGCCCGGCCCATCGTCACCATGCGGCTGCGCATCCCACCCGCACCCGTCGGTGCAGGCGCCGGCATCGCAGCCTGAGCCGGCGCCCGCAGGCCCAGGCCCTCGGCCGACATGCCGTACGGCAGCTCCTGCGGCACGTTCGCGTTGTGCTTCGGCGCGCGCGGGTCGACGGTCGCCTCGGGGCTCACCGCCACCCACGACGTCAGCCGCGTCGAGATCTGGAAGTCGAGCCCCAGCGACGTGATGCGCGCGTCGATCTCGCGCTGCGACGCCCCCGCCGCCAGGTCGACCTCGAGATCTTCGACCGCCTCGCGCGCGAACAGCTTCGCCGCCGCCTTCGTGCCCTCGCCGCGCTCGATCGGCTTCACCTCGAGCCGCTCGAAGAACTCGCCCTCGGCCGTCTGCCCGCGCACCAGAATTTCACCGCCGTGCGCCTTCAGCTTCACCGAGCACAGCGCCGGCGCTCCCGCGTACAGATCGGCGGGCCGCTGCGGCGCGACGCCCTCGACCGCGCTGCCCGAGATCTCGAGCTTCGTCACCAGCGGCTGGGCCGTGCGCGCCAGCACCCGCGCCGCAGCCCGTTCAGCATCTTCGTCGAGCCCGATGATCACCTCGACCCCGCGCCCCGCGCGCGCCGACGGCATCGTCAGCGACCGGTTCACGCCCGAGCCGATGCCCACCGTGTGCACCCGCGAGCCCTCGGGCAGGCGGTCGCAGATCTCTTTCACGATCTCGGCCTCGAAGCCGATCTGCCCGTCGGTCATCAGCACCACCTGGCGCTGCGCATCGCGCCGCAGCGGCGCCAAGGCCTCGATGATGCCCGTGCGCATCTCGGTGCCGCCGCTCGCCTGCAGCCGCGACACCCACGTCAGCGCGTCTTGCCGCACGTTCGCCGTCGCCTTCGCCGGGCGCCACCGCCACTTTCGCGGGCTGTTCGAGAACTCGATCATCTCGATGAAGTCGTGCTCGTCGAGGCTGTCGATCAGCGCCGACGCCACCCGCTTCATCTGCGCGAGTGGGCTGCCGCCCATCGAGCCCGACGTGTCGAGCAGAATGATGAGATCTCTCGGCACGCTCGCCATGCGTGCCGCGCGGGCAGGGGGCACCAGCGTCAGCACCCCGTACGCCGACCCCGCCGCGCCGCCGTCGATCGGCCGCCCCAGGTCGAGCTCGACGCCCGGCTGCAGCTCACCCGCGCGCCACCGCACCACCACGTCGCGGTCGAGCGACGCGCCGTCTTCAGAACCGAAGCCCACGTCGAACCGCTGCACGCCCCTCACCGTGTGTAGCGCGTGAGAAGGTGACTCGGGCCGCGCCCCTTCGGGCAGCCGATCGCGCACCGACAGCTGCAGCGACAGCTTCACCGGCAGCGGCGCATCGGCCACGTCGACCGTCACGCGCGCCGAGTCGGGCACGCGGCCCTCGGCGCCGAGGTAGCGGGGCGCGACGACGGTGGGGAAGCGCCACTCCCAGCAGCCGTCGGCCAGAAACGCGAGCTTCTGATCGAGCACCAGCTCGCTCACCACCTCGGTGTGCGGAGGAATGTTGCCGACCGACTGCGTGAACAGCGCGCTGCGCTCCTGATCGAGCAGCGCCGCCGTGCGGCCCTGCAGCACCGCCTCATCGAACCGGTCGCGCGCCTTCTTCTTCGTGTCGACCTCGCCGATGACCCGACGCTCGCCGATCTTGAACGAGAAGCCGCTCACCGCCGCGTCGGCCGGCAGCGGCATCGTGTACGTCACGTTCAGCGGCTCGGCGTGCGGGTTCACGAACCGCTGCTCCAGCGTCACGCGCACCACGCCCGCCTTCGCGTCGGCGACGACCGACGCGCCCTTCAGCGGCAGCGTGCGCCCGTCGGCCGTCACCATGCGGCCGCCATTCGAAGCGTGGTTCACATCGACAGCGTAGTTGTTGCGAAGCATGCGAAAGGCTCCTTCGTAAGGGGTTCAGTGACCCCAACGCGAAGGCCCCCGCTCTTGTGACATCACACTTTTTCGAGCAGTGCCCCGGCCCAGGTGAGGCCAGAACCCACCACACAAAGTGCAATGGCTTCGCCCAGTTCTGCGGCGCCCCAGCGCTCGCTGAGAACCGAAGGTGCGCCCGCCGCCCCGGTATTTCCCCGCTGGTCGACGTTGAAGAAGTGCCGCGCGTCATCGATCTCGCAGCGCGACTTCACCGCCTCGAGCATGCGCAGGTTCGCCTGGTGCCCGATGAACGCCAGGTTCCGCCGGCTCTTCGTCGGGTTCAGCTCGAGGTACCGCTTCTCGAGCTCTTGAAACACCTCGCCGGTGCGGCGCACCGCGAACGACTGCACCGCCGCGCCCTGCTGCGTGAAGTGGCCGTGGCGCGGCACCTTCACCTTGTCGGCGCCGCCCGGGTCGCCGCGCAACATCGTGTGCGAGATGCGCCACGGGCCCTTGTGCCGCGGCGAGATGATCGCCGCCGACGACGCATCGCCCCACAGCACGCACGATGAGCGGTCTGAGTAGTCGACCACCCGCGTGCTGTTCTCGGGGTTCACCACCAGAATGAAGTCGGGCAGCCGCTCGGGCCGCATCGAGTCGAGCATGTGCAGCTGCGAGCAGAAGCTCGAGCACGCCGACGAGATGTCGAGGCACGGCGCGTCGATGTTCAGCTGCTCGGCCACGCGGTTCGCCTCAGCGGGGATGCACTCGTCGGGCGAGCACCCGCCGCACACCACCATGCCGATGTCTTTTTCAGTCAGCCCCGCCCGCTGCAGCGCCATCTTCGCGGCCTCGGCGCCCGTCTCGGCGTTGCTCATCTCGGCCGCTTCGATCGCCAGCTTCGGGTCTTTGTTCTTCGTCTCTTTGATGTAGCTGAGCGGCAGCACCGTGTGCCGGCTGCGAATGCCGACGCGCTCGGTGATCCACTGGTCGTTCGTATCAATGCCCAGCGACGCGAGAAACGCGTTGTCGACGATGTTCTGAGGATGAAAGTGCCCCAGGGCGTTGAGGTACATGCGACCACCCGAGATAGAAAACTCGCCCGCCGAATACCACCCGCCGCGGCCACCCCGTGACCAACCCGTGACGACCGCTGCACGGGCTTTCAGGCACGCTCGTGCAGCGTCTCGAACTTCGCCGGCGTGACGCGCTGCGGCGCCGCGATCAGCTGCGCGTGCACCAGCTGCGTCGACAGCACCCCGACCAGCGCCATGTTGTCGGCGTTGCTGAACTGCGCGTCGGGCTTGCCGCCGCGAACCTTCGCCCACAGCCGGCCTGCCTGCGCCGGGTCGAACACGCCGCACGCCTTCAGCGCCTCGGGGCTCATTGCGGCCTCGAGCGCTTCGGGCAGCGGCCCGGTGAACGCCAGCGCGTCGGGCGCGCGGTAGGGCTGCTTCTGCCGCGCGATGATCTCTTCGGGCACCCGGCCCCGCGCCGCGCGCTTCAGCACGTGCTTCTCGTCGAGCACCCGCAGCTTGTACGCGTCGGGCAGCGACATCGCGAGCTTCACCACCTCGCTATCGAGAAAGGGGAAGCGGCCTTCGACCGAGTTGCCCATCAGCATGCGGTCGCCCTGCGACGACAACAGGTAGCCCGAGAGCAGCGTGCGAATCTCGAGGTACTGGTCTTGCTGAAGGGGCGACCACCGCTCGAAGTCGGCCGGCAGGCTCGAGACCAGCCGATCGATCACGTCGACCTGTGGCCTCTGCACGAACAGCCGCTGCAGCGCCTGAGCGCTCTGCCACCGCGGCCCGTGCGCGAAGCCGGGCTCTCGGTAGTGCTCGAGCCCGCGCCCGAAGAACTGCCGCGTCATCGCGCGCTGCGCCGTCGGGCTGCGCTGCAGGTACGGGTACAGCCGCTCGAGCAGCAGCGGCCGGCACTTCGAGTCGGGCCTGCGCGCCCAGAAGCGCCGTACGCGCCCCTCGCGAAACAGGTCGTAGCCCGCGAACACCTCGTCGGCGCCTTCGCCCGTCAGCACGACCTTGAGCCCCTGCTCGCGCACCAGCTTCGACAGGCTCCACAGCGGAGCCGGCGCCGTGCGCAGCACCGGCCGCTCGGTCAGCCGAATCACCTCGGCGAACGAGCGCGCGATGTCGCCGCGCGACACCAGCACCTCGTGGTGCTCGGTGCCCAGCGCCTGGCTCATCTGCCGCTGGTACTGCGTCTCGTCGTACTCGGCGTCGGCGAACCGCAGCGAGAACGTCATGAAGCCCTCGCCCTTCGCCTCGCGCCCCATCGCCGCCGTCAGCGAGCTGTCGAGCCCGCCGCTCAGGTACGAGCCCACCGGCACGTCGGCGCGCAGCATGCGCAGCTTCGTCGCCTCGAGCAGCGCCGCGCGCGTCGCCTCGACCGCCTCGTCGAGCGTGCCTTCGAACCCGCCGTACGACTGCTGCCAGTACGCGCGGTCGATGACCTTGCCGTCTTCGTACGTGCGCGTGTGGCCTGGCTCGAGCTCGCGCACACCCTTGAACACCGACTGCGGAGGCACGATCGACCAGAACGTGAACGTCTCGCTCAGGCCTTCGAGGTCGAACGTGCGGTCGAGCTTCGGGTCGCCGGCGAACAGCGCCTTCACCTCGCTCGCGAACGCGACGCGGCCGGGCGTTTCTGCGTAGTAGAGCGGCCGCACGCCGAGCCGGTCGCGCGAGAGCACGAGCTTCTTCTTCTTCGTGTCCCACAGGCCGACCGCCCACTGGCCGTTGAAGCGCTCGAACGCCGCGTCGCCCCAGGCCTCGTACGCGTGAACGATGACCTCGGTGTCGCTCTTCGTCTTGAAGCGGTGGCCGAGCGTCTCGAGCTCGGCGCGCAGCTCGACGTAGTTGAAGATCTCGCCGTTGAAGGTGAGCCACAGCGAGCCGTCGGCGTTGCTCAGCGGCTGCTGACCGCTCTTGAGATCGATGATCGAGAGGCGCGTGTGGGCGAGGCCGGCGTGCGCGTCGCGGTAGAGCCCGCGCGCGTCGGGGCCCCGGTGGTGCAGCGCGCCGGCCATTCGTGCGAGCGCTTCGTGTGACGGCGGCTCACTGCGCGTGTCGAGCTGAACGACTCCTGCGATGCCGCACATGGGGTGCCGCGCGAGTTAGCCGACCTCGAAGATCATCGCCACGGTTTGCAACATAGGATGCGCGCCCCGTGCTCGTCTGGCTCACAGCGGCGGCGGTTCTTTCGGCGAGCACGCCGGCGCTGCACGTCGAGAAGAGCGGCGACGCGAGGCTGCCGTGCGCTGCGAACGCCGCGCTCGAGCAGGCGGTGAAGGTTCGGTTACCTCGTGTGAGGCTCGCGAAGGGCAGGGCGGTGGGCGGCGATCTCGTCGCGCAGATCTCTTCGAGCGGCGGCGGCTTTCGCTTCGAGGTGCGCAAGGCCGACGGCAGCGTCGCCATGAGCCGAGATCTGTTCAGCGGCTGCGCGCAGCTGGGTGACACGAGCGCGCTGATTCTCGAGCGGTACCTCGCGCAGATCGCGTGGTCGGGGCGCGAGGCGGGGCTGGTGGCACCGAGCCCGCCGATGCCGAAGCCGCAGCCTGAGACCAGGCCCGAGTCTCTGCCTCCTCCGCCGGTCGTCGAAGTCGAGCCGCTCGATGCCGGCGCGACCGACGATCTGCTCTCGCGCATCGGCGTCACTCCCGAACCGACCGGCGCCGAGCCGATCTCGGCTCCGAGCCCCGTCGCGTCACCACCACCCGACGCCGGCTCACCCCAGCCCGCCGCCCCCGTCATTCGTCTGCCCCCAGAGCCACCTCGAGGTTCCATCGTCACGGCCGTCGAGGTGAGCGCGGCCGGAGGCCTGTGGTACCTCGATCGCCCCGTGGGCGGCCTCTCACTCGATCTCGGCGTCACCCTGCGCGAGCGCGTGCGCCTCGGCCTCTTCGCCCTCACCGGCACCCCGGTGAAGCGCGGCGACCCCGAGGGTCGCGGCACCCTCGAGTCGCTCGACTTCGGCGCGTTCGTCAGCCTCGGCGTCTGTACGAAGACGGTTCTCCAGCTCTGCGGCAGCGCGTTCGGCGGCGCGCGCTTCACCTGGGCCCAGGCCACCACCACCGAGCCGCCCGATCTGACGCGCCTCTTCCAGGTCGGCAGCGGCGTCATCACCGTGCCCGAGCTCGGCGCCTCGGGCCGCTTGAGCTACGCCATCGCCTCTCGCTTCCTCATCGCCCTCCAGCTGCTCTTCGGTGTTCCGCTCATTCGAGGAGCGCTCGTCGTGAAGGGCTTCGACCCCTTCTTGAACCCCCTCGTCGACGCCGCCGCCCTGCTGCACGTCGGTGTGCGCCTGTGAGCGCGCAAGAAACCCTGAAGGTCCTCCGCGGCTCGGGGCATTCACGCGAGTTGGATGGCAGCGCAGCGGAAATCGAAAGCGATCTCGACCTCTTGGCCCGATGCAGGGCCGGGGAGGCGCACGCCTGGAAGCAGCTTTATGACGCGAACTTCGCCTTCGTCGAGCGCATCTGCCGCCGCCTCGGCACCCCCGATGGCGAGCTCGATGATCTCGTTCAAGAGACCTTCGTCGTCGCCTTCAAGAAGCTCGGCGCCTTCACCGACGGCCGCATCACCACGTGGCTCTATCGAATCGCCGCGAACGTCGTCAGCAGCCGCCACCGGCGCCGCCGCATCCGCTCGGCCCTGCTCGGCCTCTTCAGCGACCCCGAGCCCCAGCTCACCCGCGCGGCCGACAAGGAATACGACGCGCGCGAAGCCCAGGCCGCCGTCGCCCAGGTGCTGGAGCGCATGGCTCCGAAGAAGCGCGAAGTCTTCGCCCTCTTCGAGCTCGACGGCATGTCTGGCGAAGAGATCGCCGAGCGCGTCGGCTGCAAGGTCGACACCGTGTGGTCGCGGCTTCACTACGCGCGGCAAGACTTCGAGCGCATCGCCAAGAAGCGGGGGCTGCCATGACTCCGCTGCGTGAAAAGAACGACGCGATGGGCACGCTGCTCGACCGCGCGAAGCAGGGCGGTGAGCTCCCGCGGCCCGGCGCGAAAGAACGGGTGTGGCAGCAGCTCCAAGCCGGCCCGCGCCGCACCCGCCCCGCCTGGTGGCTCGTGCCCATCGCCGCCGCCGCTGCGGTCGCCGCCTTCGTCGTGTTCCGGCCCGTCGCGCCCGTCACGAACGAGCCCTTCGCCACCCTCACGCTCGCCTCGGGCGACGTGCAGTCCTCCGATGGCTCCACCTGGGCCGCCGCCAGGGTCGGCCAGACGTTGCCCGACGGCGCGCAGCTGAAAGTCGCCGACAAGAGCCGCGCCTACACCCGCCTGCGCGGCGCGGGTGCGCTCTTCCGCGAAGGCACCGCGGCCTCGCTCACCACGCAGCAGCTCGACCTGAAGTCCGGAGCCATCGTCGCCGCCGCTGCGAAGAACCTCCGCGCCCGCGCCGTCGGCTACGCCATCGACGTGCAGGCCGCCGTCTTCCAGCTCGAGGCCGCCGCCGATGTCGTCACGCTGCAGGTCGCCGAGGGCGAAGCGCACGTCACCGGCCCCGACACCAACGTCGTCGTTCACGCCGGAGAGAGCTGGTCGAACAAGACCGGCAAGGGCGCCGCCCACATCGCGCCCGCCGACGCCGCCACCGCGCGCGCGCTCGCTGCGGCCGCCAGCGACGAGGCCGTGCTGCGCATCGCGAAGCCCGTCGGAGCCCAGGTCTCACTCGATGGCGTCGAGCTCGGCACCACGCCGCTCGAGGTCATCGTGAAGCGCGGGCCGCACGAGCTCGGCGCCGTGCAGGGCAGCCTCCGCTCGACCTTCAAGACCACCGTCGGAGGCAACACGACCGTCGAAGTTCCCGAAGCGAAGCCGCTGCCGCTGCCCGACGTCTCGTTCGAGCCCGACGAGCCCGTCGCCGTGCCCGACCCGAAGCCGCTGAAGGTCGACCCGCCCGCAGACCCGTCGCAGCGCTACATGCTCGCGCGCTCGCTCGCGCAGAAAGGCCGTTACGCCGACGCCATCGGCATCTACGACGGGCTCGCGAAGGGCAGCTCCGGCTGGGCCGAGCCCGCGCAGTACGAGGTCGCCCGGCTGACGCTGCGCGCGCTGAAGAAGCCCGGTGACGCCGCGCGCGAGCTCGACGAATACCAGCGCCGCTGGCCGCAGGGCTCGCTGTCGCACGAGGTCGCGCTCTCTTCCATCGAGGTGCAGCTCAAGCTCGGTGCGGGCCCTGCGGCGCTTCGAGCGATGGACGACTTCCTCGCGAAGTTCCCCTCGAGCGAGCGGCGCGGCGAGGTTCACTTCCTGCGCGCCACCGTGCGCCGCGATCGCGGCGACTGCGCCGGAGCCGCCGCCGACTACCTCGAGCTCCTCGCCGACCCCGTTCACGCCGACGACGCCCTGTACTTCGCCGCCGTCTGCGAGCAGCAGCTCGGGCAAGAGGGTGACGCGCGCCGCCACCTCACGGAATACCTGCAGAAATTCCCTGAAGGTGCCCATGCGGCAGACGTTCGAAGATTTTTTGAAGGCGGCCGGCTGTCGGGAAATTCAAGCGCACCCTGAACCGCATTCGACACTGTCGTTTCGCAGCAACAATCGCGGTCGTGCTCTGTTGCGCCTGTTCGCCGACGCAGCAGGTGGGCTCGAAGTACGTGAAGGCCCAGCAGGTCGCGGCCAACCAGGGCGCGACGTTGACCGTCAGCGCCGCCGACAGCAGTGAGCTCGCCGGCGCCCAGCTCGTCATCGAGGCGGGCGCGCTCTCGACCGACCAAGAGATCACGCTCGAGCTCGGCGCCGTCGACATCACCGACCCCGGTCACAAGACGGCCGGCTACGTCGCCATCTGGGGCCCCGCGGGCCTCAAGTTCACGAAGCCCGTGACGATGACGTTGCCGTACCGGCTCGGCCAGGGCGAGACCGCTGACCGCCTCTTCGTGCAGGTCGCCGAAGAGACGGGCGAGCGCTTCGTCATCGACCACACGCAGATCACGATCGACGAGGCCGCCGGCGTCATTCGGTTCGCCGTCAACGGCTTCACCGGCTTTCAGCCCGGCACGAACACGCCCTGCATGTCGAACAACGACTGCCGCATGGGTGAGGCGTGCGTGAACGGCGTGTGCAAGCTGCCCGGCTGCTCGGGCGCTCCGAACCAGAACTGCCAGTGCATGAACAACAGCCAGTGCGCGATGGGCCAGGTCTGCACGAACGGCCTGTGCCAGGCGTGCACCGGCACCAGCTGCGCGGGCTCGTGCAGCAACATCAACCAGTGCCCGATGGGCCAGACGTGCCTCAACGGCCAGTGCCAGGTCTGCAACGCGATGACCTGTAACTCGAGCTGCGCGTCGAACAACCAGTGCCCCGCCGGCAACGTGTGCTTGAACGGCGTGTGCCGCGCGCCTGCGTGCGGCCCGATGGCGCCCTGCCCGATGGGCCAGAGCTGCAGCGCGAACGGCGTGTGCGTGCCGACGCAGAACGGCTGCGGCCCGATGGGCGCGACGTGCAGCGCGGGTGAGCTCTGCGTCAACGGCGTCTGCACGCAGACGATGAGCATGTGCGGCCCGAACGCTCCGTGCCCGACGGGCCAGACGTGCAGCGCGAACGGCGTGTGCACCGGCTGTACGATGGGCGCCTGCCCGCAGTGCGACGCGAGCCGCCCGTGCGGCGCAGGCCAGGTCTGCATCAACGGCGCGTGCCAGCAGTGCAGCATGGGCGCGTGCGCGCAGTGCATGACGAACGCGCAGTGCCCGTCGGGTCAGATCTGCCAGAACGGTCAGTGCCGCGCGACGATGACGATGTGCGGCCCCAACGCGCCGTGCCCGATGGGTCAGATCTGCTCGATGAACGGCCAGTGCGTGACGAACAACGCGTGCAACGGCGGCATGGGCTGCCCGATGGGCCAGACGTGCACGAACGGCGTCTGCGTCGGCGGCAGCACCTGCAACAACGGCATGGGCTGCGCCGCGGGTCAGGTCTGCCAGATGGGCCAGTGCGTGACCCCGAACGACGGAGGCGTCAGCCAATGCAACGGCGGAATGGGCTGCCCGAGCGGCCAGCAGTGCGTGATGGGCCAGTGCATCGGCAACACGACCTGCAACATGGGCCAGGGCTGCGCGATGGGCCAGACGTGCGTCAACGGCCAGTGCCAGACGACGAGCCAGTGCAACGGCGGCATGGGCTGCGCTTCGGGTCAGGTCTGCCAGAACGGGCAGTGTGTGGTTCAGCCTGACGCCGGCACGAACCAGTGCTCGCCGATGCAGCCGTGCGCGAACGGTGAGGTCTGCGTGCAGGGCACCTGCCGCGCGGTGTGTATGGGCATGCTCTGCCCGGCTGACGGCGGCAGCGGCCCGAACGACGGAGGCATGTCGGGCGGCAACGACGGCGGCACCTCGGGTGGCAGCGACGCAGGCTTCCCTGCGTGCGGCCCGAACACGCCGTGCCCGATGGGCCAGCAGTGCGTGATGGGCGCCTGCCGGCCGTAGCTCGAGAACCCAGCTCGTCGTTCTTTCGTGCGCTCCGGCCTTCATCGGCGGAGCGCACGTTTCGTTTTCGGCGCACCGGTTGCACAGGGGTGCGTTCATGCGAGTGCAGAACATCGTGATTGCGACGGCATTGCTCGTCGCTGCCTGCTCGAAGTCGGTCGAGGGTCCAGCGGGACCCACGGGGGAAACCGGCGCGCAGGGCGTAAAGGGCGAGCGCGGCGCGAAGGGTGACCAAGGCGACCGCGGCGAGAAGGGCGACGTCGGTGCGCGCGGCGAAGCGGGCCTGCAGGGCGAGCGTGGTGAGCGCGGCGAGCGCGGCGACATCGGCCCGCAGGGCATTCAAGGGCTCGTCGGTCCGCAGGGTCTGCAGGGGCTCGTGGGTCCGCAGGGCCTGACCGGCGAGCAGGGCCTTCAAGGTATCGCAGGCGCGGTGGGCGCGACGGGCGCGCAAGGTCTGCAAGGCCTGCAAGGTCTGACCGGCGCGACGGGCGCCACCGGCGCGCAAGGCATTCAGGGCGTCGCAGGCGCCGTCGGAGCGGCGGGCGTCTCGGTGCTCGGCACGCCCGAGCCGGCCGGCGCGAACTGCGCGGCGGGCGGCATCAAGTACACGTCGGCCGACGGCACGCACTACGTGTGCAACGGCCTTACGGGCAGCTCAGGCTCGAGCGGCCCCGTCGTGCGCGACGCGCTCGGCCAGCTGCTCGGCACGCTGGTCTCCTCGGGCCCGACGAACGCGCCGGCGCGCGAGCTCACCTTCCTCACTTCGGCCGGCTACACGGTCACGTTGAACCAGTTCGATTCGACGCCGCCGCATGCGTACAACGTCTGGTACTCGGGCCTGTCGTGCACCGGCACGCCGTACCTGCAGGGCAGCGCGAACAAGGCCATCTGGCAGAAGGCGTCGACGAAGACGGCCTACTACCTGGGCAAGTCGTCGCAGTGGGCCGTGGTGAAGGACTCGGGCGTGATTCTGCCGACCGGCTACAACTCGGGCACGACCGTGGTGGTGACGGCGTCGGGCTACAACCAGGGCGACTCGCCGAGCTGCGCGACCGGCTCGCTGCCCGGCAGCACGTGGGCGCACGAGCTCGTGACGGTGACGCAGCTGTCGCTCGGCCTGCCGCTGCTCATCACGCACCCGCTCAGCATCTCGCAATAGCGCACGGTGCTCTCGACGGAGCTCGCGAGCGGTGCCCTGGCCTCCGGCCGCGCGCGCACTGCATCGCTCGCGGCGGCGCGGCTCGATACGTGCGTCGAGGGCCTGCGAGGCTGCGGCCTGCGTTTCGTCGTCGCGACGGCCAACGCGGAAACGGCGGTTCCTTTTCGGGTGCGATGCCGAGGCCGGCCAAAAAAAGACGGTCGTACAGTCTTGAACGATCGGACCCTCGAAAGCAGACGACGGATAGTTGTCCTGGACGACCTGTCCGTCGTCCACAAAAGAGGGTCGGGTCGTTCAAGACTGTACATCTGTCCACGCGGTCGCCGCAGTCGCCGCAGTCACATCAGCCGGCCTGGCGAAGGCACACGAGGCAGCGAGGCACGGGCCACAAGCAGCTGCCGTTTCCACGTTGGCCGGCGCGCCCAAGCGACGGCTCGCATCAGCGCCGCAGGCCGAGGGCCGCGCGCCGAGCCGAGGTCGTCAGCAGAAGCCCCGGCGCCGCAGGCCGGAGGCCACGCCTCCGACCCTCACGCCACCGCGAACTGGCGCTCCACCAACCGCTTGTAGATGCCCTCTTCGGCGACCAGCGCCTCGTGACGGCCCACCTGCGCCACGCGGCCCGAGTCGATCACCACGACCCGGTCAGCATCTTTCACCGTCGACAGCCGGTGCGCGATCACCAGCGTCGTGCGGCCCGTCATCAGCCGATCGAGCGCCTCGCGCACCAGGTGCTCGCTCTCGGCATCGAGCGCGCTCGTCGCCTCATCGAGAATCAGCAGCTTCGGGTTCTTGAGCAGCGCCCGCGCGATCGCCACCCGCTGCTTCTGCCCGCCCGACAGCTGCACGCCGCGCTCACCGACCAACGTCTCGTACCCCTCGGGAAACGCCGACACGAACCCGTGCGCGTTCGCCAGCTTCGCCGCCTCGATCACCTCTTCGCGCGTCGCCTCGGGCCGCCCGTACCGAATGTTCTCGGCCACCGACGCCGAGAACAGCAGCGGCTCTTGCGCCACCACGCCGATCTGCCGCCTCAGCCAGTGCGCATCGAGCTCGGTCAGCCGCTGCCCGTCGAGCAGCACCTCGCCTTTCACCGGGTCGTACAGCCGGTACAGCAGCGACGCGACCGTCGACTTGCCCGAGCCCGACGGCCCGACCAGCGCCACCACCTCGCCCGGCTTCAGCTCGAGCTCGAACCCCTTCAGCACCTGCACGTCAGAACGCGACGGGTACGCAAACTCGACCCCGCGCCACTTCACGTGCCCCGACACGCTCTCGGGCTTGAGCCCACCTTCATTCGGTATCGCCGGCTTGCGATCCAGCAGCTCGAAGATGCGCTCCGCCGCGCCCGCCGACTGGTTGTACGCCGGCCACAGCTCCGACAGCGCCCCCAGCGAGAACGCCATCTGCATCGTGTAGATGAGGAACACCACCAGCGAGCCCTTCGACAGCTCGCCGTGAATCACCTGCGTGCCGCCGTACCAGAACACCAGCGCCGCCGCTCCGTACGCCGCGAACGACGCCGCGCCCATGAACGTCGCGCCCATCTTCGTGCGCTTCTTCGACAGCTCGAACGACTCTTCCACCGCCGCCGCGTACTTCTCGGCCTCTTTCTTCTCGGCGTCGAAGCTCCGCACCGTTCGAATGCCCGACAGCGACTCTTCGGCCACCGCGCTCGCCTTCGCCAGCGCGTCTTGCGTCTCTTTCGCCAGCTTGCGCACCCGCCGCCCGTACGCCACCGCCCCCAGCGCCACCGGAGGCACCACCGCCAGCATCAGCCCCGTCAGCACCTTCGACGTGAAGAACAGCATCACCAGCGTGCCCGCCGCGACCGTCAGGCTGCGCAGCCCCATCGAGATGTTCGCCGACACCGACGTCTGCAGCACCGCCGTGTCGCTCGCCAGCCGGCTCACCAGGTCGCCCGTCTTCTGCCCGTCGAAGAAGCCGATCTCTTGATCGATGAGCGTCTTGAACAGCCGCGCCCGCAGCCGCGTCACCACACGCTCGCCCACCGTCATGAACAGGTAGTAGCGCAGCGCCATCGCCACACCCATCGCCGCGAACACCGCCACCGCCTGCAGCGCGATCTCGTTGATGCGCGTCTCGCTCCCGCTCTCGAGCGCCTCGTCGAGCACCACGCGAATGCCCTGCGGGAACACCAGCGTCGCCCCCGCCGCCGCGAACAGGAACAGGGTCGCCCACGCCAGCTTCCCTGCCTCGGGCCGCGCCAGTGAGATGATACGCCCGAAGGTGACCTTGAACGGCGGCTTCTTCTTCTTCTTCGGCTCTTCCTTCGTGGTCATCAGCGCGCTTCGAGCGTAACGCTTTGAAGATTTGGCTGCCTGTGAAGAAGTGTAGAGTCCCCTGTTCGCATGTCGAATGCTGCCGAGGCCGCGCTGTTGGGCCGCATCGCGATTCACTACAAGCTCGTCACCCCCGAGAAGCTCCAGGAGGCCATCGCACGCCAGACCGCGATGGCCGACCCCAAGAAGAAGCTCGGCGAGGTGCTCCTCGAGATGAAGCTGATCAACAAAGATCAGCTCACCTGGCTGCTCAACGCCCAGGCCCAGATGGCCAGGCGCACCAGCCCTGCACAAGCCGCCCCGGCTCCTGCCGCGGCGGCACCTGCGCCGGCCGCCGCGGCTCCGGCCCCCGCTGCCCCGGCACCCGCGGCGGCCGAGCCCGTCGGCTACGTCGCGCCGGTCGCGCGCGTACAGACGGTGCCCCTGGGCAAGCTGCCCAGCCTCGAGCAGATCTTGAGCAAGGCCGTCGAAGCCAAGGCCAGCGACGTACACATTCACGCCGGCGCCCCATTGCAGATGCGCGTCGGAGGCACCCTGCGCGAGCTCAAGCTCGGCGTGCTCGACGCCGACGCCACCCAGTCGCTGCTCTTCTCGGCCCTGAGCGACGAGCAGCGCGCCGCCGCCGAGAAGCACAACGACCTCGACTTCGCCATTCAGCTCACCAACGGCCGCTTTCGCGCCAACATCTACCGCCAGCAGCGCGGGTGGGACGGGGTGTTTCGCCCGATTCCCGCCCAGCCGCCCACGCTCGAGTCGCTCGGCCTGCCCAAGGTGCTCGAGCGCCTCGTCGAGTGGCACCAGGGCCTCGTGCTCATCACCGGCCCTGCCGGCTGCGGCAAGAGCTCGACCCTCGCCGCCCTCGTGAACCTCGTCAACGGGCAGCGGCACGAGCACGTCATCACCGTCGAAGACCCGATCGAGTTCGTTCACCCGTCGAAGAAGTGCGTCATCAACCAGCGCCAGGCGAACAAACACACGAAGTCGTTCGCCAACGCCCTGCGCGCCGCCCTGCGCGAAGACCCCGACGTCATCGTCATCGGCGAGCTGCGAGATCTCGAGACCATCTCGCTCGCCATCACCGCCGCCGAGACCGGCCACCTCGTGCTCGGCACCCTGCACACCAACTCTGCCATTCGAACGATCAACCGCGTGCTCGACGTCTTCCCCCCGAAGCAGCAGTCGCAGATTCGCGCCATGGTCAGCGAGTCGCTCAAGGCGATCGTCTCGCAGCGCCTCGTGCCCTCGGCCGACGGCAACCGCCGCGTGCCCGCGCTCGAGACGCTGTTCGTGAAGCCCTCGGTCTCGAACCTGATTCGCGACGAGAAGACGTTTCAGATTCGCAGCGTGATGCAGACCGGCAAGTCAGAAGGCATGGCGCTGCTCGACGACTCGCTGCTCGAGCTCGTGAAGGCCGGCACCATCACCAAAGAGACGGCGCGCCGGTTCGGCGACGACCCCAAGAGGTTTGCCTGATGGCCCGGCTCGACGCGCTGTTCAAACACCTCAAAGAGACCGGCGGCTCCGATCTGCACCTCGGCGCCGGCCTCGTGCCGCACACCCGCGTGCACGGCGAGATGAAGCCCGTCGCGGGCTGGCCCGAGTTCACCGACGTCTCGCTGAAGGCCCACCTGAAAGAGCTCGCCAGCCCCGAGCAGTGGGCCCATTACGAGTCGAACCTCGATCTCGACTTCGCCTATGCGCTCAACGGGGTGGGGCGCTTTCGCTCGAACTACCTCTTTCAAGAGCGCGGCGCCGCCGCCGTGTTCCGCCTCATTCCCGAGAAGATCAAGACGCTCGCCGAGCTCAAGATGCCGCCCGCGATCGCCTCGTTCGCCGATCTCGAGCAGGGCCTCGTGCTCGTCACCGGCCCCACCGGCTCGGGCAAGTCGACCACGCTCGCCGGCATCATCGATCTCATCAACACGAAGCACGCCAAGCACGTCGTCACCATCGAAGACCCGGTCGAGTTCGTTCACCCGAACAAGTCGTGCACCATCTCGCAGCGCGAGGTCGGCCAAGACACCGAGAGCTTCGCCAGCGCCCTGCGCGCCGCCATGCGCCAGGACCCCGGCGTCATTCTCGTCGGCGAAATGCGCGACATGGAGACCATCGGCCTCGCCATCACCGCCGCCGAGATGGGCGTGCTCGTCTTCGGCACGTTGCACACCAACAACGCGCCCAAGACCATCGACCGCCTCATCGACGCGTTCCCCACCGACCAGCAGGGCCAGGTGCGCACCATGCTCAGCGAGTCGCTCGCCGGCATCGTGTCGCAGCTGCTCTTGCGCACCGCCGACGGCAAGGGCCGCGTCGCCGTGAACGAAATTCTGATGAAGACGCCCGGCCTGCCCAACGTGATTCGTGAGGGCAACACGCCGATGATCCACTCGATCATCCAGAGCGGAAAATCACAGGGCATGCAGGCGATGGACGACGTGCTCTTCACCCTCGCCCAAGAGGGCCGTATCAACGGCGAAGAGGCCTTTCACAAGGCGACGAACAAGCAGCGCTTCGAACAGTTCGTGCGCGAGTAGCCGTCAGCGGCCGACGAGGGCCGCGAGGTTCGGCGGGTACCGCTCGCCCGAGACCGAAATCGAACCGAGCGAAGCATCGATCTCGCGCAGCTCATCAGCGCTCAACCTCACCGAGGCCGCCCCCAGGTTCTCTTCCAGCCGGTGCAGCTTCGTCGTCCCGGGAATCGGCACGATCCAAGAACGCTGGGCGAGCAGCCAGGCGAGCGCAACCTGCGCAGCGGTCACCCGCTTCGCGGCAGCGATCGCGCCGAGCGCCTCGACCAGCGCCGCGTTCGCCTTTCGTGCCTCGGCGGTGAACCGCGGCACCACGTTTCGAAAGTCACCCTTCGGGAAAGTCGTCGACGCATCGATCTTCCCCGTCAGAAACCCCTTGCCCAGCGGGCTGAAGGGCACGAACCCGATGCCGAGCTCTTCGCACAGCGGCAGAATCTCTTTCTCGGGCTCGCGCCACCACAGCGAATATTCGCTCTGCAGCGCCGCGACCGGCTGCACCGCGTGGGCCCGCCGAAGCGACGCGGCGCCGGCCTCCGACATGCCGAAGTGGCGAACCTTGCCCGCGTGAATCAGCTCCTTCACCGCGCCGGCCACGTCTTCCATCGGCACCGAAGGGTCGACCCGGTGCTGGTAGAGCAGATCGATTCGATCGGTGCCCAGCCGCTTCAGCGACTGCTCGACCACCACCCGAATGCGCGCCGGCGTGCTGTCGACCCCCAGCCGCGACTGCCCGTCTTTGAACCCGAACTTGGTCGCGATCACGACACCATCGCGCACCGGAGCCAGCGCCTCACCCAGCAGCTCCTCGTTCAGCTGCCCGTACGCTTCGGCCGTGTCGAAGAAGGTCACCCCACGCTCGTGCGCCGCGCGCACCAGCGCGACCGCCTCTCGCCGCTCGAGCCCCGGCCCCAGCCCGAAGCTCAGCCCCATACACCCGAACCCCAGCTCCGAGACCTCGGGGCCGCCCTTGCCCAGCCGCCGCGTCTTCATCTGCCACCCCGCGCCAGCGCCGACACCGCCGCGGCGATGGGGAAACAAGGCTGCGCAGACTTCGGAGCCAGCGGGCGGCTCAAGACCAGCGTGTCGAACAGCAGGCTCGAAACAATCACGGCGGCGGCGATGAGCGTCTTCATGGGCCCCAGAGATACGCCCGCCGCGACCCTTCGACCAGACAGAACAGACTCAATGGCCTGTTAAGCTGGGCTTTATAATGCCAGCCGCTCCCCCGCTCGCGCAGCTCCAGACCTTTCTCGCCGTCGGCCGTCTTCAGAGCTTCACCGCGGCCGCGCGCGAGCTCGGCGTCTCACCGCCGGCCGTCAGCCAGGCGATCAAGAGCCTCGAGGCTCACCTGCGCGTCGCGCTGCTCACCCGCACCACCCGCAGCGTCGCCCTCACCGAGGCCGGCAGAAGGCTCGCCGACGCCGCCGGCCCGGGCTTGAGCCAGGCGCTCGCGGCCATGACCGAGGTCTCGGCCCGGCCGGGCGAAGCCGTCGGGCGCCTGCGGCTCAGCGTGCCCCGCGGCTCGCTGCCGCTCGTCATGGCGCCCATCGTCGAGCTCTTCCGCGAGCGCCACCCGCGCATCGAGGTCGAGGTCGTCATCGACGACAAGTTCGTCGACATCGTCGCGGCCGGCTTCGACGCCGGGGTCCGCCTCAGCGAGGCCATCGAGCGCGACATGGTGCAGGTGCGCCTCACCGACGCGTTTCGCTTCGTCGTCGTCGGCTCACCCTCGTACCTGAAGGCGCGCGGCGAGCCGCGCCGCCCCGAAGATCTGCTCGACCACGAGTGCCTCACCCTTCGCACGAGCACCGGCGCGCTCTACGCGTGGGAGCTCGAGCGCGGCCGCCGCAGCTGGCGTGTGCCCGTGCGCGGCGGCGTCGTCAGCAGCGACAACACGTTCTGCTCCGAGCTCGCCGAGCGCGGTCTCGGCCTCGCCTACGCGTTCGAGCCGAACGTGCGCGACGCCGTCGCGAAGAAGCGGCTGCAGATCGTTCTCGACGACTACGCGCCGACCGTGCCCGGCTTCTTTCTCTACTACCCGAGCCGCGCCCGCAGCTCGGCGCCGCTCAAGCGTTTCGTCGAGACCGCGCAGGCGTACGGTCGGCCGAGGGTGCGGTGAAGGTCGTCGGCGC
>JAEUJP010000645.1 GCA_016793725.1 Myxococcaceae bacterium | reverse complement strand
GCCTCGACGGCCTGCGCGTGCTGGGCCAGCTCGTCTCGCGCGCGCTTGAGCTCGCTCTCGGCCTTCGCCTTCTGCTGGGCGAGGGTCTCGGCGAGGCGGCGGGTGGTGGCGTCGTCTTGCTCGAGCACCGCGATCTCTTGGCGGTATGACTCGGCGTTGCCCTCGGCGGCCTGCAGGCGTGCCTTCAGCTCACCGAGCTCGGCGCGAGAGGCCTGCAGCTCGACCTTCAGGGCGTCGAGCGCGACCGACTGGCCGTCGCTGCCCTTGGCCTTGATGAGCTCGAGCTCCTGCGTGAGCGTGATCACGCGCACCGACAGCTCTTGCCGGCGTTCGTGCTCGGCGTTGAGCTCGGTCTCGCGCTGGGTGAGGGTCGAGCGCAGCACTTCGGCGGTCTCGAGGGCCTGCTTGAGGGCGACGGTGTCGCCGTCGGGCACGGCCGAGGGCACCGGCACGGCGGGGCGGCTCTGGGTCGCGTATTCGTGCACGAGGGCCTTCAGGGCGGTGTCGGCCTGGGGCGTCACCTCGATGAACTTCACGCCCATGCCCTGGAGGTTCGCGAGCTTCGAGGCCTCGTCGTTCTGCACGCGGGTGATGCGGCCGCGCAGGCGAATGGGCTCGATGCGCCCGGGGGCGAGCAGGTCGACGTCGACGACGCGCTCGAGCGCGAGGGGCTTGTCGGTGCGAATGAAGACACCGCCCTCGCTCAGATCTTTGAGGTAGGCGACGCGCATCCGCTCCGGGGTCGAGATCTTCACCAGGACACGGGGTACGGGGAGCCGATTGATGGCCCGGCGATCTTCCATTGTTGGGAGCGGGACTCTACCAACGGTCTGTCAGCCGGCGGGCCAAAAGATAGCCGTCGCATGACCGTCTGTGTGTCCTGCTCGCACGCGCGGCGTGGCTACATGCGAGGTCGTGTTCCGCCGTCACCGCAGGCTGTTCATCGCGCTCGTGTGCCTCACGGTGGCGGGCTGCAAGGGGCGCAAGGGCGGCGAATCTGCCGCCGCCTGCGGAGCGCCCGACGGCTCGGTCGGCTCACGCGCGAGCTGTGCCCCCACCGAGAGCTCACCACCCCCCACCATCGAGTTCTGGGGCCTCGATCAATAAGAGGAGTCGCTTCGAATGCCGCTCTCACGAGAAGGAAAAGAACGCTCGTTTCGAGAGAACCTGATTCTCGCGCACACGCTGCCGGGCGTCGCCGGCATCGTGAACGTGATCGGCTACCTGCAGCTCGGGTGGTTCACGTCGCACGTCACCGGCAGGGTGAGCGGGTTCGGCATGAACGTGGTGAAAGAGAAGTACACCGATGCGTTCTATCTGCTCGGGCTCGTGGCGACGTTCGTCTTCGGCGCGATGATGGCGTCGGCGCTGATCGAGCTCGCGAAGGTGAAGCACTGGCCGCGGTTTCAGCTGCCGCTGCTCATCGAGGCCTTCTTGTTGTCGGTGATCTTGTCGCTCGAGACGTCGACGAACGTGCCCGTCTCTGAGCTGCCGGCGGCCGACAAGATCATCTTCGCGCTCGCGGTGAGCACGAGCATGGGGCTGCAGAACGCGCTGGTGGCGCGCCTGTCGGGGGCCGTCATTCGCACGACGCACCTGACGGGCGTGTCGACCGACCTCGGCATCGAGCTGGTGCGGGTGATTCGCTGGTTTCTCACCCTCTCGAAAGACAAGTCGATGTCCGAGACGGTGCGACACCTCGCCGAGGTTCGCAAAGACGCGCAGCTGTACCGGGTGCGGCTGTACCTGACGATCTTCTTCACGTTCATGGCGGGCTGCGTGCTCGGCTCGTACCTGAACGCGATCGCGGGCGCGTTCGGCATGATCGTGCCGGTCTTCATTCTGGTCGCGCTGGTCGCGTACGACCGTATGGCGGGCGTGTCGGAAGAAGACTTGGGCGACGACTACAACCCGAAGTTCGACGAGAAGAAGGCCGAGGCCGAGGCGGCTGCAGGGGCTGCGACGGCGGTGGCGAGCGAGTCGAAGACCTGAAAGGGTGCGGTGCAAATGCGCACCGCACTCCTGCTGCTCGCGCTGTGTTCGTGTTACCCGCCGGCTCCGAACCTGAACCGTGACGGGGGCGTCGACGGGGGCAACACGGCCGAGCTGTGCGCGTTCAGCGGGGGCAAGAGCGGGTCGGTGCCGTGCACGTTCACGAGCGCGACGTGGCTGCAGAGCACGAACCGCACGACGATTCAGGTCGACTCGGCTCCGGGGGCGGCGACTGCGGTGTCGGCGCAGTTTTCGATCTCGGGCACTCCGCGGGCGGCGACGACGTACAGCGGAGGCACGGCCGACACCGAGTGCACGATCGACGTCACCGACGGGCCGCGGCGCTGGAGCGCGAGCACGACGATGGCGCTCGGCGGCTGTGTGGTGGCGGTGCGCACGGTGCGCGAGCTCTCGAACGTGAACGACATGCGCACGTACGATCTGCACGGCGGCTTCACGGCATCGACCGAGCCCGACGATGGTGACGGCGGCACGGTGACGGTGCAGAACAGCTTCTGAAGCGCCATGCGCACGCTCGGCATTCATCACGTGGCGATTCAGGTGCACGACGTCGAGAAGGTCGCGGCGTTCTACCGCGAGGTGCTGGCGCTGCCCGAGCGGGTGCGGCACCGCCGCGACGACGGCTCCTTGAGATCGATCTGGGTCGAGGCGTCGGCCGACGGGGCGTTCTTCGCGATCGAGCAGCTCGAGGGCGGCAGCCGCGGCGCGTTGGGGCACAGCCTGGTCGCGCTGCGCATCGCGCGCGAAGAGCGGGCGGGGTGGCTCGCGCGCTTCGAGAAGCTGGGGGTGCCGATCGAGAAGCAGACACGGTGGTCGGTCTACGTCAGAGACCCCGAGGGCAACGCGATCGCGTTGAGCCATCACCCGCACGATCCGCTATAGAGCGTCACCGGTGCCGCGCCTCGGGGACATGCTGCTCGAAGAGAAGCTCTGCTCGGGGGCGCAGATCGAAGAGGGCCTCGAGACGCAGGTCGTTCACGGCGGGCGACTGGGCACGAACCTGGTCGAGCTCGGCTTTCTGCAAGAGAAAGATCTCGCGCGCATGTTGGGCAAGCAGCACAACGTCGCGTACGCGGCCGGCGAGATGCAGCCCGACCCGGCGGCGATGGGCCTGGGCGACATCGGGTTCTTCGACGACTACGACGTGCTGCCGATGCGCGTCGACGCGACGCGGCTCACGGTGGCGGTGCTCGACCCGCGGCGCATCGAGCCGCTCGATCAGCTCGGCTTCAAGGTCGGCAAGCGGGTGGTGCCGGTCGTGATCCCCGAGTTCCGCATGAACCAGCTGCTGCGCCGGCACTGCAAGGCGTTCAGGAACCTGCGGCCCATCGACATGAACACGCTGCGGCCGACGAAGGCCGCGGCCGAGAAGGCCGGGCCGATACCCACGGCGGCGAGCGATCTCATCAACGAAGACGACTTCGCGAAGCTGTACGCGCAGGCGGCGGCCGGGCGCGACGAGACCGAAGAAGAGGTGCTCATCGAGGGCGTCGAGGTCGAGCCCTCACACCCGAACGTGCCGGCGCCGCGCGTGTCGGTGCCGGGGCCGCCCGACCCGCCGCTGAAGCCGCTGACGTTCGCCGAGGCGCAGGCGGCGATCGCGCGCAGCCAAGACCGCGAAGACGTCGCGCGCTGCGTGCTGCAGTTCGCGGTCTCGAAGTTTCGCCGCGCGCTGATTCTGTCGGTGCAGGGCGACGTGCTGTCGGGCTGGCACGGGGCGGGGCAGGGCGTGAGCGAGCGGGCGGTGCGGCGCATCGGCGTGTCGCTGCGCGAGAACGGCTCGTTCAAGCTCGTGAAAGACACGAAGTCGCACTACGTCGGGCAGATGAAGGGCGGGCCCGGCACCGCGATGTTCTACAAGCTGCTGAAGGGCGGCGTGCCGAAGTCGGTGGTGATGATGCCGCTGCTCGTGCGCGCGAAGCTCGTGCACATCGTCTACGTCGACCAGGGCTCGAACCAGCTGACGCCGCCCGACATCGGTGAGCTGTTGATTCTCGCGCAGGGTGTGGGCCGTGCGTACGAGACGATGATTCGCAAGCGTCAGACGCAGTGAGGGCGCGAGGCTGCGCGCCGCAGCGCGTCAGCTCCCGACGGAGCGGGCGTCGATGCGCGGCGTATGTACGCCTACCGCTACGCCGGCCCAGACGAGCTTCGGGTCGCCGCCACGAGCCAGCCGCCCGGCAGAGAGATTCGCTCGCGCGAAGCGCTGCGCGAGTGGCTGGCCTCGAACCCCGAGGGCCTGACGGAAGCGGCGACGTTCGTCGTGAACCTCGAGGGGCGACTGCTGCTCGCGCCGCGGCGCTCGGAGCACGTCGCGTGCGCCAGTGGGCACGAGGTGCTGGCGGCCGGTGAAATCAGATTTCGGCGTCGAGGCGACGGCTTCGCGGCGGCCGAGGTCACGAACCAGTCGACGGGCTACTGCCCCGACGTCGACTGCTGGCCGGCGGTGAAGGCGGCGCTCGAGTCGGCGGGTGTGGCGGCGGGTGAGGGCTGGTCTCGACCGTTCGTGTTTCGCTGCTGTACAGCGTGCCGAGAGCTCAACGTGGTGAAAGAGAGCTGGTTCGTGTGCGCGTTCTGCGACGCGGAGCTGCCGAAGGCCTGGAACGTGAGCGAGCGGCGCCCGACGTCGCTGTGAGCGGGGCGGGACGCGGCGAATTTTTACGTCCGTCGACGCCTCCAGCGAGCGAGAAGAGCCGCCGCACCCTCGTCAGCCGAGGGCACGCTGGCCGCGAGCCGAGGCCAGCGACGCGGGGCCCAAAGAGCGCGGCTCACTCGGTAGCAGGTGATGCCGGCGCGGCGCTGCTCGCCGGGCGCGACGCCACGAGCGCAGGGGGCGCCACCCGGCCACCGACGTTCAGCAGCGGGCTGAAGCGCCGATTCGTCGCAGGGTCCCACAGCACGAGATCACCGTCGTAGACGCGGCCGCTGGTCTCGAGGGCGCGAATCGAAGCCGAAAACGGCACCTCTTTGAAGCGGTCGGCGTAGCGCTCACGCAGCAGGCGCGTCACCTCGCGCAGGCGCCGGTGTGAGGTGCCCGGGAAGAGGTGGTGCTCGGTGTGACGGCCCGAGTCCATGAACGCCCAGCCCCAGAGCGGGTTGAACGTCATCGAGAGCGAGCCGAGCAGCGGGTCGCGCTCGAACGAGCGCTGCGAGGTCAGGTGGGTGCCGAGCAGAAAGTACGTGAGCAGCAGGTTGTGCAGGCACACGGGCACGAGAAAGCCCCACACCAGGTATCGCGGGCCGAGCCAGCCAATCAGCGCGAACTGGGCGAGCACGTCGAACACCCAGACGGCGACGGCGACGGCCTTGCGCCGGCGGCTGACGTTCGGCTGCTTCAGATACCGAATGAAGAGCAGCTGGGCGTGTACGGCCATCCACCAGAAGGGGCGCGAGGCGAGCGAGACCGCCGAGTGGTTGCCAGGCAGCAGCACGACGCCCTTTCGAACGCCCTCGAGCTCGCGCCAGCTCGCCACGTCGTACACCGCGTCGGGGTCTTCGATCGCCTTGCCGAGATACGCGTGGTGCGCGTCGTGCTCGTGCTTTCACGAGTCGGGGGTGAGGCCGGCGTAGAACCCGGCGATGAACGCGTGAAGCCAGGCGAGCGGCCGCGACACGACGATCGCGTAGTGCATCAGCTCGTGCAGCAGCATGAACAGCGCGACGAGGATCAGCGCGAGCAGCGGCGCGGCCGGCGCGGCGAGCCACCACGACGGCGCGTGCATCACCCACCCCTGCAGCCCCAAGAACGCCGCGACCAGCGCCCAGAACTGAACGAGCCGAAACGGGTCGCGGCGGGGCGGTGCGCTCAGCAGCGGGCCGAGCTCTTTGCGGTACTCAGCCGGAGGTCGAGGCGTCACGGCTGCGAGGTGGCGGGCAGGGCAGCGGGCGAGCGCGGCGCGGGCGCGAGCGCGGCGTCATCGCGGGGCACCCTCAGCGCACGAATCGTGTCGACCGCCCTCGAGTAGTCGTCGCCGACGCCGCGCCGGTACCTCAGCTTCACCTCGAGCAGCCGCAGCAAGAGCCGCGCGCCCCAGCCGATCAGCCTGAAGATGCTGCGGTCGGCCTTCACGGCGGGGTTCTCATTCACGAACCACTTCAGCCAGCGAAAGTAGTGGGGCGGGTCTTCGATCGCGACGCTGCACGAGCGCGCCGAGCCCAGCTCGTAGTTCGCCCGGTTGTGCGGGTGCGGCCATTCGTCGAGCATCGCCTTGAGCTTCGCCGCGAGCGCGGGGCCGCGCGGCTCAGAGAACACGGCCTCGTTCATGCGCTGCACCGTCTCGCGCCAGCGGTCGATCGCGGCGCCGAACATCAGCGTGCAGCCCGACGCGTTCGTGTGGTCGCCCACGATGCGCGCGGTGTACTGCACGATGGTCGCGTACCCCCACACGCGCCACATCTGCTTGAACGTGTCGTAGTCGCCCCAAGATCTCATGACGCCGCTGACGATGCCGTCGATCGTCTCGACCTCGCGCATGAACGCCTGCTCGATCGGCCGAAACACCTCGGTGTCGATGTGGCCGCCGTGCTCGAGCGCCTTCACCACCGCCGGCACGAAGCGCGCGACGAACGACTGCGTCAGCGTGATGCCGGTCGAGAACAGCGGGTCGATGAAGCCCGCCGCGTGCGGTGTCAGCACGAAGCCGTCGCCCAAGATCGTCTTCGACGTGAACTGCACGCGGCCGGTGCGCACCAGCTTGCGCACGGGCCTCATGCCGCCGAGGTGGGCCTGCACGGTCGGGAACTTCGCGAAGATGCGGCGCAGCTCTTCTTCGGGGGGCACGCGCTCGTCGAGCGGCCAGATGCGCGGGTCGAGCTGCAGCCCGACGCTCGTCACCCCGTCGTCGAAGGGAATCACCCACACCCAGCCGCCCTCGAAGCAGTGGTGCTGGGTGCCGCCATGCCGCTTGAAGCGAAAGGCGGGGTTCGGCGCGCCGACGACGTCTTCGAGGCTCGGCACGTTTTCGAAGTGGCCGAAGATGCTGCGGGTCGTCGTCTTGAGGCGCGGCTCGGCGTCGCGCAGCGAGAGCTTCTTCGCGAACCACGAGGCGTGGCCCGACGCATCGACGACCAGCCGCCCGTCGAGCCGGCGCTGGCCGCCCGGGCCCTTCACCTCGAGGTACACGCCGGCGCCGTCGCGCCCGAAGTCGACCACCTCGGTGCGGTCGAGGTAGTCGACGCCGTAGGTGGGAAACCGCGACACCAGAAACGTGTCGGTGTCGGCGCGCAGGACGTGCACGTCGGGGCCGAGCGGCAGCTCGAGGGTCTCGTACATCAGCTCTTCGTGCTGCTGCAGCGGCCGGCCTTCGGTGTGGTGCGCGAAGTAGAAGTGCTGCTTCGGCCAGCCGGTCAGCCCGAGCTCTTTCAGGCCCAGGTAGTGCGACATCTGGTGAAACTCGGGGATGCCGTAGGCCCGCGCGAGGTAGTCGTACCCCAGCGTCGTCGAGGGCACCGTCGACTCGCCGATCGCGAAGCGCGGGTGCGTGTCTCGCTCGACCACGCAGACGCTGACGCCGGCCTTCTTCAGCGCCAGCGCGAGTGAAGAGCCCGCGATGCCGCTGCCCACGATCAACACGTCGTACGTCATCGCCGCGGCGTGAATAGGCGCTCTCGACACCCCGAATCAAGGCGTGACAGAAGTCGCACCCCATGGGCGGCCCCGTCATACCCCCGAGCTGTGACGTCGCCATCATCGGCGCCGGCGTCGGAGGTCTGACCGCCGGGGCCCTGCTCGCGCAGGCGGGCCTGTCGGTGGTCGTGCTCGAGCGCGAGAGCCGGCCGGGCGGCTACCTCGCCGGCTTTCACCGCAAGGCGTTCGTCTTCGACTCGGCGATTCACTGGCTGAACCAGTGTGGCCCCGGCGGCATGGTGCACAAGGTCTTCCACTCGCTCGGCGAAGATCCTCCCGAGGCGCCGCAGCTCGAGCGCATTCGCCGCTACAAGGGCGAGAGCTTCGACTACCTGCTCACGAGCCAGCCCGACCTGCTGAAAGAGCAGCTCGCGAAAGACTTCCCCGGCGAGGCAAAAGGGCTCGACCGCTTCTTCAAGCTGAGCCGCGTGCTCGGCGAGCGCATGATGTCGTACGCCCGGTACATGCGCGCGGCCGAGACCATGAGCTGGTACGAGCTCATCGGCCGCGGCCTCTCGATCACCGGCTGGAGCGTGCCCTTCTGGCGCCTCGTCGGCGACCGCGACTGCGCGGCCCTCGACGGGTTCTTCAAGAGCCCCGACCTGAAGAAGATCTTCTGCAGCGAAGAGAACATTCTGTCGTGCCTGGTGCCGATCGGCTGGGCGTACGCGGGCGACTTCCAGCGGCCTCCGCGCGGGGGCAGCCAGGCGTTCATTCGCTGGCTGATGAAGCGCATCGCCGAGCGCGGCTCGGTCGTCGCGCTGCGCACCGAGGTGCAGGGCGTCGTCGTCGATCAGCGGCGCGCCAACGGCGTGAAGCTCGCCGACGGTCGCGAGGTGAAGGCCCGCTGGGTGATCGGCGCGTGCGACATCGACGCGCTGTTCTCGAAGCTGCTGCCGCAAGGTGTGGTGCCCGCCGAGCACGTCGAGCGCTACCGAAAGGCCGAGCTGTACAACTCGTGCGTCACCATCTCGCTGGGCCTGTCGTGCGACCCCAAGACGCTCGGGCTGAACGAAGAGCTCGTCTTCATGACGCGCGACGGGCTGCCGCGCCACGGCCACAACAACGGCGACCCGCACACCTCGGGGCTCTCGGTGCTCGCGCCGTCGATTCGTGACCCGTCGATGGCGCCCGCCGGCAAGGGCACGCTCACGGTCTATTGTGAGGCCAACATCGCCTACGGCGACCGGTGGAAGACCGAACCCGGCCTCGTGCGCGGCCCGGCGTACGAGCAGTTCAAGCGCGAGTACGCGAACGTGATTCTCGAGCGCGTCGAGAGGGCGGTGGCGCCCGGCCTCACGAAGCACATCGAGCTGATGGACGTCGCGACCCCCGTCACGCACCTGCGCTACACCGGCAACCGAGATGGCACGATCATGGCGCAGCGCACCAGCAAGGCGAACATGAAGGCGAAGGTCGCCGGCTACCGCACCCCGGTCGACCGGCTGCTCATCGGCGGGCACTGGGCCGAGTACGGGGGCGGAGTGCCGATGGCGGTGAAGGCGGCCTCCAACGCGGCGGCGATCGTGTTGAAGCAAGACAAGCCTCAGGCGTTCAAGAACCTGTGCCAGGTGCTCGACCAGCGGCTCTCGTAGCGGCGGCGCTGCTGTGTGCGCCGGTCGCTCACGCGGCAGACCCGCGAAAGACGTTTTACGCCTCGAAGCCGTGGGTCGACTTCGCGTCGGCGGGCGTCGTGGTGCGCGAGCAGTGGCTCGCCGTCGAGGGCACCCCGTTCGCGCTGGTGCTTGCCGTGCGCACGAGCCCCGCGGTGCCGAAACCCCGCGCCTCTGGCGCAGAAGCGGGAGCCGAGCGAGAGCGCAGCGAGCAGAAGCTCGCGGGCGCGCTGTTCGCGCTCGACGCGAAGACCGGTGAAGAGCTCGGCGACGCGGTCGAGACCGGCGCGTGCCCGCCGCTCGAGACGCTGCGCACACTCACCGTGCTGTATCGCCAGGGCGGCGGCGTCATCGTGCGGCTGGGTCAGGGCGAGCCGCCGAAGAAGCCGTTCGCCGCGTGCGCCGAGCTGTACCGCGCGCCCGATCTCGCCGCCTGCACGCTGCGCGTGCCGCTCAAGCCCGAGAGCGGCGGCATCACGTCGGGGCCGCCGCAGATTCAGTGGGGGGCGGGGTGGCTCTCGGCGGCGAAGGGCCGCGTCGACGTCGCGCGCGCACCCCACGCGGGGCTGAAGCTGACCTCGGCGCTGCGCGAGTGTCTCGACGACGAAGTGCCGGTGCTGGCGCTGCTCGAAGATCGGCTCGCGCTCGCCGGGCCGCGGCACCTGCTGCTGGTGTCGCCCGAGCTGACGTCGGTCTGCGCGCCGTGCCCCGAGGCGGGGCTGCCGGTGCCGGCGGTTCGGCCCTCGGCCGATGAGCTCACGAAGCGCGCGCGCTCGGCGCAAGACGCCTGGCGCAGCGGCCGACGGGAGCAGGCGGTGAAGCAGTGGGGTGAGCTGTTCGAGCTGTGGTGGGTGGGCGACCGTGTTCCCTCGCCGCAGTGGCTGAAGGTCGCGACCGACTTCGGCGTGGCGCTGGCGGCGCAGAAGCAGCCCGACCAGGCGCGCATGGTGCTGGAAGAAGGGTGGACGATGTCGAAGTCACCGAGCGTCGAGCTCCTGCTCGCGATGGGTGAGGTCTACCGCGAGCTCGGCGACGGCGACGCCGCGATGCGCGCGTTCGAGCGTGTGCTCGAGGTCGCGCCCACCAGGCCGCAGCGCGAACGTGCCGCCGCCGGGCTCGCAAAGCTGAAGGCCGAGGCCCAGCGGGGGAACACGCGCTGAAAGCCGTCTTCTTAGAAAGCGCGCGTTCGCGTCGCTGGCGAGGTGGGCGAGCGAGCCGTTCAAGAGGTCTGAGGCCGCGCTGTGCAGGAAGACGGCGCCGGCCTCCTGGCCTACTCGAGCTCGACGTTGAACCGCACGTTCTCACCCGAGTGAATCGAGAACGGCTCGCTCCACTTGGCCTTGCCGACGGTGACGAGCACGCGGTGCGCGCCCTCGTACACCGTGATCTCTTTCATCGGCGCGGTGCCGATGCGCTTGCCGTCCATGAACACGGCCGCTCCGGCCGGGGCCGTCAGCACGACCGTGCCCTGGCCCAGCGTGATGTTCTCATTCAGCAGCTGGCCCTCTTTCAGCGTGAACACGCGGCCGGTGTTGATGCCGAGCTCTTTGTTCTCGAGCTTCACCACCTTGCGGCCGGGCGTCAGCTCGACCTTCAGCGGCGTGCGACCGTGCAGCTTGCCGTCGATGGTCACCTCGGTGTTCGGCTTCGTGTCGAGCTGCAGCACCGTCGGGCCGGGCTTCGGCGCGGGCGCGGGCACTGGAGCCGGCGCGGGCGCACCCGCATCGACCGGCGCAGGCGCCGGAGCCGGAAGCGCAGGCAGCGCCTCACCCGCATCGTCGTCGTCGCCCGCGTCGACCACGTCTGCGATCGGCGGGGGCGGCGTGACCGTCTTCTGGCCCGCATCGAGCAGCGCCGGCAACCCCTTCTTGATCGACGGCAGCTGATCGTCGCTCGTGCGCATCAGCCACCAGACGGCGCCGCCACCGATGACGGCGGCGAGCAGAAGACCCCAGGGCAGGCGGGGCGCGGCGCGCTCGGGGCGCTCGGGCTCTTGATACGTGATCTTGATGCCGGGCTCGGGCGCCTTGCGGTTCGGCGCCGACGGCCTTGGCGGCTGCGTCACCTTCTTCTCGACGGCGGGCGTCGCGACGGGCGTGAGGTCGGGCGATGGGTTCGTCGGCATCGCGACCACCGGCGTCTGCACCGGCGTGCCGTGCTTCGTCTTGTCGCCCCACAGCTTGCGCGCCGCCTCGGCGATCGCCGAGTCGATGGTCAGCCGCCGCGCCGCGCGCGCCTCGTCGGAGCCCGGGAACTGCTTGCGCAGCCACTCGGAAACCTCGTCGTTCGAGGGCAGGGTGCCCACGGCCGCCTCGATCGCCTCGCGCAGCGCGAGCGGGTTCGGGTAGCGGTCGTTCACCTTCTTCGCGCAGGCCTTCGCGAGCACGGGCTCGAGGCCCTCGGGCGCGAGGCCGGGCTCGATCGGCGAGAGCGGCAGCGTCAGCACCGCGTGGTCGAAGAACTCGGCCTGATCCGAGAACGGCACCTTGCCGGTGATGCACTCGAACAGCGTGAGGCCCAGCAGGTAGACGTCGGTCTGCAAGCTGAAGCTCTCGCGCCCGCCGATGATCTGCTCGGGCGCGATGTGCACGCGGCGGCCCTTCACGCGCTGGCCGCCCATCTCGCGCGGCGCGAACGCCAGCGCCCCGTAGCCGGTCACCTTCACGACGCCGCCGAACGACACCAGCAGCGTCTCGGGCCGAATGTCGCCGTGAATCAGCGGCGAGCCGTCGTCGTTGCCGGCGACGTGCGCGTAATGAACGCCGGTGGCGGCGTCGCAGACGATCTTCGCGGCGATCGCGGGCGGCACCTTCTGCGCGCGCTCGATGATCTTTCGCAGGCTC
This sequence comes from Myxococcaceae bacterium, assembly GCA_016793725.1. Taxonomy (GTDB): domain Bacteria; phylum Myxococcota; class Myxococcia; order Myxococcales; family Myxococcaceae; genus Xiheicaenimonas; species Xiheicaenimonas phototrophica. Next base: position 19,998 of record JAEUJP010000645.1, on the reverse strand, counting down.
TCGCCGTCGGCGAACTCGACGACGCGCGCGTGGCCCTCGTCGAGGTGCCCGAAGCCGTGCACGTGCACGATGTTCGGGTGATCGAGCTTCGCGGCGTGCTCGGTCTCGCGCTGGATCTTGGCGAGCAGGTTCGGGTCGGCCTCGGCCGCTTCGGGCAGCCACACCAGCACGACCGGGTACGAGCGCCCGTCGTCGTAGATCTCGAGCCCCAGGAACGCGCGGCTCCCTTCCCCCGCGAGGAGCGGCCCGATCGCCTGGTAGCGCACTGCCATTCGCCCGAGGTTACGGGGGTTTTCTGGCAGGTCAACAACTCAGAACGGCAGCGTCACGTGGTAGCCCGTGCGGCCGCGCCGCACGAGCAGCAGCACCGACGAAGCCCCGCGCGCCGAGACGAGCGCGTCGCGCCAGTCGCCCTCGCTCGCGACCGGCCGCCCGTTCACCTTGAGCAGCACGTCGCCGCTCGCGAAGCCGACGCGCGCCGCGTTCGAGCCCGGCCGTATCGCCGCGACGGTGAGCGTGCCGGCCGCGGCCTTCACGCGAAAGCCGAGCCGCTTCCACGACAGCTCTTCGGCCAGCTTTGGCGGGTATTCGCTCGGCGTGATGGTGAGCGCGACGTTTTTGCCGTCGCGAAAGACCTCGACCGGGAACCCTGCCTTCGCCGGGTAGCTCTTCAGGCGCACGCGCAGCTCCGAAGCGTCGTCGATCTGGTGGCCGCCGGCCGTCATGACGATGTCGCCCTCTTGCATGCCGGCGGCCTCGGCGGGCGAGCCGGGCTCGATCGCCGAGACGAGCGCGCCGAACGTGCGATCCCACCCGGCGGCGCGGGCGACCTTCGGGTTCAGGTTGGTGACCTCGAAGCCGATCCACGCGGGGCGCAGCTTCCCGAACTGCGACAGCTCGGTGACGATGCGGCGCACCTTGTCTGCGGGGATCGCGAAGCCGATGCCCTGGCCCCCCGCGTAGATCGCCGAGTTGATGCCGATCACCTCGCCGTCGATGTTGAGCAGCGGCCCGCCCGAGTTGCCGGGGTTGATCGACGCGTCGGTCTGAATGAAGTCGTCGTACGTGCGGTTGTCGGCCGAAAAGCTGCGGCCGACCGCCGACACGACGCCCGCCGTGACGGTCTTCTTCAAGCCGAAGGGGCTGCCGATGGCGATCACCTTCTCGCCGATCATCAGATCGTTCGAGGCGCCGAGCTTCGCGGCCGGCAGCGGTGTCTTCACGTTGATCTTGAGCACGGCGAGATCGTTGTCTGCGTCGGAGCCGATCACGTCGGCGTCGAGCTTGCGCCCGTCGGCGAGAATCACGTGAATCTGCGACGCCCCACGAATGACGTGCTCGTTGGTGAGAATGGTGCCGTTCGGGTCGACGATGACGCCGCTGCCGAGGCCCTCGACGGCCTCGGTGCGCTCACGCGGCCCGAAGAAGAAGTCGTCGAGCGGGCTGAACGACCGAAAGCTGCGCTCGACCAGCTGAACGGTGCCGACGTAGACGACGGCGGGCGAGACCTTCTCGACGACCTGCACGACGGCGTCGCGGCGGCTGTTCACATCGGCGAGCAGCGTGGCTGTGGCGAGAATGAGCAGGTTCATGGCGAGTCGCGAGATAGCCACTGGCGCGAACTCTGCAACCCCCATCAGCAGGAGAAACGAACATGAAGACGAACCAGCAGATTCAGCAGATCCGCGGTCGAATCGCAGTGCCGTTCTTGCTCTGGGCGGCAGGCGTGCCCTTCGGTGTGGTGCTCTTGCTGTGGTTGTTCTTCTTCCGGGGCTGAGAGATCCACTAAGAAGCAGGGCATGCGCTTGCTCATTGCGTCTGCCCTGCTGCTCGCTTCACCCGCGCTCGCCCAAGAAGACGAAGCGAAGAAGGTCGCGACGACCTACATCAACGCGCTCACCGGCAAGGGTGACGAGGCCGGCAAAGATCTGCTCCTCGGCGGCGTGACGATGAACGCGCAGCTGTTCGCGCTCGAGAACGCGACGCTCGAGAACGTCGAGGTGAAGAAAGAAGAGGGCGACCTCGGCAAGAGCGTGCAGCTGATGAACGAGCTCGACAAGTCGGGCCGCAAGGCGCTGACGAAGCTGATGGGCGCCGAGGCGGTCGGCGACGATCTGAAGGTCACCGAGGTCTCGAAAGAAGACGCCGAGAAGCTGCTCAAGCCGACGCTCGAGAAGGCACAGGCGTTTCTCAAGTCGGCGCCGGTGCTCGCATACACGTGCCGGGTCGGCAAAGAGGTGTACTGGCACCCGAAGAACCCGATGCGGGCAGTGCTGGCGAAGGCGGGCAACAGCGGGCGCTACTCGATCGAGATGTACCGGTGGACGGTGATGTCGAAAGAGGGCCCGAACAAGACGCCGCGCGAATGGCCGCTGCGCGTGCTGCGCTTCAAGGGCGGCAAGGTCGACACCGGGTGGAAGGTGCTCCCCGCGTCAGACTGGAACGCCGAGTAGCCCGCCGGGCTCATCGCGACTTCAGCGCGAAGCCGATCATCTTGTAGAGCAGCCGCGCGCCGACGTTACCGTCCCACTCGTCGCCGTCAGGGCCGGGCGCGACCTCGTTGAGATCGAGCCCCACGATCTTCTTGCCGGCCCGCACCACGCCGTCGAGCAGCGACACCGCCTGGTTGAACGTCAGGCCACCCGGCACCGGCGTGCCCGTGTGCGGGCAGAGCGTCGGCTCGAGGCCGTCGATGTCCCACGAGAGGTAAACCTTGGCCGGCAGCTCCTTCACGATGCGGTCGACCTGCTCGCGCCAGCTCTCACCGGCGTCACGCGCGCGCGCGAGCTGCGCGTCGAAGAACGTCACGCAGCGGCCCTGCGAGCCGGTGATGACCGCGTGCTCACCTTCCGAGAAGTCTCGAATGCCGACCTGCACGAGCTTCTTCACCTGGGGCACGTGCTGGAGCACGTTGAACATGATCGACGCGTGGCTCCACGTGAAGCCCTCGTAGGCGTCGCGCAGATCGGCGTGGGCGTCGAGGTGCAGCACGCCCAGGCCGGGGTACTTCTCGGCGCACGCCTTGATGTTGCCGAACGGGGTCGAGTGATCGCCGCCGACGACGCCGACGAGCTTGCCGCGCGCGTACCAGGCCTTCGCGTGCCCATAGACCCAGTCGTTCATCTTCTCGCTGAGCACGTTCACCGGCGCAGGGTCACCGCCGCCGCCGGCCTCGATGATGGGCTTCGCGAGGTTCTTGCCCGCGTCGTTCCACATGCGCACCTCTTCGTCTTCTTCGAGCATCGCGATGCCGGCCTCGTACGGCTTGCCGGTGTCGAGGTCGAAGAGGTCGACCTGCTTGCTGGCCTCGAGCACCGCCTTCGGCCCGTCGGCGGTGCCGCCGCCGTAGCTCGTGGTCGCCTCGAACGGCACGGGGATCAAGACGACCGCCGCGTCTTCGGGCGTGACGCTGAGGCCGAAGACCCCTGAGTCGGGGGCCGCCGCCGCGTTGGGGTCGAAACCCGTAGAGCTCACCATGTCAGCACCGTCTTTCCGAACGTGTCGTTGCCCGCCATCTGCTCGAACGCCTGAACCGCGTCTGCCATCGGCCGCACGCTGCTGACGACCGCCTTCAGCGTGCCCTTCTTGAACAGGGGTAACAGCTCCCGGGCGAACTTCGCGGTGATCGTGGCGCGCTCGCGGTCGTCGCGCGAGCGCAGCGTGGTGCCGATCACGCGCAGCCGCTTGCCGAGCACGGAGCGCAGCGGCACCTCGGCGCTCGGCCCGCCGGTGACGCCGACGACCATGATGGTGCCGCGGGGCGCCATCGCGTCGACGGTCTCGCCGAAGTACGGGCCGCCCACGAGGTCGAGGCAGACGTCGATGGGGCCTGACTTCTCGGCGAAGACTGGCGGGTCGCCCGCGAGAATCGCGACGTCGGGCTTCGCCTGGTCGAGCTTCGCCTGCGTGCGCGAGGTGCCCACGCTCGTGACGCCGAGCGCGCGCGCGAGCTGCACGGCGGCGGTGCCGACGCCCGAGCCGACCGCGTGAATCAGCAGGCGCTGCCCTCTTTTGATGCCGGCCTGCACCCAGACCGCGTCCCACGCGGTCGTGTACGCCTCGGCGATGGCGGCGGCGTCGGTGTCGCTGACGGTCTTGGGCACGCGCAGCAGGTGCTTCGGGCTCGCGGTGAGCTTCTCGGCGAACGCGCCGCCGGGCACGAGGCCCATGACGCGCTCACCCTTCTTGATGCCGCCGCCCGACTTCTCGACGACGCCCATGAACTCGAGCCCGGGAATGTCGCGCGGCGCGCCGGGCGGGGCGGGGTAGAGGCCGAGCGACTGCAGCAGGTCGGCGCGGTTCAGGCCCACCGCCTTCACGGCGATGAGCACGTGCCCCTTGGGGGGCACCGGGTCGGGCACTTCTTGGATTGAGAGGCCCGACGGGCCATCTGAATCGGTGATGACGAGCGCTCGCATGCGCGGCGCGGCTTAGCACGCGCCGCGCTCCGAGCCGTGAACCTCAGTCGTCTTGCGTGCAGTACTTCGCCGCCGCGTTCTGGATGTTCTCGCAGTCCCAGAACGCCGGGCACTGCGCGAAGCTCGAGCACGTCTTGCTGCAGTAGCCGAACACGTCAGACGAGTTGGTGCGGAACAGGCACGCGCCGCCCGCACAGTCGGTGTTCAGCTCGCACTGCTCGCCGACCTTCTTCTTCGTGGTCGCGACACACTGACCCATCGTGCACCAGTAGCCGGCCGCACAATCGGAGTCGCGCCCGCTGAAGCAGTCGCCGCCTCCCGTCATGCTGCCGCCTGCCGTGCCGCCGAAGCCGCCTCCGAAACCGCCGAAGCCGCCCGCCGTGCCGCCGCTGCCGGCCTGACCGCCGGAGCCGGCCTGACCGCCGCTTCCCGCCTGACCGCCGCTGCCGGCCTGGCCGCCTGAGCCGGCCTGACCACCCGTCTGTGGGTCGACGCACGCCCCGTTCGAGCAGATGCGTGTGCCCTTACAGTCGGTGTCGCGCGAGCACTCCGACTGCATCATCGCTGCGCCGCCACCGCCACAGCCGACCAACATCGCCACCACCAGGTATTCGTTCTTCATGTGTTTGCTCCCTTTCGGGCGCTGGACGGGTGGGGCGGACCGAAGTCTCACCGTTCGGTCACTTTTTGGCGCAATTCGCCCGGTGCGGCCTGGCGGCTCGGCGGGCTGCGGCTCCAGAGTGTCCCGTCACCCGCATCGACGGCAGCTCACCGCCGCTTGAGCCGCGCGGCGAGCGCCTTGCGTCGCAGCTGCGATGCATCGCTCCGCTGATGGTGGGCCTTATCGGGGAAGTACGTGCGCGTGAGCAGCTCTTCAGCGGCGAGCAGCTCGGGGTACGCTTCGATGAACGAGCGCTGGCCCCCGATGCCGGCCCGGCTGGGCTCGCGCTCGGAGCCAGCCACTCGCTCGGGCAGCGACGGGTGCTGCTCGCCGGGCACCACGCTCTCGGCCGCGGCGTGCTCCTTCAGCTGCGAGAACTCGTAGCGCGAGTACAGCTGGTACGCGGCCTCGGCGAGCCGCTGCGGCGCGCGCTCGCCGAGCGCGGCGCGCGCGTGCACGACCGCGAACACGCGGGCGAGCACTGGCGCCTGCAACATCATGCGCTCGAGCGCTCGCGCCGTGTGGTTGCCGCCGACCACGGCGGCGGCCTTGCGGTCGGCCTCGCGCTCGTGCGCGTGCGCCGCGCTCTCGACGCCGATCGTATACAGGCCCATCGGTACCAAGAGCCCGAGGCGCAGCGGCCATGGCAGCCGGCCCCACACGGCGCGCATCAGGGTCGCCTGCTTGGCCTCGTCGTAGCCCTGCCGCACGTGATCGAACCCGGCGTGAACGAGCTCGTGCGCGATCACGGCGCGGGCCTCGTCGTGCGACACGAGCCTCAGGTCGAGCAGGCTCAGCGCGATGTGACGGCGCACCGGGCCGTCGCCGACGCGCGACTGCCACGCCATGCAGTCGCCCGGCTCGACCGAGAGGTGAATCGCGTCGGGCGGAGGGCAGCCGAGCGCCGCCGCGAGCGCGCGACAGGTGCCCCACAGCCTGGGGAGCTGGTCTTCGCTCCAGCCGGGGCCGTCGGTGGGCTGCTCGAAGTCGTCGGCGAAGCTCTGCTTCAGCGCGGGGTAGACCGTGCTGTCGGGTGACAGCAGGCGATCGAAGAAGCGCGTCTTCCACGGCAGCTCGGTGCGCCGCGTCAGCTTCTCGAGCGTGACGAGCACGGCCGTGATGGCCCCGACGAACGTGAGCAGCTGCATCAGGTAGATGCGGAACAGCCACCGCCCGAGGAAGCGCATCGGTCGCGGCCGACTCTACGCCGGCTGCTATGAAGCGCGCATGGGCTTCGCTGATCGCCGCAAGCGTCTGATGTCGTCGCTGAAACGCCCGCTGCTCCTCTGGAGCGGCGGCCCCATCTCGCGCAACTACCCCCACAACCTCTTCCCGTACCGCGCCGACTCGACGTTCATGTACTTCTTCGAGCGGCCCGAGCCGAACAGTGCTGCGCTCTTCGACCCCGCGACCGGCAAGGTCACGCTCTACCTGCCCGAGCGCACGCTCGACGACGCCGTCTGGCACGGCGAGCTCGCCACGTTCGAGGCCGAGCGCGCGCGTCACGACGTCGACGCCGTGAGGCCGGTCGAGCGCCTCGAAGACGCGCTCAAGGCGCTGAAGCTCGACACCCTCGCCGTCAGCGACGCGCGCACCACGCGCCGCGCCCGCGCGCTCACCGGCGCCGATCTCGACTTCGACGACCCGCTGAAGGTCGGCCCGCTCGAGGTGCTCGAGTCGATCGCCTCGATGCGGCTGCGCAAAGACTCCGCCGAGCTCGCCCAGATGCGCGAGACCGCGCGCATCACGCTGGCCGCCCACGTCGAAGCGATGAAAGACAGCGCCCCCGGTGTTCACGAGCAGGAGCTCGCCGGCATCGTCGACGGCATCTTCTCGACCGTCGGCTGCGTGCCCGCGTACGGCACGATCTTGTCGGTGCGCGGCGAGATTCTGCACGCGCGCGGCCACGACAACGTGCTGCAGGCGGGCGACATCGTGCTGCTCGACGCCGGCTGCGAGGCCCCGAGCGGCTACTGCAGCGACGTCACCCGCTGCTGGCCCGTCGGCGGCCCGTTCACCGCCGAGGGCGGCGACGTCTACGACACCGTGCTGCAGGCGAACCTCGACGCCATCGCCGCCGTGAAGCCCGGCGTGCGCTACCGCGACGTGCACCGCATCGCGTGCCGCACCGTCGCCGATGGCCTCGCCCAGATGGGGCTCTTGAAGGGCTCACCCGACGCGCTCGTCGAGTCGGGCGCGCACGCCGTCTTCTTCCCCCACGGCGTCGGTCACCCGATCGGCCTCGACGTTCACGACCTCGAGGCGTTCGGCGATCACGTTCTCTACCCGGGCGGCCGCACCCGCAGCACCCAGTTCGGCACCCGGTACCTGCGAATGGATCTCGACCTCGCCGAGGGCATGACCTTCACCATCGAGCCGGGCGTCTACTTCGTGCCACAGATCATCCGCTCGGCGGCGCTGCGCGCCCAGTTCGCCGACCAGGTGAACTGGTCGCTCGCCGAGAAGTTCCTCGGGCTCAACGGCGGCCGCGGCTTCGGAGGCATTCGCATCGAAGACGACGTGCTCTGCACCGCCAGCGGCGCCGAGGTGTTGACCGTCGCGATTCCGAAGGCGCGGGCCGAGGTCGAGGCGCTTCCCCTGCTGGCGTCGTAGTGCTACCTGAAACCCCGCTCATGGCCGCCTGGTTCTCGAAAAAACCCAAGATCCTGCAAACCGACCCCAACGAGGCCGACCTCAAGGTCTCGTCGCGAATGGAGGGGTTGTGGGTCAAGTGCGACGACTGCGGCGAAATTCTCTACCGTGCCGATCTCGAGAAGGTCTTGAACGTGTGCCCCATGTGCAGCCACCACATGCCGCTCACGGCGCGCGCGCGCATCGCCTCGGTGCTCGACGTGGGCACGTTCGAAGAGCTCGACGCGGGCCTCGAGCCGCTCGACCCGCTCGGGTTCTCTGACTCGAAGAAGTACAAAGACCGCATCAAGTCGACGAAGAAGAGCCTCGGCGAGAACGACGCGTTCGTGGGCGGCGTCGGCAAGCTCGACAACCAGACGGTCTCGATCGGCTGCTTCGTGTTCGAGTTCATGGGCGGGTCGATGGGCAGCGTGGTCGGCGAGAAGGTCGCGCGCGTCTTCGAGCGTGCGTACGACCTGAAGTGCCCGGCCATCGTCTTCTCGGCGAGCGGCGGCGCGCGCATGCAAGAGGGCATCTTTTCGCTCATGCAGATGGCGAAGACCTCGGCCGCCATCTCGCGCTTTCGCGCCGTGAAGAAGCCGTACATCTCGGTGATGTTGCACCCGACCACGGGCGGCGTGGCGGCCTCGTTCTCGTGGCTGGGCGACGTGATTCTCGCCGAGCCGAAGGCGCTGATCGGCTTCGCCGGCCCGCGCGTCATCGAGCAGACGATTCGGCAGAAGCTGCCCGAGGGCTTCCAGAGGTCTGAGTTTCTGCTCGAGCACGGCATGATCGACGCGATCGTGCACCGCAAAGATCTGAGGGCGCGGCTCGGTCAGCTCATTGGCTTGATGTCGTGACCCTGCGACGGGCTCAGGGCAGGCACCGTGCACATCGCGCCGGTGGCGCGACGTGACGGTCGAAGAGTCGTTGAAGTGGTTCGAGGGGCTGCAGCCCTCGACGATTCGGCTCGGCCTCGATCGCGTGCGCGAGGCGCTGCAGCTGATCAAGAACCCGCAGACGCACTACCCGGCGGTGCACGTCGCCGGCACGAACGGCAAGGGCTCGACGTGCGCGTTCGCCGCGGCGTGCCTGCGCGCGCAGGGCTACCGGGTCGGCCTGTACACGTCGCCGCACCTGCACCGCGTCAACGAGCGCATTCAGATCAACGGCGAGCCGATTCGCGACGGGGCGCTCGCCGAGGGTGTCGAGCGGCTGCGGGCCGCCATACCGCCATCGCTCGATCTGACGTACTTCGAGTTCGGCACCGTGCTCGCGCTGCAGCACTTCGCCGAAGAGCGGGTCGACGTCGCCGTGCTCGAGACCGGCATGGGCGGCAGGCTCGATGCCACGACCGCCGCGCGCGCCGAGGTCACGGCGATCACGCCGGTCTCGTTCGACCACCAGGAATATCTCGGCTTCACGCTGCCCGCGATCGCCTTCGAGAAGGCCGGCATCATTCGCCCGAACGTGCCGGTCGTCGTCGGCCGGCAAGAGCCCGAGGCCTTCGAGGTGATCGAGAAGGCGGCCCAGAATGCGGGCGCCCGCATCTTTCGCCTCGGCAGAGACTTCGACTTCGAGCCCGAGGCCGGGGCCAAGTACACCTACCGCGGCATGCGCACGCGCGTGACGGGCCTGTACCCCGGGCTGCGCGGCCCGCACCAGGTGCAGAACGCCGCGGTCGCGCTCGCGTGCCTCGAGCTGCTCGAAGATCGCGGGCTCGAGATCTCGCGCGAGAACGCCCGCGCCGGCCTCGCCGGCACCGAGTGGCCCGGCCGCCTCGAAGAGTTCCCCGGCTCGCCGCGGGTCGTGCTCGACGGCGCCCACAACCCCCAGGGCGCCGACACGCTGGTGAAGGCGCTCGACGCCGTCTACCCGGGCCGGCCCGTGCACCTCGTGTTCGGGGTGCTCGCCGACAAAGACTGGCGCCCGATGCTGAAGACGCTGCTGCCGAAGTGCGCTGCGGTGTACCTGACGCCGGTGCGCAGCCCCCGCACGCTCGAGCCCTCGGCCTACGTCGACGAGGTTCGCAGGCTGCTGCCTTTCGCCCCGGTTCAGGTCGCGGCGTCGGCGCCCGAGGCGCTGGCGGCGGCGCGCAAGGGGGCGCCCGACGACGCCGTCGTCGTGGGGTGCGGCTCTTTGTTCCTGGTGGGGCAGCTTCGCGCGTCGCTGTTGCCCGAGTTGACACGGTCGGCTTCGCCCTTAACTTGTTCCTCGTGATGAGCGACGAGGGAGCACCGGTCGATCTGGTTGCCGAACTGACCACGGCGCGCAAGCGCGTCGACGAGCTGGCGCGTGCGTATCAGGCCCTCGAGCGCGATCGCGAAGACTTCAAACAACGACTCCTGCGCGAGCGCGAGCGCGCGCTCGACGTCGAACGGGGCGAGGTGGCCCTGGCGCTGCTCGAGGCGATTGACGACCTCGACCTGGCGCTGGCCGAAGCCGAAGACACCCCGTTCGCGCAGGGCGTCGCGGTGGTGCGCGACAACCTGCTCAAGAAGGCGGGGGCGATGGGCATCGAGCGCGTCGCGCTGCTGGGCCAGGCGTACGACCCGACGCTCGCCGAGGCGGCCGATCTCGAGATCACGCCCGAGCAGCACAAAGACAACGTCATCACCGCCGAGCTGCGCGCCGGCTACCGCCTGAAAGACCGCGTCGTGCGGCCGGCCCGGGTGAAGGTCGCGCGCTACGTGAAGCCCGCCGAGGCCTGAGCTTTCGGCTAGAAGGCGGGCGTGCTCGCTGCCGCCGCGCTCGCGTTGGTGCTGACCGTCGCTGACGACGACGTGTCGAAGTGGGCCGCCGAGAAGGTGAAGGCCCACAAGGTGGCGCTGTCAGCGAAGCCGGTCGCCAGCGACGGGGGCAGCGGCCTGTTCCGCGAGCGGCCGCCGGTGCTGCCGAAGTTCGAGCCGCCGACGTCGCTGGCGCCGCTGGTGAAGGCGGTGCGGCCGGGCGTGGTGAACCTGTCGACGAGCAACGGCGGGCAGTCGCGGTCGTTGGGGTCGGGGTTCATCATCAGCCCCGAGGGGCTGGTGGTGACGAACAACCACGTGATCGAGCGGGCGCAGGCGATTCGGGTGCGGCTGGCCGACGGGCGAGAGCTCGAGGCGGCGCTGGTGGGGCGAGACCCGTCGACTGACGTGGCGCTCTTGCGGTTGCAGGGCACGGGGGCGGTGGCGCTGCCGACGGTGTACCTGGGCGATTCTGATCAGCTCGACGTGGGCGACTGGGTGGTGGCGATCGGCAACCCGTTCGGGCTCGACACGTCGGTCACGCACGGCATCATCTCGGCGCGCGAGCGGGTGATCGGGGTGGGGCCGTTCGACGACTTCATTCAGACGAACGCGCTGATCAACCCGGGCAACTCGGGCGGGCCGCTCTTCAACATGAAGGGTGAGGTGGTGGGGGTGTGCACGGCGATCGTCACGCAGGCGCAGGGCATCGGGTTCGCGGCGCCGATCAACCTGGTGAAAGATCTGCTGCCGAACCTGCTCGAGAACGGGCGGGCCGAGCGCGGGTGGCTGGGCGTGAACATTCAAGAGGTCGACGATGCGACGGGCAAGGCGGCGGTGGTCATCGACGTGTTCAAGAGCAGCCCGGCAGAGGCGGCGGGCCTGCAGAGCGGCGACCGGGTGATCGCGGTGGGCGGGCGAACGGTGGTCTCGTACCTTCAGCTGTTGCGGCGCATCGCGCTGCTGGCGCCGGGGTCGACGGTGAAGCTGACGGTGAAGCGGGGCACGAAGGAGCTCGACATGCAGGCGACGTTGATCGAGCGGCCGAGCGTCGATGCGCTGAAGGCGATGGTGGGGGCAGGGCGGCTCGATGCGCTGGGGCTGGTGGTGCGAGAGTTGACGCCCGAAGCGGCGAAGCAGCTGGGGGGCGAGCTGGGGCTCCTGGTCGCGGCGGTGTTCCCGGGCGGGCCGGCTGAGATGGCGGGGCTCCAGGGCGGAGACGTGATCGTGGAGGTGCAGAAGCAGCGCGTGACGGATCTGAAGGCGCTGAAGGCGGTGCTCGACGCGAGCGGCGAGGCGACGCTGCTGCTGAAGTACCGGCGGGGCGACGTATCGCAGTACGTGGTGCTGCGCCGCTAGGCCGCTAGGGACAGGCTGATTTTTCGCCGCCGAACAGTGCAAGACCGACGCAGTGCTCGGGCGAAAAACTGCCTGTCCCTTCAACTCCAACGCAGCTCGACGGCTCTTTTTACGGGCTCTCTGCCTCAGGGACAGGCAGCTTTTTCGCCCGGGCCGCCGCGCCGATTTCTGGCTGTAAGGCGGCGAAAAACCAGCCTGTCCCTACTACTTCGCGAGGTACAGCCCGACCTGCTCGCCGGTGCGGCCGACGGTCACCAGAATCGCGTCGATGTGGGCCTTCACGCCGACCATCTTGTCTTTGCTGCCCTTCTTGGGGAGCGACCAGGTGCCCTGAGGCGAGAAGATCACCTGCAGCCGCAAGGTCTTCATCGAGATCATGCGAGCGACGCTCTGAGCGTTGCCGCCCTCAGACACATTCCCCTTGATGGTCATGAACGGCATGACGGGGTTGCCGTTCGCGTCGGTGCGGGAGGGAGCGCCCGACGTGATCGCCGAGTTCGAGGCGGCGAAGAACGGCGTGAGGTTCAGCGTGAACGACTGGGCGCCGGGGTCGTACGACGCCATCTGAATGTTCGACACCGAGTCTTCGGTGATGATCATGTAGAACTTCTTGCCGTTGGCGGCGGAGCGGAAGAGCTCCGTGTTCTTCTTGCAGTCGATGTCGGTGCCGCAGTCGCCGACGTACTTGTCGAGGAAGTTGCCCAGGCCCTCGATGGCTTCGGCCGAGTCGCGAAGCTTCGCGAACTTCGGGTCGACATCGGCCCACGCCAGACCGCTCGCCAAGAACGTGAGAACCGCAAGTGCTCGAAACATCAGACTCTCCAATGTGGCATGGGGTGGATAATTTGCCTACATCAGACTACCGGGTGACGCTGCGTGTATGGACCGACGCCAGAACCTGCGCTTCGACAAGGTGTTCACCGTGTATCTCACGACGCCAGATGGAATGACGCGGGGTGTGGCGAGAAACGTCAGCCCGACGGGCTTGTTCATCGAGACGCGGGAGCCGCTGCCGTTGGGCGGGCGAATCAAGGTGACGTTCACGAGTGAAGACTCGACCGAGATGACGTGTCTGTGTGAGGTGCGGTACCAGGTCGCGCTGAACTACGGCGGCGACGGCGAGGGCACTCGCGGAGTCGGGCTGCGCATCGTGGCGTATGAGACGAAGGAAGATCATCCTTTGCTGCTCGTCGACCGCGAACGCGTGATGCACTGAAAGATAGCCTGCTGCACAGGCTCGGCTCACTGAAAACTCAGGCTCGTTCGCCGTCGACTTCGAGCTCGGTGCCCGCCGGTACCGCCGACTTCGAGATGCCCACCAGCAACAGTGCGTGCCGCTCATGCGGCGAGGGCGTGCGCCTCAACACCAGCTCTACGAACGCCGTGCACTCGAACGAGCGCTCCCCCGCGCCCAACACTCGCACCGCGATCGGCGCTCCCGTTCGCAGCTTCAGCTCGGCGCCGCGATCGACGACCGCGGCGCCGCGCCCCTCGAGGTCGAACGACTCTTCGACGACGATGGGTGCTGCCACCCGCTACTGCGAGAACCCTTCGAGCAGGTAGTGCGCCTCGATGCGCTTGAGCGCGAGGCACATGGCCGCCGCGCGCGTGTCCATCGTCTGGCCGATGCAGTACCTGCGGCTGTCGTGCATGTCGGTCTTGCGCGGGGTGTTCTTCGCGATGTCGCGAATGATGCGGTAGTTGCGCTTGAGCGCGAACTCGAGCCGCTTGTTCACCTCGGCCTCGGTCCACGACTCCATGCGCTTGTTCTGGATCCACTCGTAGTAGCTCACCGTCACGCCGCCGGCGTTCGCGATGATGTCGGGGATCATGTCGATGCCCCGCTTCGCCAGCACCTTGTCGGCCTCGGGCGTCGTCGGCCCGTTCGCGCCTTCGGCGATCAGCTTCACCTTCATCTTCTCGGCGATGTCAGCCGTGATCTCACCACCCAGCGCAGCCGGCACGCAGAAGTCGGCCTGCACCTCCCAGAAGTCTTTTTTCGAGATCGCCTGCGCACCGGGGAAGCCGGCCACGCTGCGCTTCAGGTTCTTCGGGTTCTCGTGCACGTACGCCAGCAGCGCCGCCGCATCGATGCCGTCGGGGTTGAAGATCGTGCCGTCGGCGTCGTTCACCGCGAGCAGTCGCGCGCCCATCGTCTGCAGAATTTCGGCGCCGTGCGAACCGACGTTGCCGAAGCCCTGCACCGTGAACGTCTTGCCGCGCAGGCTCTCACCGCGATCGAGGTAATAGTCTTCGATGCAGTACGCCACGCCCTGGCCCGTCGCCTTCACGCGGCCTTCGCTGCCGCCGATGCGCACGTCTTTGCCCGTCACGATGCCGCGCATGTTGTGCCGCTCGTGCTCGCCGTCCGAGTACTGGCGCAGGAAGAGCGCCATGATCTCGCCGTTCGTGCCGACGTCGGGCGCCGGTATGTCGATGTTCGGCCCGATCATCGACTTCAACTTGTACATGAAGCGCAAGCTGATGTTCTGCAGCTCCTCGCGGCCCAGCGACCGCGGGTCGAGCTGAATGCCGCCCTTGCCGCCGCCGAACGGCACCTCGCTGATCGCCGTCTTCCACGTCATCTCGGCGGCCAGCGCCTTGAAGAGATCGAGCGACACTTCACGGTGGTACCGAATGCCGCCCTTGTACGGGCCGCGCGCCTGGTTGTGCTGCACCCGGTACGCCTTGAAGCGCTCGGACACCCCTGGCACCAGCTGGTACACGTTGCCGTCGGGCAGCCGCAGGTGGCCCTTGCGAATGTTCACGTCGCTGCCGAGCAGCGCCTTGCCGTTCAGAATGATCTTGCCGTCGGCGAGCGGCTCGAAGCCGAACTGATCGCGCACCGTCGTCACCGGCAGATCGGCGAAGCCCTTCGCCGCCTCGGCCGTCAGCGGCACGAGCCGGTCTTTCAGCGTCGTCGTGACGTAGAAGATGTGCTCGTAGTCGGGCTCCTCGAGCTCGAGCCGCACGCGCGAGTCGAGCTTGATGAGCTCGGCGGCGTGCTGAAAGATCTCCATCGCCTCGGTGTAGAGAGTCTTCCGCGGCTGGGGAGCCGGCGCTCGCATGTAGTTTTCGTCAGGGGGCATGGCCCGCTGATTAATCGAGCCCGCGCCCCCTCGAAAGCCGAAACCCACGCCGCACCGCGTTACCGCCCATCAGGAAAAGGTGCAGCTCTCAGAAGAGCTGATCGAGCAGCGACATCAGACCGATTCGTCGCGCGAGCCGCGACGGCGCCGCGCTCTCACCCGTGATGGTCGGCCCGGGTGCGCAGCTGTAGCACGTCACACCGTCGCCCTGATCGAGGCTGAAGGTGCGCTGGCACAGCGTGCACTCGAACAGCGCCGGCGGCTTCAGCGTCGGCTCGTCGTCGGGCGTCTCTTTGAACGACACCGCCGGCAGCTGCGCGATCTGCAGGTGCACCCCGCGGCACTTCGCGCACGCCTTCGACTCGGCGCCCGCCAGCGTCGCCGCGTACAGCGGCACGTGGCACACCGGGCACTGCCCCGGCAGCTCGTTCGCCGTCAGCGCGAGGTGCAGGTCGGCGCCGGCGGCGGTCTCGGCTTCACCCGCGTCGAACCAGATCGAGCGGCACTGCGGGCAGCGGTCGAGCCACACCCGCTTGCTGTGCGGGTCTTTCATGTACGGGACTTGGAGCATGCCCGCGCCGCAGTCTGCGCACTTCCGCTGCACGTGCTGCATCAGAGCCGACACCCAGGCTTGAACTGGGGACCTACTGATTACGAATCAGTTGCTCTACCACTGAGCTATGTCGGCAGTACTTCGAACTTCCGGCGCGGCGAAGTACCACACCGCGGGCCAAGCGCAACAGCCTCGAATCACCGCACACGGTTGACCTGAACGAAGCTGACCGACGAGTCGGTCGCCGCCCCCGCCCGGGTCGAGACCAGGTCGAGGTCCCCGTCGCCGTCGACGTCGCCCACCGAAAACGACAGCGCGGTGCCGGCGCCCACCCTGAACGTCGCCTCGAACGGCGCGAACACCCACGAACCCTGGTTGCGGCGAACCTGCGCCCTGTCGCCGGCCTCCCACACCAGATCGACGCGGCCGTCGAGGTCGAGGTCGGCCGTGTGCAGCCGCGCCGCCATCGCCGCGGGAATCGTGAGGCGGTCGGCGAAGCCGTTGCCCTGGTTCTCGAGCAGCTTCACGCTCGCCCCCGAGATGCCCGCGAGATCGAGATCGCCGTCGCCGTCGAAGTCGCCGGTCGCCAGCGACGACAGCGCGACGGGCAGCGTGCCGGCGTCGACCTGCCCGAACGCCGGGGCAGGGTGCACCTCGAGGCTCTGCCCGTTCACCGAGAGCACGTCCACCCGGCCGTCGCCGTCGACGTCGCCGAACGCGCTGACCCCGCCGCCGCGCGGCGAGCGCGTGAGCTGGGCCCCGAAGACGTGCAGCTCGCCGCCGTCGCAGCTCGTCGTCGCGATCTCGCCCTGCGAGAGCTCGCCGAGAATCGGGCCCGAGCAGCCCGCGTCGGGGAAGTGCACGAGCCCGAACGTGCCGGCGTCGTACGCGTAGCGGTCGAGCGTGCCGTCTGAGTTCAGCGCGATGACGTCGAGCGCCTGCCCGATCGCCTGAATCGGCACGTTGCCGAACGTGAACTTGCGGGTGTTGAGGTCGAACCCGCGCTCGACCGTGTACGGCGACGACTCGACGCGCGCGCGTGAGGGCACGGCCACGACGAGATCGCCCAGGCCCTTCGGCGCGAGATCGGTGATCGCCGAAGGCCCGCCCTTCATCAGCTCGAGCGCGCCGTTCGCGGCTTGAAACGGCGTCGTCACGCAGTGCGAGCGGTCGACGGTGCAGGTCGCGCTGCAGGCCGTGTAGCCGAAGTCGCCGCACGCCGGCACGCCCGCGTCGCCGTCGCAGCCCTCGCCGGGGTCGAGCAGGCCGTTGCCGCACCGCTTCACGCACAGCGCCGTGATCACCTTGCACGCGCTGCACGTCACCGTGCCATCGTCGAACCCGAGCGACTGGCAGCTCGCGCCGTTGAGGTCGCTGCCCTCACACTCTTCGCCGTTCTGGGGGTTCACCACCCCATCGCCGCAGAAGGGGTCGGGTGGGGGGGGCTCGACCATCTTCACCCTGCCGGAGCAGGCGAGGGCGAGCAGCAGAATCGCGGCGAGCTGAGGTCTCAAAGCCCGACGACCTTACGGGCGGAGCTGCGGCTCGAGCAACGTGAGTGATGTTAAGACCTGACCCATGGCCGTCGTTCAGTGCCCCATCTGCCAGCGCGTCGCGGCGCCGCGGCCCGAGAACCCCGCCTTCCCCTTCTGCAGCCGGCGCTGCCGCATGGTCGACCTCGGCAAGTGGCTCGGCGAAGAGTACCGGGTGGCCGACCGCAACCCGGCCGTCGACGAAGACGGCGTGCCGGCGACACCGGGCGACGGCAACGACGAGGAAGTTCATTGAGCGTGTGGGTCGCGAGCGCGATCGGCGCCGCCTACGTGGGCGGGGTCGTCGGGCTCCACCGGCTCAACGTGTGGCGGCAGCGCAGCGCGGCCCGGGGCTTCCCCCCGCTCGCCTGGCTCGACTGGGACACGCTGCTCCAGGGCCTGCTCCCCAAGCCGGCGACCGCCGCCCCCGCGAAGGCGCCGCAGCCGGTCGAGGGCGGCCCGCCGACGCCCTCGCTCGGCCACGCGCCGGCCCCCGAGGCGAAGGCGCGCCACGAGCTGCTCTGCGCGCTCGTCACCGGCCACCGGCTCGACGAGGCGGCGTTCGAGAACGCGGGCTTCTCGGGTGGCGAGGCGCAGTGGCTCACGCTGCTCTCGCGCATTCGTGAAGAGCCCGAAGAGGTGCTCGACAAGCTCGACGACGCGGCGACGCTCGAGACGGCGGCGCAGGTGTACCTGCGCGAGCACCTCTACCTCACGCTGCGCGTGCACCCCTTCAACCTCGAGCTGGCGGTGTTCGGCACGAAGCGGCGGCTGATGCGCGAGCTCGACCGGTTCCCCGAGGTGCCGGCGCTGCACTTCGTGCGCGCGAAGGCGTCGTCGCTGATCGGTTTCAACGGCGCTGTGCTCGACGATCTGGCTCGCGCCGTCTACTTCTCGCGGCAGTCGCTGTTCTACCTGCGGGTGGTGGTCGACATGCCGTGGGTCGGTGAGGCGCGGCCGGCGCTCCTACATCAGTGCCGGGCTGCACTGGCGCAGGCGCCGAAGCTGGGGTGAACTGCTGCGTCAGCACCCCGTGGCCGACCCTCTGCTCTCGTGGATCAATCGGATGCTCGATGATCCCAAGACGTTCGATGCGCAGCTCAAGAACCGGTCGGTGCTGGTGTACGAGCCGCACCGCGACGACGAAGATTCGAGCTCGGGCCACCGATTGCGTACGTCGAGCGGCATCACGGCGACGGTGATCGGCCAGGGCGACCCCGTGGTGGCGGTGCTCGAGAAGTCGAAAGACAACGTGTTTCAGCGGCGCGTGACGATGGGCCGCACCACGAACAACGACATCGTGCTCGACGATGCCTCGGTGTCGCGGTTTCACGGCTGGCTGCAGCAAGACGACGGCAGCGGCAAGTGGACGTTGACCGACGCCGGCTCGAAGAACGGCACGTGGGTTCAGGGCTCGAAGCTGAACGCGAAGAAGCCCGTGATTCTCGAAAACGCGGCGCGCGTGCGCGTCGGCAACCTCGAGCTGACGTACTACAGCGCAGCGGGCTTCCGTGCGGTCATCGCGAAGCGTGCGAACGGGTCGCCGTGAGGCAGTATTTGTTGCAGGGCCCCGATCGCTCCCCATAAGGTGCCCGGCGTGTCGTTGACCACGGAAGCCTTCGGCGGAACGGACGTCGGCCGCAAGCGGCAGCACAATGAAGACGCGATGTTGGTCGACCCGGCGCTCGGGCTCTACATCGTTGCCGACGGCATGGGCGGGCACGCGGCCGGCGAGGTCGCGAGCCAGCGCGCCACCGAGGTCGTGAAGCAGCACATCAGCGCCAACAAGAGCATTCTCAAAGACCTCGCCAAAGAGGCGACCCAGACGAACCGCGCCGCCGCCTCGAGCCTGGTCGAGGTCGCCGTGCAGCGCGCGTGCGCCGACATCTACAAGATGGCCGCGAGCGACAACACCAAGCGCGGCATGGGCACGACGTTCGTCTGCCTCGTCATCTCGGGCAACCGCGGCGTCATCGGTCACGTCGGCGACAGCCGCGTCTACCTGGTGCGCAACGGCCAGTGCCACCGGCTCACCGAAGATCACACGCTGATCGCCGCGCAGCTCAAAGCAGGCACGATCACCAAAGAGCAGGCGCAGACGTCGCAGTACCGCAACGTCATCACCCGGGCGGTCGGCATCCAAGAGTCGGTGCAGGTCGACACCCTCATCGTCGATCTGCTGCCGGGCGACCTGTTCATGCTCTGCAGCGACGGCCTGCACGGCTACCTGGCCGACGACGAGGTCGTGCCGCTGGTCGCCGCGGTCGCGAAGAACGATCTGCCCGCGCGCTTCATCGCGCTCGCGAACGAGCGCGGCGGCAAAGACAACATCACCGCCGTCGTCGTCGCCGTGCAGGGTGACGCGGGCTCGGTCGCCGAAGAGACCGTCGAAGCGCAGTCGCGCATGGAGGCCCTGAAGAAGATTCCCCTCTTCAGGCACCTCACTTACAAAGAGCAGACGGCCGTGCTGTCGATCGCCACGACGCGCACCTTCCCCGGTGGGCGCGAGATCGTCACCGAGGGCCAGCCCGGCGAAGAGCTGTTCGTCGTCATTCGCGGCCGCGTCGCCATCGAGAAGAACGGCGTCGAGATCGCCGAGCTGCGCGCCGGCGGCCACTTCGGCGAGATGGGCCTCATCGACAACGCTCCGCGCTCGGCCACCGTGCGCGCCACCGAGCCGACCCGCGTCATGGTCATCGCCAGGCAAGACCTGATGAACCTGATGAAAAAAGAGTCGATTCTCGCGGTGAAGATGCTCTGGAGCTTCGTGCAGGTGCTCTCAGACCGTCTGCGCGCCACGAACTCCGAGCTCTCGGAAGCGCGGCAAGAGCTCGCCGTCGCCCAGGCCGTTCAGCCCTTCGCCGAAGAATGAAGCGCGGCCTGGCGGTTCTGGCGCTCGTCGCGACCGCTGCGGCGCCCGCGCCCGCGAAAGCCGACATCTTCGACACCTTCGGCTTCGGCCCGCGCGGTACCGCGATGGGCAGCGCGATGACGGCCGAGGCGAACGACTACACCGCGGCCTACTA
>JAEUJP010000643.1 GCA_016793725.1 Myxococcaceae bacterium | reverse complement strand
ACGTGCGGCGCTTCGCCTCGGCCGCGAGGGCCTTCGGCAGGTCGTGGTAGTAGCTGACGGCTTCGTCTTCGGCCTTCGCCCGGCTGAGCATGATGCGCCGGTAGTAGCGGTGGCGCGCACCCGAGGCGCGCGTGTTGCGGCCCCACGCCATGCCCGTCTCGCCCGGCTTCGGGATCATGGCGTTCAGCAGCACGAGCTGCTCGACCTTGCGCCGCGCCGCGACGATGGGCGCCGTGAAGCCGCCCAGTGACTCGGCGACCAGCACGACGTTCTTCTTGCCGCGCAGCGCCGCGACCACCGCATCGGCGTATTCGGACCAGCCGTTCTCGTCGTCTTCCGCCGGCAGCCGCAGCGCGATGGCCTCGTGGCCGAGCCGCTCGAGCTCGGGCACGAGGCGGTGCCACTCCCACGGGTCGCCGCCGCCGCCGGGGATGAGCGCGTAGGTCGCCATGCACATCAACCAAGACGCAAGGCGGGCGGGCGGCACTCGAATCTCTCGCCCCCTTCGACTCCGCGCCCGCTTCGCGGTCGCTCCGCTCAGGGCCAGCGGAGTCGTCAATGCGACGCTCGCAGCCCCGTCAGCAGCTCGGCCCAGAAGTAGCCGTACATCGCCTCGAACGCCTCGCCGGTGAAGCCGCGGCGCAGCGGGTGCGACGCCGGCAGCGCGCCGATGTTGCGGTGCTCGAGCGTCACGCGCGTGCCCGCCGCGTGCTTCTCGAACTGCACGTGCACCTCGGTGCCGTCTTTCTCTGTGAAGCCCGCGCCCGCCCACGCCAGCGCGAGCCGTTCGCCCGGCGCCCACGCCAGTACGCGGCCGACCACCGCCGTCTCTGTGCCGTCTCTCTCGACGAGCCGCTCGGGCGGCGTGCCCTCGAACGCGAGCCGCCCCTGCTGCCCCGGCCAGCGCCGAAAGCGCGGCGACCGCTTCCACCACACGTCGATGTCTTTCGTGAACAGCTCGAACGCGCGCGCCGGAGGCACCTCGACCACCGTCGTCACCACCACTGTTTCGGGCTTCATCGTTTTGCTCCCTTCGACTTCTTCGTGTGGGCGCGAAACGCCTCGAGCTGACCGCCCCAGAACGATTCGATCTCATCGAGCCACGCGCGCAGCTCGCCGAACGGCTCGGGGCGAAGTTGATAGACCCGCGCGCGCCGGTCGTCGGGCGACGGGCCTTCATCGACCAGCCCGGTCTCGCGCAGCACCCGCAGGTGCCGGCTCATCTGCGGCGGCACCACCTTGAACACCTCGGCCAGCTCGCCGGCCCGGCGCGGCGACTTGCGCAACAGCTCGATGACGCCGCGGCGGGTCGGGTCGGCGAGCGCCAGAAACGTCGCGTCGAGCCGCTCGGCTGCGCTCACGGTCTCGTCTCCTTCAGCGGGGTCACGAACGACCACCGGTGGCCTTCTGCGTCGAGCGCGCGCCACGCGCGCTGCCCGTGCGCATCGGCCGGCTCGCTCACCACCGTCGCCCCCGCGTCGCGCGCCCGCTTGAAGTGCGCGTCGGCGTCGTCGACCAGCCAGTACAGGCTGCAGTGCGTGTCGGGCAGCTTCTGGGGGCTCACCCCGAAGCCCTCGAACTCCGACGCCAGGTAGATGACGTTGCCGTCGAGCGTCAGCTCGGCGTGGCCGACCCGCCCGTCTTCCATCGGGTAGACGAGCTCTTCTTTGAAGCCGAAGACGTCGCAGAGGTACCGCATCGAGCGCTTCGCGTCGGCGTAGATGAGGTAGGGGATGACGCGCTGCGCGCGCGTCGGAGGGAAGTAGCTCATGGTGTCTCCGTGGTGGTGAACCGTACGGAGCAATAGTTAACGATGTTGGTTAACTAAATCAAGAGCTGCTTCTCGGTGATCGGCCCTTCAGCACGTCGCGGTAGTGGCGCAGCAGCGCTGGCACGCCGGGCAGCGGCAGCGGCACGTTCAGCGTCGCTTCGACGCGGCGCCGGCCGAAGTCGAAGGTGATCGGGTTCCACCTGACGGTGCTCGTCGACGAGTGGGTCAGCGGCAGCACCTGTTTCGACCCCGGCCAGGCGAGCTCTCCGGACATTCTCATCGTGAGGTCGCGCGTGACAGCGAGCACCCGAGGCATCTCGCTGATGAGCTGCTCGTCCTCGACGTTCCACCTCACCCAATACTCGATGGTCGTCTCTCGAGGCGCCTGCTGCCGGCGCTCGGCGAACCGCTCGAGCGCTTCACCGGCATCACGCAGCACGGGGCCCGAGAGCGCGCGGGGGAGCGAGAGCCACCAGGTCCGCCCGTCGGGAAAGAGGCGGCGCGTGCGCTCGACCACCGAGCGGGCGAGCAGGGCGTCGGTCTTGGCGCCGAGCGCGTAGCTCGCCTCGATCACCTCGTACGGCCGATCGAGCCACTTCGCGCGCCACGGGTAGCCGCCCGCGAGCCGCGTGAGGTGCGGCGCTTCGGCCACCACCGCGCGGAGCTGCGCGTCGAGCTCGGCCGCGCGCTCTGGCGTCGGCGCCTCGGCGATCGCCAGCTCGAGTGACATCAGCTCGGCGCGTGCGTCACCGGCCTCGAGCCACGCGTCGCAGAGCACCCGTGCCTCGCTCACCTTCGCGTCGCGCTGCTGCGCCACCTTCTCGAGGCGCACCACGTCAGACGTTCGGGCTGCCTGCTCGGGGCGCGGCGCCGCGAGGTGTTTCATCATCACCGTCGCCGAGCGCGGCGCGAGCAGGTGAATGCCGGTCGGGTCGCCTCCGACCGGGCCGAACTTGCGCCCCGTCACCGACCAGGCCCACCGCCGCGCAAGGTCGGCCGGCAGCCGCACGTCGAACCGCAACGGCGCGAGGCTCTCGCCAGTCACACGCTCGGCCTCGCCGGGCCGCGCTTTGTGAACGCCCGTCACCCGCAGCGCGCCCATCAGGTACAGCGTTCGGCCGAGCGTCGTCATCACGATGACCGTGTCGCCCGGCTTGACGCCGGTGCGCGTGAAGCGCGTGCGGTGCGTGCCGTCGCTCTCGAGCGCCTCGAGCGGCTTGCCCTCGAGCCCGGCGGCCTTCGCGGCGTCGACGGTGAACGTCGGCCAGAAGAGGGTGAAGGTCTTCACCCGATCGACTGAGCTCACTGCGTGAACGGGCACTCGTAGTCGATGTCTTTTTCTTCGTCGGGCGCGACGTCGACGTTCTGAATCTTGCCGGCCTTCAGGTTGCCGTTCTCGTCGTAGCAGTCGAAGCGAATCTTGTGCTTGCCGGCCTTCAGCTTGAGGCCCAGCTTCGGCGACGGGCCGAGCTTTCTGCCATCGACCACGACCTCGGCCGTGTCCGACGCCTTCAGGTTCAGCGTGCCCTCACCCGCGGGCGCCGCGGCGGGCGGCGGCGCTGCGGTCGTCTTCTCGGCCGGCGGCGGCGCCTCTTCAGCCGGCGGCGGAGCGGGCTTCGGCTTCGGCGCGGGCGCGGGCGCCGGGTCTTTCATCGCGACCACCTTCGGCTCGGGCTTCGCGATGGGCTCGGCGACGGGCTTGGGTTCCGGCTTCGGCTCGGGTTTGGGCTCGGGTTTGGGCTCGGGCTTCGCCTCGGCCTTCGGAGGCGGCGGCAGCGCCTCGAGCTCGTCTTTCGGCTGCTCCTTGGCGACCTCTTTCGGCGCCTCTTTCGGCGGCGCCTCTTTCGCGGGGGCTGCTTTCGGCGCGGCGACGGCGACGGCGATCGGCCCACCCGTCAGCGGCGGCAGCGCGCGCATCGCGACGCGCGGCACCTGCAACGGCTTCACGTCGCCCGAGAGCTCGCCAGCCGACATGACGCTCATCGCCCAGGCGCCGAGCGAGGCCAACGTGAGAATCGCAACCAGGGCCCACTTCATTGCAGCACCTCCGAACCGGTCGAACGTTAGCGCGCCGGCCCCGGTTCCAAAAACTCTTCACTTCGCGGTGCGACGGGGCTACTTCCTCGGGCACCATGAGCACCGAAGCCGAGCTGAAAGCCGAGCTGGAGCGCCTCAAAGCCGAGAACGAGCAGCTCAAGTCGCGGGGCAGCCGCGGCGTCTCGCTGAAGGTGAGCGAGAAGGGCGCCGTGTCGGTCTATGGCATGGGCCGCTTCCCCGTCACGCTGTACCAGGAGCAGTGGCTGAAGCTCCTCGACATGGCCGACGAGATTCGCACGTTCATCAAAGACAACGAAGGCAAGCTCAAGAAGAAAGAGTAGCAGTCACTTCTTCTTCTGCGGTCGAGGCTTCCACTCGCTCTCGGTGAGCGTCACCGCTCCGGCGCTGAACGTGAACCTCGGCGCCGAGCGCGACTGCTGAACGTCGACCTTCAGGCCCGGCAGAGCCCCCAGTAATACGTGTCGGCCGTGCGGGGCCTGACCGCGCCCGCCGTGCGCGCCGCCGAGCGGCAGCCCGAGCCCGAGCCACGGGTTCTTCTCGTCGACCTCGCACGCGAGCCCGGCGACCGGCAGCTGCTTCGTGGCGGCGACCGCGCTGCAGCCGAGCGTGCCCCACGCCTCCGGCTGAGGCTCGACCTTCGATGCGTCACAAGAACCGAAGCTCACGCGGTCGAACGTGATGACGGCGACCGAGACCTCGCCGCGCCAGCGGCCTGCGAGCCCGATGAGCTGCACGTTCTCGTTCGTGCGCGCGCCCTGCCGCTTCTCGGGCGGCTCGTAGCGGTACTGGCCTTCGCTCACCGAGACCGAGCGCGCCGCGGCACACGCACGCGCCGAACCGTCGGCGGCCAGCGAGAGCGTGAAGACACCGGTGCGGCGCTCCGAGACGCGCAGCTCCGTGGTGATGAGCTCTTCGTAGTCGAGGCTCAGCGCCATGGCGTACTCGCCTGCGGCGGGCGTCGAGGTCTTCAGCTCGCCGACGACGGCCGGCGAAAACGTCGGAGCTGCGAGCAGCACGAGCGCGACGAGCACGCCGCGCAGCCTACTGCTTTGCCGTCAGCGGCAGCCTCACCACGAAGACGCCCCCCGCCGAGGCCGCCTGCCGCAGCGCGACCTCGCCGCCGTGCGCGCGCGCGATCTGCCGCGCGATGGCGAGCCCGAGCCCCGCCCCCGGAGGGTCGTGCGCCTGCGCGCGGGCGCCCCGGTAGAACGGCTCGAAGATGCGCTCGCGGTCTTCTTCGGGCACGCCGGGGCCCTGGTCGACGACGCTCGCGACCACGAAGCCGCCTTCGCGGCCGACCTCGGCGCCGACGACTCCGCCCTTCGGCGAGTGGCGCACCGCGTTCTCGAGCAGGTTGCGAAACAGCCGCTCGAGATCGGCGCGGCGGCCGTGCACGACCGCCGCACCTGTGCCGGCCTTCACCGTCACCTCGCGGGCGTCGGCCTCGGCCACCACGAGCTTGCGCGCGTGCTCGAGCGCCGAGGCCACGTCGACGTCTTCGCGCGGGCCAGAGGGCTCGGCGCTGACGCGGGCGAGCGCGAGCAGGTCGTCGGCCAGCACGGTGAGGTGCTTCGCAGACTCGAGCGCACCTTCGATCGACTGCCGGTACGCCTCGGCGTCGCGCGAGCGCCGCACCGCGTGCGAGAGCTCGCCGTACAGCGTGGTCAGCGGGGCGCGCAGCTCGTGCGCGGCGTGCGCGATGAACGTGCCCTGCGCCGCGAGCAGCCGCGACAGCCGCTCGATCATCTCGTTCACGTCGCGCGCGAGCTGCGCCACCTCGACGTCGCTCGACGCCACCGCGATGCGCGCGTGCAGATCGCCCGCCGCCACCTGACGCGCTACCGTCGCGATCGCCGCATGGTCGCGCGTGAGCCTCCGCACGATCCAATACGCGATCGCGATCGCCCACGCCGCCGCCGCCGCGAACACCAGCAGCATCGCGCGCCTCAAGAACGCCGCGTCGCCGTCGAGGTCGGCCCGCGGCGCCGCCAAGAGCAGCACCGCCCGGTGCGCCGGCACGTCGACGAGCACGCCGCGCAGGTGCTCGTTGTTGCCCGCCCAGAAGTCGAACGGCTCGCCGCGCCGGCCGTCGACCCACGCCAGCTGCGGCGGCTGCCCGCGAAACGTCGGCGTGCTCGCGAGCACCGCGCCGTCGGTCGAGTAGAGCGCTCCGTACTTCGTCAGCGGCCCGACGTCGTTCGCCGCGGGGCCGGGCCGGTCGCTGATGGCGAGCTCGTCGCCGCCGAGCGCCGCGGCCTCGCGCGCCTCTTCTTTCGCTTCGGCGAGCAGGGCGGCGTCGAGCTGTCGCTCCTGGTCGCGGTTCACGGTGAAGTAGACGGCGCCGAAGGCGACGCCGAGCGTGGCAGCCGTCAGCAGCGTCGCGGCGATGACGAGGCGGCGGCGAAACGTCACGGCGCGCCCTCGGGGGCCCGCAGCCGGTAGCCCTGGCCGCGCACGGTCTCGATGAGCCCCGCATGTTCGCCGAGCTTGTCGCGCAGCCGGCTCACGTGAACTTCGACGACGTTCGTGCCGGGGTCGAACGCCATCGACCACACGCGCGACAGAATTTCGGCGCGCGCCACGGGCTTGCCGGCGTTCTCGCCGAGCAGCACGAGCAGCGACAGCTCGAGCGGCGTGAGGTCGAGGAGCGCGCCGTCGAGCAGCGCCGAGCGGCCGACGCGGTCGATGACGAGCGCGCCGAAGCGCAGCTTCCCCGTGCCGGTGCCCGCCGCGCGGCGGAGCAGTGCGTGGAGCCGCGCCACCAGCTCTTCGATCTCGAACGGCTTCACGAGGTAGTCGTCTGCGCCGGCGCCGAGGCCCTCGACGCGGTCTTTGAGCTCGCCGCGCGCCGTCAACATCAGCACGGGCACGAGCTGGCCGGCCTCGCGCAGTGCGCGGGCGACGGCGACGCCGTCGAGGTCGGGCAACATGCGGTCGAGCACGGCGAGGTCATAGCCCCCGGCGCGCAGCCGCTCGAGGCCGACCTGCCCGCTGCTGCAGGTGTCGGCGGTGAAGCCCTCTTCGGCGAGCACACGCACGAGCAGCCGGGCGAGCTTCTGATCGTCTTCGACGACCAGAACCTTCATGCGGCTTCGGCTTCGGCGCCCGTCGGGGCCGGGTCGCGCACCGGGCTCGCCGACGGCAACATCAGGCGGAGCACCCCGGGGAAGATGTAGAGCGTCATCACGGTCGACAGGAAGATACCTGCGATGACGACCGTGGCGAGAGGCCGCTGCACCTCTGAGCCTGCGCCCGTCGAGATGGCCATCGGCAAGAAGCCGAGCGCCGCCACCATCGCCGTGGTCAACACGGCGCGCACGCTGTCGGTCGCTCCGTCGACGACCGCGACATCTCGCGAGGCGCCTTCTTCGAGGTGCCTGCGCACCGCCGTCGCGATGACCACGCCGTTCAACACCGACACGCCGGCGAGCGCGATGAACCCGACCGCGGCGGGAATGCTGAACGACAGGCCGCGCCCGAACAGCCCGAGAATGCCGCCGGTGAGCGCGAACGGAACCGTGACGAAGACGGCGCCCGCGTAGCGCAGGTTCCCGAACATCCACAGCAGCATGCCGAGAATGATGGCGAGCGCGAGCGGCACCACGATGGCGAGCCGCGCCTGCGCGCGCTCGAAGTTCTCGAACTGCCCGCCCCACGTCACCGTGTAGCCGGTCGGCAGCTTCACCTCTCTCGCCACCTTCTCGCGCGCCTCGTTCACGAACGAGACGAGGTCGCGGCCGCGCAGGTTGATCTCGACGCGCACCGTGCGCGTGAGCCCCTCGCGCCGCACCTGCGTCGGGCCGTCGCTCTCGATGACGTCGGCGACCTGCGAGAGGGGCATCAGCGCGCCGCCCGAGGCCCGCACCGGCAGCTCGCCCAGCGCCTCGGGCGTCGCGGCGCGGGGCGGCATCAAGATGCGCAGGTCGA
This sequence comes from Myxococcaceae bacterium, assembly GCA_016793725.1. Classification (GTDB taxonomy): domain Bacteria; phylum Myxococcota; class Myxococcia; order Myxococcales; family Myxococcaceae; genus Xiheicaenimonas; species Xiheicaenimonas phototrophica. Next base: position 6,854 of record JAEUJP010000643.1, on the reverse strand, counting down.
ACCGCTTGTGGCCCTGGTAGACCGACCCCACCCGAATGCCGACGCGCGCGGCCTCGATGGTGGTGAAGACCTCGTCGACCGTCACGCCGTGCAGCGCGAGGCGCGCGCGATCGGGCTCGACCGTGATGGTGGGCAGGCCGAGAATGCGCTCGATGCGAACGTCGCCTGCGCCGGGAATGGTCTTGGCGATGGCGCCGATCTGCTCTGAGGCCGTGCGCAGCGTCTCGAGGTCGGGCCCGAAGAGCTGAATCGCGACGTCGGCGCGCGAGCCGCTGATCAGCTCGTTCGTGCGGTCTTCGATCGGCTGCGACACCGACACGAACGTGCCGGGCACCTGGCTCTCGACCGCCGACTTGATGACCTCCGACAGCCCGTCGAGGTCGTGCGCCGTCTTCCACTCCGACGGGGGCCTCAGGTGTGTGAGCACGTCGGTGTTGTCGTTGCCGACCGGGTCGTACGCAATTTCGGCGCGGCCGGTCATGCCGACGGTCGTGACGACCTCGGGGAAGCCGTGGAGCACCCGCTCGGTCTCGAGGTCGAGCCGGCGTGCCTCGCCGAGGCTGATGCTCGGGGCGCGGCGAATGGTGACGACGAGGTCGCCCTCGTCGATGCGCGGCACGAAGTCGGCGCCGCCGCCCGCGAGCAGCGCGACGCTCGCGAACAGCAGCAGCGCCGCGACGCCGAGCAGCAGCAGCCGTGCGCGCAGGGCCGCCGGCAGCGTCTTCTGGTAGGCCTCGACGACCCGCGCCACCCAATGAGGGCCGTGGCCCGCGTCTTTCGGCAACAGCAGCGTCGCGAGCGCGGGGAAGAAGACGACCGAGTAGATGAGCGCCCCGAGCAGCGCGAACGCCATCGCGATCGCCATCGGCTTGAACATCTTGCCTTCGATGCCCTCGAGCGAGAGCAGCGGCAGGTAGACGAGCATGATGATGGCGATGGCGAACGCCACGGGCCGCGCCACCGAGCCGCACGTCTTCGCGAGCGCGGCGAGCCGCTTCTCACCGGCGAGCTTCTTGCCCGCAATCGCCGCCACCACTGCCTCGAGCATGACGATGGCCCCGTCGACGAGAAAGCCGAAGTCGATGGCGCCGAGGCTCATCAGGTCGCCGGTCACGCCGGTCGCGTGCATGCCGAACAGCGCGATGCTCATCGCCGCGGGTATGCCGATGACCACGGCGAGCGAGCCGCGCAGCGTGCCGAGAAACAGCCACAGCACGAGCGCGACGATGACCAGGCCCTCGACGAGGTTCTTCACCACCGTCGTCAGCGTGCGGGCGACGAAGTCGGCGCGGTCGTAGACGACGTCGATGATGACGCCCGGCGGCAGGTCGGCCTGAATCTGCTGCGTGCGCGCCTTCACCGCGTGCACGACGTCGCGGCTGTTCGCGCCGAGCAGCATCATCACGATGCCGCAGACGGCCTCGCCCTTGCCGTCGCGCGTCAGCAGGCCCTGCCGCAGCGTCGCGCCGACCGCGACGTCGGCGACGTGCTTCACGAGCACGGGCGCCCCAGAGGTGCCGGTGCGCTTCACGACGACGGTCGAGATCTCGTCTTCGTTCGCCAGCAGGCCGGTGCCCCGAATGCTGTAGGCCTCGGCGCCGCGCTCGATGTACCCGCCGCCCGCGTTGCGGTTCGCGCGCTCGAGCGCTTCGCGCACCTCGTCGAGCGACACGTCTTGCGCCCGCATGCGCGCCGGGTCGAGCCGCACCTCGTACTGCTTCAGGTCGCCGCCGAGCGTGTTCACCTCGATGACGCCCGGCACGCTGCGCAGCTTGGGCACGATTTCCCAGTCGAGCATCGTGCGCAGCTGGCTCGGGCCGTGGTGGTCGGAGCGGACGACGAACCAGAAAATTTCACCCAGGCCGGTCGACACCGGCCCCAGCTGCGGCGTGCCCGCGCCGGGCGGCAGCGCGCTCTCGACCTCACGAATGCGCTCGAGCACCAGCTGCCGCGCGAACCACACGTCGGTCGTCTCTTTGAACACGACCGTGACGGCCGAGAGCCCCGAGCGCGAGACCGAGCGCAGCTCGACCAGGTGCGGCACGCCGTTCAGCGCCGCCTCGATGGGGAAGGTGATGGCCTGCTCGACCTCGACCGGCGACAGGCCAGGCGCCTCGGTGAGCACGGCGACCTGAATGGTCGAGACGTCGGGCACCGCGTCGATGGGCAGCTCGCGCGCCGCGAAGCCGCCCGCCACGAGCAGTGCCGCCAAGAGGCCCGTGAACACGAACCGGTGCCGTACCGAGAGCTCGACGATGTGCGCCAACATCGGGGCGTGAAGCTAGAAAAGCGCGCGGCGCCGCTTGGTTAAGGTTTCGTAACCTTGAGGTCGTGTCGCCCGCGCGCGTACGTTCGCGCACGTGAGCACTCCGCTCCTCTCACGCCGAGCCCTCGCCACCATGCGCTCGATGCTCGTGGCGCTCGTGGCCGTCGCGCTGCTCGGCATCGGAGGCGCCATCGTCAGCTACCGCGCCGACGTCGCCGAGGCCCACACGCAGGTGCAGGAGCGCGTCGCGCGCTCGGGCCAGCTCTACGCCGAGTCGCTCGCGCTGCACCTCGGCGTCTTGCGCGGCGAGCTCAAGCAGCTCGCCGACGACCCGCAGCTGCTCTCGAGCGAGCCGAACCCCGTGCTCTTGCGCGTCGAGCACGACGGGCAAGACATGTTCGGCGGCGGCGTCGCGCTGCTCGAGCTCGACGGCTCGCCGCGGTGGGCCGAGCCGAAGGGCCTGCTCGACGACGTGAAGCCCGCCATCTCGCACCAGGCCTGGTTTCAGCGCGCGCTGGTGCTCGACGACACCGCCATCGACACGCTCGACGGCGAGAAGCCGCGGCTCGCCATCGCCATGCCCGTGCTGCGCGACGGCCGCGAGGTCGCCCTGCTGCTCGGGGTCGTCGACGCCGACGACAAGCTGTTCTTCGGCGACGCGGCTCCGGGTGAGCACCTGCTCGTGCTCGGCGCCGACGGTGACGTCATGCTGCCGGTCGAGCCGCCGAAGTGGGCGGCCGGGCCGGCCTTCGCCGCTCGGGTCGACGCGCTCGCCGCCCAGCGCCACACGGTGCGCGAAGAGCTCGGCGGCAAAGGTCGCTTTCTGTACGCGTCGCGCATCGGCGGCTCGTCGCTGCGCGTGCTGCTCGTCGCCGACGAAGAGCGCGCGATCGCCCCGATTCGTGCCCGTCTGCTGCCGCAGCTCGTGTTCCTCGCCGCGGTGCAGCTGCTCACGCTCGGCGTGTTCGCCGTGTTCCTGGGGCGGCAGTACCGCGCGTCGGTCTCGCTCGAGGTCGCGTTCGCGCAGCGCGAAAAGATGGCGGCGCTCGGGCAGGCGGCGTCGCTCATCGCGCACGAGGTGAAGAACTCGCTGAACGGCCTCAAGACGGCGACGTCGCTCGTCGAGTCGGGCGGTGACGTGGCGGTGGCCGCGCGCACGCTGCAGGGCCAGGTCGACCGGCTCAGGCACCTCGCGTCGTCGCTGCTCGACTTCGCGCGCCCGCTCGAGCCGAAGCGCGTGAGCCTGAAGGCCAACGCGCTCGCGCGAGAGGCGACCGAGGGCCTGCGCGCGTTGCCCGAGCTCGCCGAGGTCGCGCTCGACGCGCGGCTCGACGCCGACGTCGAGGCGGTCGGTGACCCGCTGCTGCTCGTGACGGCGCTCGACAACCTGATTCGCAACGCGATCGAGGCGTCGGTCGCGGCGCGCGACGTCGGGGTGCGCGCCGAGGCGAAGGTGCGCGTCGAAGCGCGGCGCGAGAACGACGCGGCGATCGTCGAGGTCGAAGACGAGGCCGGCGGCCCGCCCGCGGGGTTCGAAGACACGTGGGGGCAGCCGTTCTCGACGACGAAGTCGAAGGGCATCGGGCTCGGGCTCGCGATGGCGCGGCGGGCGATCGAAGAGCAGGGCGGCCGCCTCGAGTTCAAGCGCACCGCGCTGGGCAGCCGGTTCACCGTTCAGCTGAAGGTGGCCTGACGTGTCGCTCGCGACCCTGCTCGTCGACGATGACCGCGGCTTCTCGGCCGTGGCGGTGGCGGCGCTGCAGCGTGAGGGCTTCCCCGTCACGTCGGCGCACTCGCTGCACGAGGCGCGGCGCGCGCTGCAGGGGCAGGCGTACGAGCTCGTGGTGCTCGACCGCCGCCTGCCCGATGGTGACGGGCTGACGCTGCTCGCCGAGCTGAAGGGCCTCGCGCAGCGCCCCATCGTGGTGATGGTGACCGCGCACGGCGACATCGCGAGCGCGGTCGACGCGATGCGGCTCGGCGCCGCCGACTACCTCGCGAAGCCCATCGAGCTGTCGGAGCTCGTGATGAAGGCGAAGCGCGCCAGCCAGGAGCTCAAGCTGCGCGACCGCCTCACCCGCGCCGAGGGTGAGCTGTCGGGGCGGCGCAGGTTGATACCGCCGCAGAGCGAGAAGCTGAAGGCGGTGGTGGCGACGCTCGAGCGCATCGCGCACTCGCCCAAGAGCGCGGTGGTGCTGCTCGGCGAGACGGGCTCGGGCAAAGAGGTGCTCGCGTGGCACCTGCACCTGACGGGCGCGTCAGAGGCGGCGCCGTTCATTCACGTGAACTGCGCGGCGCTGCCCGAGACGACGGCCGAGAGCGAGCTGTTCGGGCACGAGCGCGGCGCGTTCACCGACGCGCGCTCGGCGCGGCGCGGGCTGGTCGAGCTGGCCGACGGCGGCACGTTGTTTCTCGACGAGGTCGGCGAGCTGAACGCGCCGGTGCAGGCGAAGCTGCTCACGTTTCTCGACTCGGGGCGGTTTCGAAGGCTGGGCGGGCAGAGCGAGCTCACCATCTCGACGCGGGTCATCGCGGCGACGAACAAGAACCTCGAGGCCGAGGTGGCGAAGGGCGCGTTTCGCGAAGACCTGTGGTTTCGGCTCAGCGTGTTCAAGCTCGAGGTGCCGCCGCTCAGAGAGCGCCGCGAAGACCTGCCGGGCCTCGCGGCGGGCCTGCTCGAGCGCATCGAGGCCGAGCTGAAGACGGCTCCGTTGAAGTTGTCGAAGGCGGCGCTCGATCGCCTGCAGGCGTACCGCTTCCCGGGCAACGTGCGCGAGCTGCGCAACATTCTCGAGCGCGCGGCGGTGCTCGAGCCCGGGCCCGAGCTGAACCTCGAGTGGCTGGGCGGCGGCGGTGGGGCGACGCAAGGCACGGGCTTCAGCGTGGCCGAGCCGGTGACGCTCGACGAGCTCGAGCAGCGGTACGCGCGGTACGTGCTCGAGAGGCTGGGCGGCAGGCGCATGGAGGCGGCGAAGACGCTGGGGGTGTCACACCCGACGTTCTTGAAGCTGCTGAAGGAACCATGAGCTGCGCAGCTCACTGAAAGAACCTTGAAGTCGCGCTGAAAAGAACTTTCAGGCGCCGCGTCGCTCATCGGCTCAGCCGCCCGAAACCACGAGCCCCCGCGCTGGCCCACACTTTGGAATGCGCCGGGTCGCGTGTTCCCGGTCCTCCTCGTCGCTGCCGCCCTCGAGCTCTCGAACCCTCCCACGGGAGCCGAGCTGGCGCGCCTGTTGTGGGACAACGCGCCAGACCTGCAGGCCGCGCGTGCACGCGTGGCGCAGGCGCGGGCCGACGTCGAGCGTGCGGGGCTCCTCCCCAACCCGCAGCTCGACGTCGGCGTGGGGGCGCTGCCCGTGGGGCCGCAGACGCCGGGCGCCATGGTCGAGACGCCGTGGCTCGAGGTGCCGAATGCCTCGGTCGGCGTCTCGGAGCTCATCGAGCTCGGCAAACGTGGCCCCCGCCAGGCCTCGGCGTCGGCGGCCCTCGAGGCCACCCTGCACGACGCCCGCGCCCAGCTGCTGCAGCGGTACTGGGAGGTGCGCGCGAACCTCGGTGAGGTCGCCGCCGCGCAGGCGCGCATCGCCGAGCTCGCCGCGCTCACCCAAGACGCCGAGCGGCTCGCCGGCCTGCAGCGCGCGCGCGCAGACCGGGGCGACACCTCACAGCTCGACGCCGATCGCGCCGCCCTCGAGGTCGAGAAGTTCTCGAGCACGCTCGGCGCCGAGCAGGAGCACCTCGTCGCCGAGCTCAGAGACTGCGCCGCCCTCGTCGGCGTGAGGTGCAGCGCGTTCGAAGGCCCCGAGGCGGCCTCACAGTACCTCTCGGCCATCGAGGCGCCGGGCACGTCGTTGGGCGACCGCCCCGACGTGCGCGCCCTCGTCGCGAGCGAAGCGAGCCAGCGCGCCGCGCAGCTGCTCGCCGAGCGTCACGCGATACCCGACCCGACGGTGCGCGTCGGCTACCTGCGCGATCAGTACGTCGCCTCGGGCAACTGGCAGAACTCGTTCTTCGCGGGCGTTTCGATTCCCCTGCCGGTCTTCGACCGCAACCAGCCCGAGGCGCGCGCCGCCGCCGCTGCGGCCGAGTCGAGCCGCCGCGCCCGCGAGCGCACGCTCGTCAGCGCGAAAGAACAGCTCGAGCGGGTCGCCGCCCAGAAGAAGAGCGTCGACGGCCGGCGCGCGCAGCTGCGCGGCAAGGCCCTGCCGCTCGCTCGCGAGGTGGTCGCCCGGCTCGACGCCGCGGTGCTGCGCGGCGCCGCCTCGATTCAAGACGTGCTGCTCGCGCGCCGCACCCTGGTCGAGCTGCAGCTGCTCGCGAACGACCTCGACCTCGCCGGTTTCCACGCGCGCCTCGACGAGGCGCGGTTGTCGGGCGCGCTGCCGTTCGTACCCGAGGAGCTCGTGCCGTGAAGAAGACGTTGTTCATCTTGCTCGTGCTCGCCGCGTGCAACCGCGCCGTCGAAGTGCCGCTGCCGCCCGCCATCATCTCGGAGGCCGGCGGCCTGTCGCTCGCCCAAGACGCCCCGCAGTGGAAGTACACCGAGCTGAAGGTCGCCGAGCACGGCCCGCCGCTCACGCCGCTGCCT
>JAEUJP010000600.1 GCA_016793725.1 Myxococcaceae bacterium | reverse complement strand
CTCGACGAGGCGAACCTTCTCGAGCGCGGCGGCCGCGTGCGCGGCGAGACCGAACACGATGCGCTCGTGCACCTCGGTGAAGCGCCCGGGCTGCGGGTGACCGAAGAAGAGGCCGCCGTGCACCTCACCGCGGCGGCCGATGACGGGCACCGCGAGGTAGCTGACGACGGGCAGGTGCCCCTGCGGCTGCGGGCCCCATTTGCCGTAGCGGGGGTCTTTGCGAATGTCGTCGGCGCGAATGATGCCCTCGCCGCGAAACGTGGGCCCGAACAGCGGCGTGGCGCGCGGCATGCGGAAGCCGGCGAAGGCCTCGGCGGGCACGCCCGAGAGCGTGTACAGCTGGTAGATGCCGCCCTGGGCGTTGACGACGTTGAAGAAGAACGAGCCGAAGTGGGCGCCGGTGAGCTGGGTGGCCTCGTCGGTGACGAGCTGCAAGAGCTTCTGCTGATCGAGCTCGCTCGCGAACGAGGTGGCGACGCGGTACAGCGCCTCGGTGACGGCCTTGTCTTGCCGCTGCCGCTCTTGCAGCTGCTGCGTGCGCACGAGGTTGCGAACGCGAACCAGAATGTCCTGGTTGGCGAACGGCTTCGACATGAAGTCTTGAGCGGCGCCGTCGAGCAGCTGCTTCTTCACCTCTTCGTCGGTGTCGCCCGAGAGAATCAGAATCGGCGTGTGCGCGAGCTCGGGGTGCTTGCGCAGCTCGGCGATCATCTCGGCGCCGTTCATCTCGGGCATCATCAGATCGGTGACGATCGCGTTCGGCTTCACGGCGAGCGCCTTCTCGAGCCCTTCTTTCCCGTCGTAGGCCGTGACGACGTGATGCTCACGGCCGAGACAGCGCACGAGAAAGTCGTTCACGTCATGATGGTCGTCGACGACGAGAACGGTCGATGTGCCGGACGCGGGCTGCGACATGGAGTCGTCTTGTTCAGCGGGAAGCCCGCCGGAGGCAACGACTACTGCGCGCGGTTACGAAGAGGTTACACGCTGTCATTGGCTGATGCGTACCGGAGTGCTCGAGCTGTGCAGCAGTGGGACGCCGAGCTGCCCCTCTTGGTTCGAGCCCCAGCACCACGCGCGCTGAGTGGTCGTGCGAACGCAGGTCGAGACAGCGTCGGGCCCACTCGTGATGTCGACGATCGGCTCGGGGATCGCGACGGGCACCCACACATCTGGACTGTCGAGGCCCGAGTGGCCGAGCTGGCCGTAGCGATTCGAGCCCATACACGCGACGCCGTTGGAGCCGAAGACGATGCAACGGTGTTTCGCACCGAGCGCGAAGGCACGAACCGGTGACGGCACCGGAACCTCGATGGGTGTCCGGTTCGGCTGCGTCCAGCAATACAGGCGGCCCGTAACGAGCAATGCGCACATCTCGTCTTGATTCATGGAGACGTCCAGCGCGGCAGCTGGTAGCGCGATGTTCGGAAACTCGGCGCCGAGCAGGCAGTCGACTCCACCATCTCGGAGCGTGGCGCACACGTACGCCCCTGCCATGGTGAGCCGTTCGACATCTACCAACGGCAACGGGTCTCGCTGCGTCAGAAGGGACGAGAAGCGCAGACGCTCGATCCCCCCGCTCGCCAAGGTCATGACGTGATGCGGGTTGGGAGCCGAGGGCGAGCCTGCCCAACCCACGAGACGAGTGCCGCCATCTGGCGACCAGGGCATTTCGTACCAGTACGTCCCAGCGTCCGACGGCCGTCTCTGCCAATTGATGGCTTCGAAGTGACGGCTGGTGCCGGTCTCGAGCGTGGCCAGGTTCGCGCCCGCCACCGAAAAGTCGCGGAGCCTCTCATCGATGACCACGCGCGGCAGCGTCGAATCGCGGCGCAAGAAGCGAAGCGCGTCGTTCGTCTGCACGACCGTGAGCTGATCGCTCATCGACACGCCCCGCACGACACCCCCATCCAGTAGCAGCGTGGCGCCAGGTACAGGCCAACGACACTCAAGAGGCGATTCTGGTTCGAACCGAGGCACTCAATCGTGCCGTCGGTTAGCAGCGCGCAGATGAGGTCTTGATGCGCCCCAAGCTTTGCGACGTGCGACCACGGCAGCGCCGCTGACGGCAGGCACTCAGGCGCTCCATCTCGGACGAAACACAGCCGCGCACCCCAGAAGGCGGCCGACGAAACACCCGCATGTGCGACGCGCTCGTATCGTGTCGGTGAATCGTGACGCCACAAACCACCATCGCGATCGAGCAGCGTGCCGCGCACGGGAATACTGACGGCTTCCGTCGGCCCCTGGACCTGTGCCGGTGACGTCGGAGTTCCAGAACCTCCGCCCCACGCCCAGACGGTCCCGTCGCTCTTTACGGCGACGCCGCGGTACGGGTCGCCGACTCCATCGACAACGCCACCGTCGATGAGTACTCGCCCGGTGGGCCACCATTGGATGTCGAAGGCGATGAGCTGGCCGCCGCGCGTGACGAGCGAGGTTCCATCGACGGCGACGACGTCAGCGAGAGCCGGGTGGCCCGCAGGAATTGCTGCGGTCGAACCACATCGACCTCCATCGAGGCCCCACGCGCAGATCCGATCTGCCGACACCCGCTCGAACCCCGCCGCGCCTGCGAACACCGTCGCCGGGCCCATGTACTCGAGCGACGACAGCACACCCGCAGCAGTGATCGTTTCGCCGAAGCCCCAGCACCGCACCTGCCCACGTCGCGTAACGCCACAAGCGTTCTGAGGTCCAACGGAGAGATCGACATAGCGACAGTCGATGTCCACATCGACGCCGGGCCTGTTGCGCACGACGCACGCGCCGGCCACACACACGTGTGCCGTGCTGCAATCAGAAGGTCCACACGCGACTCCGTCAGCGACGGGCAGGCTGGTGCAACGCCCTGCCGTCGAATCGCAGCTCCCGACCTGGCAGGCGTTGTCAGCGGGGCAGATGCGTGGCTGATGAAAGCACTCGCCCGCCGAGCCGCACGCATCGACCGTGCAGAAGTCTCCGTCATCGCACTGGGTCGCGGCGCCGTAGCACCGGCCACCGATACAGCTCCCCGCGGTCACACACCGCCCGGTGCACGCTTCGCCGTCGGGCGACGTCACCGCGACACACTGCTGCTCCACTGCGCTGAACACCTGCCGACTGCACGAGTCTTCACCGCTGCACGCTTCGATGCCTTCGGCGATGAGCACCGTCGTCAATCGCACGCCCTCGGCGTCGAGCGACAAGACCTCTGAGCGCGACCCAGCTGCCGTCGGACGAAACTCGACCTCGACGTCGACGAAGCCTGCGGCCGAGATCTCCAACGGCTTCTGCGATCGCACCACAAAAAACGCGGGCGAGCCGAACGTCACCGACACTGGGTGAAGCGAGTTGTTCGTGACACCGAGCGTCCGCTGCACGGACTCTCCAACCGGGCATCGGCCAAACGCGACCTCGGCCGGAGCCTCGATGGACGTCGAGTTGGTGTCGGGGCCAGCCGAACGGCAGCTCAACAGCAGCGCGAAAACACTGGCCGCCACGCGAGTTCTCATGGTCCGGCATCAGCGACGAGGCTCGGGCAGCTCGTCGCGCCCCAGTACTTTTCGACGTCGGCGAGAAGCGCAGCCTCGGTGAGCCCTTCACCGACCAGAGACCGGTAGTTCCGAAAGAAGGTGCTCGTCCACAGCGTGCCGCCATCGGGCAGGGGTTCGCTCCAGAAGACGCCGCCGCACGTGTTGACGTAGGTGGCCTGCAGCGACGGCACGTGATTCAGAAAGAGATAGAGCGTGCGAACCGCACCCGACGCATCGCGGAAGCGCGTCTCGCGCTGCCAATCATCGAGCTCGACGCCGTTCACGCTCGCCTTCCCGTAGACGAAGAGCGGAAACCCGAGGCCCTCCCCACCGCGAAGCACGGTGACGTCACTGAACGCAATCGGCGTGAACCACTCCGAAGCGGTGCCCAGGTGATTGCCTTCGAGATCGGTGTATTCGATGTCGCGCGTTTCGGGCGTACCCACACTCGCGACGCGTGCCTGAATCAGGGCGTTCGTGTTGCGGCACAGGCTGCACACCTCCATCGGAGTGCAGGGCTCTGCGTAGGTCGTCGGCCCGCTCGGCGACTTCTGCAACGGGCTGTCGCAGCCCATGAACAAAACGAGAGCGACGGCGGCACGCACACGCCGCACCTTACCGGAGCTACGGCTGCCCCGCGGCAGCCCCCTCGTTGCGCGGGTCAGACGCCGCGGTGCGCACGCCGGTCACCGGGTCGACCATCACGGCCTCGCAGTCACCGAACTTCTCGGTCTCTTTCAGCTTGTGACCGAGCGCCTCGAGCCCCGCGCGCGTCTGGGGCTCGAGCGCGAGGGGCTCGGCGCCGAGCTCGTCGGGCAGCCACTGGTGGTGCAGCCGCGGCCGCGCGAGCGCGCGCGACACCGACAGCCGCCCGTCGATCACGTTCGAGATGGTCTGAATCACGCTCGTGGGAATCGTGGGCCCGCCCGCCGCCCCCAGCACCAGCATCACCTCGTCGGGCCGGTCTTTCTGGAACACCACCGTCGGCGACATCGACGACAGCGGAATTTTGCCCGGAGCGATCGCGTTCGCCTCGCCCGTCACCAGCCCGAAGATGTTCTTCTCGCCCGGCTGCATCGCAAAGTCGTCCATGCAGTCGTTCAAGAAGAACCCCGCCGCCATCACGCACGAGCCGAAGTAGTAGTTCACCGTCGTCGTGATCGCCGCCGCGTTGCCGTCTTTGTCGACCACACTGATGTGCGTCGTGTGCTTCGGAGGCAGCCCCGCCTTCACCTCGTCGATGTACGCCGGGCTCGACAGCTTGCCGATCGGCACGTCGCTCGCCGCCGGGTCGCCCAGGTACTTCGCGCGGTCTTGATACGACTTCTTCAGCGCCTCGACGTACGTGTGCACCGCCGACACGCTGCGCGTCGCGATGCCCTCGGTGCCGGTGCGCTCCATCACGCCGAGCACCGTCAGCACCGCGAGGCCACCCGCGCTCGGCGGCGGCATCGTCAGAATGCGGTGCCCGCGATACGCGCCCTCGAGCGGCGCGCGCTCGCGCGTCGTGAACGCCTTCAGGTCTTCGAGCGTCACCTGCGACTTCGCGGCGATCGCCTTCGCCACCGTGCCTTCGTAGAAGCCCTTCGCCCCTTCTTTCGCGATGCGCTCGAGCGTCGCCGCCAGCTCGGGCTGCTTCAGCAGCGTGCCCAGCTTCGCGTCGAAGAAGATGCGCGTCGCATCTTTGTCCGTTCGCAGGCACGCCTCACGCCCATCGGCCAGCGCACGAAACTTCGGGCTCACCACGAAGCCCTCGCGCGCGAGCTTGATCGCCGGAGCCATCACCACCGCGCGCTTCAGCTTGCCGCGCTTCTCGAGCAGCTCGAGGTAGCCCTTCACCGCGCCCGGCACCGCCACCGAAAACGCGCCGTCGGTCGACTTCAGCGGCACCACCTTGCCGTCTTGCACGAACATGTCGCGGCTCGCGCTCTTCGGAGCCACCTCACGAAAGTCGAGCACCACCCCGCTCTTCGTCTTCGCATCGTACGTCAGCGCGAACCCGCCGCCGCCGATGCCCGAGTGGTACTGCCCCACCACCGCGAGCGCGAACGCCGCCGCGACCGCCGCGTCGACCGCGTTGCCGCCCTTGTCGAGCATCGACTTCGCCGCCTCGCTCGACAGCGGGTGCGCGCTCGCCACCGCCCCGCCCCGGTACGTCGGGTCGGCCGAGGCCGCCGCCGGGCAGAGAAATACGAGTGCGGTGAGACAAAGCAGAGTCGCTGCACGTCCACTCATCGTCGGGTGTCCTTGAAGCTGCCGATGTGGCAGCGGTGGCGTGGTTTGGGTTCGCACGTAAGCGCAAGCAGTTGAAAAGTCTACAGAGGGAACATGGCACCCACTTTGCTCAAGGCCCGCGCGACGATGCGCCACGAGAACCGCGAACATCACCGAGCGCCCTTCACGGCTCCCGTGAAGTTCTTCGAGTGGAATCGGGCGCAAGCGGCAGACGCGGTCGAGATCAGCGCGTCGGGCATCTTCTTGAAGACCAAGACGCTGCTCGCCGAGGGCTCGATGCTCACGCTGCGGCTCACGCTGCCCGGCCTCAAGCACGCGTTCACGGTGCTCGGCAAAGTCGTTCGCACGGTGAAGGGTGGCCTGCTCGCCCCTGCCGGCATGGGCATTCGTTTTCTCGATCTGCGCCCGGCAGATCGCGACGTCATCGTCGCCTACGTCTCGCAACGCGCTTGAAAGAGAACCCCGCCATGAACCCGAACGTCACGATTCTCAAGCCGTCGCTGCTGATTCGCGCCGGCGCGTCGGGTCTGTGCGTGCTGGTGAAGGCCACCGAGACTGAGCCGAAGGCCGAAGCCGAGAAGCAGCAGCCGCGTCAGTACGTCAGCTGAACGAAGCGCGAGAGCGTGAGCTCTTGCGGAGCCAGCGTCTTCGTCGTCCCGTCGCTCCAGCGCACCGTCAACGAGACCTGGTTTTCGCCGTCGACGCACGCGCCGGTGTCTGAGCCCAGCCCGAACAGCAGCGCCGAGCCGTCGATGCTGTCGTAGGTGCCGCGGCTCGACTTCTTCTCACGCACGATGACCGTTTCCCTGTTCGGGTTCGTCGCGCCACTCCCTTCGGTCGTTCTGCGAGCGATGCGCAGCGTCACGCGTGAGCCGAACGCGTCGCGCGGCACGTGCACGCCGTCGCCCTTCAGCTCGACCGCGAGCCACGCGGGGCCGCCGGTCACGTCGTTGCGGTAGAGGAAGTTCGGCCGGCCGACGCCCTGGTCGCGGCCGCCGACGAGCAGGTCGGGGTCGCCGTCGTGATCGACGTCGGCGATCGCGACGTTCTGCGTCGCCTTCTGCCGCACGTCGGTGTTCGCCTCGAACGTGCCGTCGGGCTTCTGGCGAAAGAGCCCGAACCAGCCCTTCTGCGCCTCGTCGGTGTAGCCGGCCTCGTACTTGTCGGTGCGGGTGACGGCGAGATCCAACCTGCCGTCGAGGTCGAAGTCGGTCATCGCTGCGTCGATGTCGCCCTCGTTGTACGGCAGGCCGACCTGCTGAAACGCGTTGAAGAAGACACCGTTGTCGTTGAGGAGCAGCAGCGTCGGGTCGCTCCACAGGCGGTTGTAGTCGGCGCCGTCGCCGTGGCTGATCTGCGCGAGGTAGATGTCGAGGTCGCCATCGCCGTCGGCGTCGCCGCAGTCGAGCCCGAACCCGTTGCCGCCCACGGGGTTCGCCGACGGCTCGAGCGACTGGCCGTAACCCGCACGCGCGTTGAAGTAGTTGCCCGTCGCGAGCGCGTCGAAGCCCGCCGCCTTCGCCACGTCGATGAACGTGCCGTCGCCCTGGTTCTGCCACAGCCGGTCGCGCCCGCCCTCGAGCGACACGCCGTAGTTCGCGACGAACACGTCTTGGTCGCCGTCGCCGTCGTAGTCGCACGCCACGAGGCCGTTCGTCGGCTGGTCGGGCACCACCGACTTCAAGACCGTCGCCGTCACGTCGGTGAACGTGCCGTCGCCGTTGCCGCGCAAGACCGCGTTGCGGCCCGCGTACGACGTCTGCCCCGAGCCCGTGAACACGTCGAGCCGCGCGTCGAGGTCGAAGTCGAAGAGCACCGCGTTCGCGACCACCTGCAGGTGCTCGACGCCCGCGTTCGCCTGGCGCGCGAAGTGCCCCTGCCCGTCGTTCAGCAGCACCTGCGTCGTCGCGCCGGCGAGGGGTATGTCGAGGCCCGCGAAGCAGTCGGCGTCGCCGTCGTTGTCGAAGTCGCCGAACACCAGGAAGCCGGCCTGCACGTCTCTCAAGCCGCTCGCCGCGCTCACGTCTTCGAACGTGCCGTCGCGCTTGTTCTTGAACACCAGGTGCTCGAACGGCACACCGGCCTGAGGGTTGGGGAAGAGGGAGTGCATGACCGCGTCGTCCCACCCGTCGCCGTCGACGTCGACGAGCGCGAGCCGGCTGTGATCATTGATGGGAATTCGCGTCGGCGGCATCGGCACGAAGTTGTTCAGCTGAATGCCGCTCGCCGACGACACATCGACGAACTTCGAGGTGCCCTGCCCCGTCGTGCACGCCGTGCCCTTCGTGCGCCCCGGCCCGTCGCTCTCGCCCAGCACCACCGGAGCCAGCTGCGGCAGCGCGATCTCATCGGGCAACGCAGCGCACGACGCCAGCACGCAGAGCATGACCGTTCTCATGGCGACCAGCCTCTACCGCACTCGGTGTTTACAGCGCAAACCTACGCGCCGTTCATCGATGTTCGCCTGAATGCCGTCGCCCGGCACCGCGTAGGCGGCGGCCTCGTCGAGCGCGGCGCAGTCGCCGTCGAGCAGCTTGCGCGCCCGGTCTGAGCAGTCGCGCGTGACGGCGCCGTTCAGGTCGGCGCTGCCGCGGAACATCGCGAACCCCGACTTCC
>JAEUJP010000554.1 GCA_016793725.1 Myxococcaceae bacterium | reverse complement strand
GCTGGGCGACTTCATCGACGAGCCGGTGCGCACGTACTCGAGCGGCATGTTCATGCGGCTCGCGTTCGCGGTGGCGACGCACGTCGACCCCGACATTCTCATCATCGACGAAATTCTCGCGGTGGGTGACGAGCACTTCGGCCGTAAGTCGTCGGCGCGCATGAACGAGTTCAAGGCGAGCGGCAAGACGATCGTGCTGGTGACGCACGAGCTCAGCACGGTGCAGCGCTGGTGCGACACCGCGGTGTGGATCGACGGGGGTCGTGTGCGCGAGGTCGGCGAGCCCACGCGCATCGTCGACATGTACCGGCAGGCGGTCGCGGCGGCCGAGGCGGTGCCGCTTGCCGACTCGGCGCTGAGGGCTCCGGGCATCGAGCTGCCGGCGGCGGTGGCGCCTCCGCCTGCGCCGCTGACGTTGACGGCGCTGAACGTGACGCCCGGCGCGGCGCGGGTCGAGGTCGAGGTGGGCTTCGAGGTGGCGTCGCCGCTGTCGTTCGAGCTGGTCGTGCAGGTGAGCGACGGAGCGGGGCGGGTGCTGTTCGCGTCGACGTTGCCGGCGAGCGTGCAGGCCGTGGGGCAGGCGAAGGCGAAGCTGACGATCGAGAGCACCGCGCTCGCGCCGGGCCGCTACACGGTGGTGGCGCAGGCGTTTCCTCCCGCTCCGGCGCCGAGGCAGGAGCTGCGCGCTGCGCTCGAGCTCGCCGGCGACGGTGGCGCACGAGCGGCGCCGCCGAGCTGGAAACTGGAGCCCCCTCTCCCCTCGTAGGGGAGAGGCCGCTACACCTTGATGCCGAGGTCTTGCCCGGTGCTGCGCATGACGCCGCTGCCGAAGCCCATGACGGTCTGCACGTCGAGGAGCTTGAAGATCTCCATGTGCAGGTCAGACAGGGGCCGAGGCGTGGCGGGCGAGATCTCTTGACCGAACTTGAGGTCAGCGCCGGCGCCGCACAGCAGCATCGGCAGGTTGTCGGTGCCGTGCACGTTGCCGTCAGACATGTCTGACCCGTACATCACCAGCGTCTCGTTCAGCAGGTTCGCGGCCTTCAGCTTCTCGAGCAGGTCGGCGAGCAGCC
The DNA here is from genome assembly GCA_016793725.1 of Myxococcaceae bacterium. GTDB lineage: Bacteria > Myxococcota > Myxococcia > Myxococcales > Myxococcaceae > Xiheicaenimonas > Xiheicaenimonas phototrophica. Next base: position 3,482 of record JAEUJP010000554.1, on the reverse strand, counting down.
CGGTGTGCACGCGGTTCATCGCCTTCAGGCGATCGATGCCGGCCTGGCCGCCGCCGTGGTGCGCGACGGCGTGATGCCCGCTGCCGTTGCCGAGCGCCTCGGGGAAGGTCATCTGCTCCGAGACGCCGGGGCCGTACATGATGGTCGCGACGTTCGTGAGGCCGCACTGCATGGCCAGCACGATCATCTGGTGCATCAGGTGAAAGCGCAGCGCGTAGTTCGCGTTGGGGTTCGAGAAGTCTTGGTTCGGCTGCGCCAGGTTCGGCGTGCAGGTGAAGCTGCCCTGGTTCAGGCCCAGCTCGACCTCGCGCACCGTGTCGAGATACGACGTGAGCACCGGGCGGTAGCTCGCCGGCAGGCGCGTCGACAGGCGGTTCGCGTCTTTCGAGAGCTGATCGAGCACCGACTTCTTGCGCGCGTGCAGGTAGGCGATCTGCGCGGCGCTGCCTTCGTCGCCGCCGAACAGCTTCGCGAACAGCTGGGCCGGGTTCGGTATCGGCGAGCGGAACTTGTCGGGCGCCTGCCAGCTGATGCGGTTCAGGTAGTCGTTCGAGTACCCGGGGTGATCGTTCAGCGGGTGCACGTGGTAGTAGATGCCGCCGATCTCGAGCGACCGAATCGGCGCCGGGTGACGGTCGGCGACGAACTGATCGAGCGTCTTGCCGCAGCGCGCGACGCCGGGGTCACCCAGCACCATCGGCTCGCACGACAAGAAGCCCGCGCAGTTCTGCCAGTGTGGGTCGTGGCCGGGGAACCCGTTGAACATGCGCCGCACGATCATGGCGTTGTTCTGCAGGTTCTTCGTGACCAGCGGCTGCATCGCCTCGGCCCACGTCCAGTTGCCGTTCACCCCGTTCGGCATGTGCGCACCGTTGGGGATGTACGCGCCGATGAAGCGCTTGCGCGTCGTCGCCTGGCCGTACGAGACCAAAGGCAGCGCCAGCGAGATGCCGGCCCACTTGAGAACGTTGCGTCGTGAGGTCGTGAAGGGGGTCATGGCGCGAGCTCCATCGCCTTGGTCATGGCGTCGAGCGTCATGGCCCTGAAGGTGGGTTTGCTGCCGTCGAGCGGGTTGCCGATGCGCTGGCTGACGCAGCGCTCGGTGTCTTGCGGCCCGCGGTTCAGCGCGAAGGTGAAGAGCTTCTCGCCGACGCACGCGCGGAACTCGGTCGACAGCTCGATCTCTTTCGACAGCTCGTGCGGGTCGCGCACGATCTTGCCGTTGAACTCGAGGTCGGTCTCGATGGGCGCGCCGTTCGCGTAGGTGTCGCGCCACTTGCCCTGAGGGTCGTACTTCTCGAGCGCGAGGCCGACGGGGTCCATCTGGCTGTGGCAGGCGCCGCAGCGCGTCTGGCTGTTGCGGTGCAGCGCCATCTGCTCGGGCAGCGGCAGGTTGCGGTCGATCATGTCGAGCGAGCCCGAGATCTCTTGCAGCGTCGCCGGGTCGAGCCGCGGCAGCGTGCGGCACAGCAGGCGCGTCAGAGTCCACAGCCCGCGGTGAATCGGCCGCCTGAACTCGGAGCCCGTCGCGGTCGAGATGAGGAAGCGCCCCTGCGACAACAGGCCGCCGCGCTCGGTCGTCGTGATGCGCGACCCCATGCCCACGCCCGTCAGCCCGTAGTGCGTCGCGAGCTCGGGGCTCACGATGGTGAAGCCGGGGTTCATCAGCTTCTCGGGCGTCAGGTTTTCGGTCAGCACCGCCGAGAACACCGCGTTCGACTCGGCGAGCAGCGGCGCCGTCAGCGGCCCCAGCGGAGGCGACTCACGATAGTCGAGCCACTGCCCGCCGAAGTGCGTCGAGAAGCGGGCGACGTTCGCGTCGAGCATGCGCTCGAGCTCGGCGCGAATGGCGGCGGGCGTGTCGAGCTTGCCGGTCTCGGCGAGGTCCCACAGCTTGTCGTCGGCGATCGAGCTGCGCGTGAACAACGAGATGCGCGAGGCGATGCCGAACTGCTTCTCTTTTTCGCCGAGCCCCTCTGGCACCAGCTCGGGCTTGAAGACGACGTTCGGCGAGAGGAAGAGCGCGACCAGCGTGGCGGTGAGCGCGTGGTCGACCGGCTCGGCCATCGCGGCCATGTCGGCGGCCGCGACGTTCGACTCGAACACCGCCTTGTAGTCGGCCAGCTCTTCGGCGCGCACCGGCCGGCGGAAGCTGCGGCTCGCGAGGCGCGTGACGAGCGGCTCGACGCACGAAGCCCACGTCCACGCGGCCTTGCGCGGGGTCGGCTTGAACGCCAGGTTCGCGGTGAAGGCGGTGGTGTCGTACGCGGGAGCGCCCTTGCGGTTGACGATGAACTCGAGCTGCTCGTTCTGCGTGACGGCGACCTGGAAGGTGAAGGGGGCGGCCGGCCCACCGTTGGGAATGTCGCGGGTGAAGAGCACATTGGCGCCCTTGCGCACGGTGACGAGCACGCCGTCGCCGCCGCCGGGGTCGACGTCGGTGAACGAGCCGGTGACGTTCAGCGTGCCATCGACTGGAGCGAGCCAGCGGCGAACCGCGTCGACCGTGCCGCCGGGGTGGGCGCCGTTGCGCCACAGGTAGTTGCCCTGGTCGGGCATCGTGCGCCAGCGGTCGGTGGTGTTGTCGAACGCCATCACGGCGCCGGCGGAGTCGACGTACGACCAGCACTCGCGGCCCTGGGTGTCGGCGAAGTCGTCGAGCGCCGAGTAGGCGAGCTTCGAGGTGCAGGCGGGCGTCTGCACCGGGCGAATCGCCGGGCAGTGCGCGGTGAGGGCGCGGGTCTGCATGACGATGTTGGCGAGGCCCTCGGCGGTGTCGAGCTGCTCGAGCAGACCCTGCTGGTCGATGCGGGTCTCGCTCATGGTGTCGAAGCCGTAGACCTGGGCCACCGGAGTCCACCGGGCGAACAGCGCTTCGTCGACGGGCACGCCGAGCACGTCGCTGACGATGTTGCGGTACTCGAAGTTCGAGAGGCGCAGCAGCTTGGGCACGGCGGCGGGCTGCGGCTCGCAGGGCGTCGGGCCTGCATCAATGTAGATGTGTGGGTCGTCGGTGTGGCCGGGCATGCCCTTCGGCAGGCCGATGACGCCGTCACACGCCGTGAAGAAGACCAGCAGCAGCCCGGGCGTGATGCGCGAAATCATGTCGAGTTCTCGAACCTTTCAACACCGAGGTTGCCCTTTGCGGCGTAAACCTAGCCCACAATCGCGGGTAGGAGGCAACGGGGGCTTTGGGCGCCACGACGCCTCGAGGTTTCAGGCGGCGTTCGACAGGCGCTGCTTGTACTGGGTGTCGAAGTAGGCGCGGTAGGCGCCCGAGGTGACGCGCTCCCACCAGGTGCGGTGGTCGAGGTACCACTTCACGGTTTCGTCGAGGCCCTGCTCGAAGGTGTGAGCGGGGGCCCAGCCGAGCTCGCGCCTGGTCTTCGAGGGGTCGATGGCGTAGCGGCGATCGTGGCCGGGGCGGTCTTGCACGTACTTGATGAGCGTCTCGGGCTTGCCGGTGCGCTGGAGGATGCCCT
>JAEUJP010000486.1 GCA_016793725.1 Myxococcaceae bacterium | reverse complement strand
CCTGGGCGGCCTCGACGGGGTCGTCGATGCCGGTGAGACGCAGCCCATCTCGAAGGTGCTGAACGACCGGTCTGGGTTCGCCCACACCGACAGCATGAGGGCGGCGTTTCGAGGGGTGGCCCCGAGCGAGTGGAGCCAGGTCGAGCTCGGGCACACCGGCGTGAAGATGAGCGAGGTCTTCCCGCCCGAGCGCTTCACCGAGAAGGCGCTCTGGGAGGTGCGCTCGCAGCTGATGAACGCAGGCCCCGACGTCTACGGCGCGCCCCAGAAGGTTCAGGCCCCCGTGCGCGAAGCGTGGGACAAGGGCCGCGTCACGAAACAGACCATGCAGGCGGCGCTCGATGCGCTCGACGGGCTCCTCGCCCAGGGTGCGCAGATCGACCCCGTCGAGCAGGCGCACCTGCTCACGTTGCTCTTCGAGGGCCCGATGGCCATGGAGACCCGGAGCCGGCCGATGGGCCGCGTGCCCGGGCTGTGGCGCTCGCGCATCGATGCCGACGCGCAGGCGCTGCTCCTGCAGCGGCTCGACAAGCTCCCGACCGTCGATCTCGACCCCTTCTTCCCCGGCTGGCTCATCGAGGGCCGTGCCCCCTGGGAGTACCTGACGCGCGAGCAGTACTTCGAGGCGCGCGAGACCGCGGCAGCGTCGAAGGCCGCCCCCGCCGCCTGACGCGGGTGGGTCGCCGAGGTTGTCGCGGGTGAGGGGGCGGCGTTAGCAGGGGCCTGCCCCAGAGATGACGCCCTCACTGCCGCCGCACCTGCACGAACGAACCGCCGGCTCGAAGGAGCCCCGCCCGGGCGGCGCCTGGGTCATCTACTGGCTGCGCACCGCCGTACGCGCCGAAGAGAACCCCGCCCTCGACGTGGCGCTCTTGCTCGGCGCGCAGCTGAAGCTGCCGGTGTTCGTCTACCACGCGCTCGACGAGCGCTACCCCTACGCGTCCGACCGGCACCACACCTTCGTGCTCGAGGGCGCCCGAGACCTCGCGCGCAGGCTCGCAGGGCGCGGCATCGGCCACACCTTTCACCTGGCGCGGCCAGGCCACCGCGGCCCCCACCTCGTGACGCTCGCCGCCCGCGCCGCCGCCGTCGTCACCGAAGACGTGCCGCTGCCGCCGTGGCAGCGCTGGGCCGACGAGGTCGAGCGCCGCTCCGGCGCTCCCGTGTTGCGCGTCGACACCGCGTGCGTCGTGCCGTTTCGCCAGGTCGGCCGCGCATACGACCGCGCGTTCGCGTACCGCGACGCCACCCGCGCGCTGTTCGAAGAGCGCGTGGCTCGGGCGTGGGTCGACGTCGAGCCCCACGGCCCCGCCTTTCTGCCCGACCTGCCGTTCGAGCCCGTCGACCTGGGCCGCGCCGTGCTGCCCGCGCTCGTGGCCGAGTGCGAAATCGACCACGCCGTCGGCCCCGTGCCGCACACGCCCGGCGGCACCACCGCCGGTCTCGGGCGCTGGCACCACTTCCGCGACACTGCGCTCGCGCACTACGCCGAGGCCCGCAGCTCGCCGCTCGAGAGCGCCGGGGCCTCGCGCCTCTCGGCCTACCTCCACTACGGCATGGTGTCTGCGCTCGCCGTCGCGCGCGAGGCCGCCGCACATCGCACCGACGGAGCGCGGAAGTTTCTCGACGAGCTGCAGGTGTGGCGCGAGCTGCCGTGGAGCTTCTGCGCGTTTCACGAAGGCTTCGACTCGCTGGCCGCGCTGCCCGCGTGGGCGCGCGCGACGCTCGCCGCGCACGAGAAAGACCCCCGCACCGTGCTCTCGCCCGAGCGGCTCGAGCGCGCACAGAGCGAAGACCCGTTCTGGGACGCGATGCAGCGCTCGCTGCTGGTGCACGGCGAGCTCCACAACCAGGTGCGCATGACGTGGGGCAAGGCGCTGCTCTCGTGGACGCGAGACGCAGCGGCCGCGCTCGCGCTGCTCATCGAGCTGAACCACCGCTACGCGCTCGACGGGCGAGACCCCGCCTCGTACGGCGGCATCGCGTGGTGCCTCGGCGGGTTCGACCGGCCCCACCTGCCCGAGACCCCCGTGCTCGGCTCGGTGCGCTCGCGGCCCACCGCGGTCTACGGCGCGCGCTTCGACGTCGCCGACTACGCGCGCCGCGTCAGCCGCCCGGTGCGCGGCCGCGTCGAGCAGGTCGCCGTCGTCGGCGCCGGCATCGCCGGGCTCGCGCTGGCCCGCGCGCTCACCGACGCCGGCCACGCCGTCACCCTCTTCGACAAGGGCCGCGGCCCGGGCGGCCGGCTCTCGACCCGGCGCGGCGAGCTCGGCGCTTTCGACCACGGCGCCCAGTACTTCACCGCGCGCGACGAGCGCTTCGCCCGCCACGTGCGGCGCTGGGCGCAAGAAGGTCACGTCGCGAAGTGGAGCCCCCGCCTCGCCACCCTCGGCCCGCCGCGCGAGCCGAACCGCCCGGAGCGCGCCGTACGCTGGGTCGGCGCGCCCTCGATGAGCGCCGTCGTCGCCCACCTCGCGGCCTCGGCCGACGCACGCTTCGGCGTCGAGGTGACCGAAGTGCGCCGCACGGGCGGCGCGTGGGAGCTGTTCGCCGGCGAGCAGGGGCTCGGCCGCTTCAGCCAGCTCGCCGTCGCGGTGCCGGGCCCGCAGGCCGCGAAGCTGCTCGGCGAGGCGGCGCCTGCGCTGGCGGCCGAGGCCGGCAGGCTCGAGTTCGCGCCGTGCTTCGCGGTGATGGCGACCTTCACCGAGCCGCTGGGCCTGTCGTTCGACGCTGCGTTCGTGAACGAGGGCCCGCTGTCGTGGGTCGCGCGCGAGGCGAGCAAGCCGGGCCGCGCGGCGGGTGAGCGCTGGGTGCTGCACGCTTCGGCCGAGTGGTCGCGCGCCCACCTCGAGCTCGAGCCCGCCCAGGCGGTGGGCCCGCTGCTCGAGGCGTTCACCGTCGCGGCGAAGGTCTCGGTCGCCGCGCCGCGTTCGGCCCTCGCGCACCGCTGGCGCCACGCCCGGGTCACCGCCGTGCACGAAGCGCGCTGCGCGTTCGACCCCGAGCTGCAAGCCGGCGTGTGCGGAGACGGCTTCGGCGGGGCGCGCATCGAGGCCGCCTTTCTCTCGGGGCAGGCGCTCGCAGGCCGGTTTCTCGCGCTGCCGGCCGTCGAAGACGCAACGCCCGTACCGCTCGAGGGCTTCGCGCGCGCCGCACCGCTCGCGCTGTGGTGAGCCGCGACTCGGCAATGACTGCGACGTTCACGGCCGGCTCGAGCCCATGGGCGTCGAGCTGTTTCTGCTGAGCCGCCTTCGCCGCGCGAGCGCCACGAGCAGCAGCGCCGCCGCCGGGCCCGCGGCCCCCGCCGAGCAGCCGCAGGTCGAGAAGGTGAGGTCGCCGTCGCAGGTCACCGCGAGCGACACGTCTTGCGCAGTCTGCTCGAAGCGGTTCGAGAGCTGCAGCTGGAAGTCGAGCCTCTGCGAAGTGAAGACGCGCGGCGAGGTCACCGTGTTGGTGGCCGTGTCGAGCACCACGCCGTTCGTGGCCGAGGTGAGGGTGATGACCTCGGCGTCAGGGGCATCGACCGACCAGCTCAGCGCCTCACCGCACTTCGGCGGCGCCGGCTTCGAGCCCAGCACGAGGGGCTCGTAGGTGAAGACGCTCGCGCGATCGGTGCAGTGCGCCACGTCGGGCGCGAGGCCGGCCTCGAGCGACACCGGGTGAAACCCCTTCGTGGTGTAGAGGAACTGGCTGTCGAGCGGGAGCGGCGTGTCGTTCTCGAGGGTCACCGTCGCTCCCGGCCGCAGCGCGACCGGCAGGGCGGCCGAGTGCACCACGCCGAGCGGCAGCGCGCCCGCCGGCGGCGCGAACGCGAGGCGGCACTGGTTCGGCGCCACCGTCGAGTTGCGTACCAGCACCGAGTCGTGCGCCACGAGGCCGTTCGCGCCCTGCACGTAGCAGTGAACGCGCGTCGCCCCCTGCGGGGGGTTGAAGACGATGGGGTTCATCACTGCGAGCGGCCCCGTCGACACGTCCCAGCGCACTGGCGCGCTCGGCTCGCTGGTCACGCAGTTCAGCATCACCGACCCGCCCGGGCTGATGGTGACCAGGCCGGGGTTCGTGATGCGCGCGTCGGGCGGCTGGCGCCCGAGGCGATCGGCGATCTTCACCTGCACGTCTTCGCTTGCCACGTCGTTGTCGAGCGCGGCGACCGTCAGGCGCACCCGGTAGCCACCCGGCACCGCGTAGCGGTGCTTCACCGCCGTCGGCGTGGTCGTCAGCTCGAGTGGGCTCACGTCGCCAAAGTCCCACGTGAAGCGCGCCGTGCTCGGCGTCGGCCCCGACAGCAGCGGCGTGAGCGTGACCGTCTGATCGGCCTGGGTCGAGAGCTCGATCGAAACGCCGAAGGCCCCGCCGCCATCGGTCGCGGGGCCCCCGGCATCGGCCCTGCCCGCGTCGGAGGTGTTCATGCCACCGTCGCTGCGAACGACCTGCCCTGCGTCGCCGACGAAGACGAAGACCGCTCCGCCGAGCACTCCCGCGTCGAGGTCGACGTAGTCTGTCGCGCCGACGGCGAGCTCCTGCGCCTCGTCGCCGAGCGCGTCGACGTTGCCCGCGAGGGCGCTGCCGAACCGCCCAGAGAGGCTCGCCAGGGCGGGGGCTTGCGTCGAGAGGTTGATGCCCAGATATCGGTTCACGGCGTCGACTCCGGGGGCGCCGACGTAGAGCTCGTACGCGCCATCGTTGTCGAGGTCGCTCACCTCGAGCGCGGCGGCGAAGTCGCCCCCGTTGGAGCCTACGACGGCCTGAGAAGCGAAGGCCCCCGAGGCCAGCGGAATTGCCACCTGAAAGTAGCCCAACCCAGCGGGGGCCCCGACGACGACACGGCTGCCCACGCGCAGCAGAACGCTGCCCGAGCGGTTGGGCAGCACCGCGCTGCCCAAGTTCTCGATGCCGGGCGTGAAGCCGTTGCCCGACGAGATGAACGTCGCGACGGCGCCGCGGTTGATTGCCTTCGCCGGCACGCCGACTGCGAGATCGAGCCTGTTCGAGCCGTCGAGGTCGAGCGGGAGCAGCGCGGTGCCGAAGCTCGGCGCCCCGCTGAGCACGTTCAGCTGGGACAGCGGAGAGCCGGCTCCCTGCGCCGTGTAGAGAACCGCGTAGCCGGCGTCGGCCCCACCGGGCGCGCCGACCCAGAGCCCCCCCGGCACACCGACGAGGGCGCCCCCGAAGCGCGCGCCCTCGCCGAGCCCCAGCGACGTCGGGTCGATGAGCTCGGCGGTCGGCGAAAGGCCGGCCGGCTCCTGCCCCCTGAAGACGGCGACCGCGCCGACCTTGCTGCCGACCTCATTGCTCCACCCAGGGGCACCGGCGGCGAGGTCGTCGACGCCATCTGCGTTGAAGTCGCCCGCCGCGAGGGTGCTGGCGAGTGCGGAGCTCGGCGTCGTGAACAGCGCGCCGTAGGCCACCGAGAGCTGCGGGTCGAGCGGGCCGTAGAAGACGTAGATGTTCCCCCGCCCGGCGGACACTCCCGGAGCTCCGACCGCGAGGTCGGGCTGGCCGTCTTTGTTGAAGTCGCCCCAGGCCAGCGCGTGCCCGAACCGGTCACCGGGCTGGCTCGACGGCGGTGAGAGGCCGATGGTACCCGGCGGGCCACCGGGCAGCGGCTGGCGCAGCGTGCCCACCGCGGGGCTGGCATGGAGCGTCGTTGTGGGCTCGCACGCAGTGATCGCGAGCAGCAGCGCCCAGAGGTTTCTTTTCATGAGGGTGACCCGGCGCGAGGCGCGCTCATTCTACTCCGGGTGGCGTTCTGAAGCTGCCCGACACCCCGCCCCCGCCTGTGCCGTGCAGCGCGTGAGGGCGACCAGCATCGGAGTACCCGCACCACCGAAACGTGAGAGAAGGCCGCCATGAGCGGAGCGGCACCCGGAGCAGACGACGACGTCCCTGCGAGCGCGGTACCCCTCGCAGACCTCTCGGCGATCGACGTGGCGCTGAAGAAGCGCGACGGGCTGAAGGCGGCGCTGGGCACGGTGCGGCCAGTCGACGTGGGGCGCGACCTGTCGCGGCGCCACGCGAACGAGGCGAAGCAGATCGTCGAGGCCGCCGACGACCGGCGCGCGGCGACCATCTTGCGCGCGGCGCACCCGGCGATCGCGGCGCGCACCCTGGGTGACCTGCCACCCGAGCGCGCGGCGAAGCTGCTGACGTTTCTGCAGACCGACCAGTGCACGGCGATTCTGTCGCAGATGCGCGACGTCGAGCGTGAGCGCATCGAGGCGGCGCTGCCGGCAGAAGACAAGGTGGTGCTCGACCGGCTGCTGGCGCACGGCGAGAGCTGCATCGGGCGGCTGATGACGCCGAAGCTGTGGCGGGTCGACCGCACGGTGACGGCGGGTGCCGCGCTCGAGGTGCTGCGCGCGAACAAAGACGACATCGAGGTGGCGGTGAACTGCTACGTGACCGACGGCAAGCGGCTCGTCGGCGTGGTGCCGCTGCGCGAGCTCGCGGTGGCCGACCCGGCGGCGCTGGTCGACAAGCTGATGACGCGCGACCCCATCTCGGTGAACGAAGAGACCGAGCGCGGGGCGGCGGCAGAGATCATCCAGACGCATGACTTCTTGTCGCTGCCGGTCACCGACAAGAACGGCGACCTCGTCGGAGCCGTGCGCGTCGATGATCTGCTCGACGCCGCGCTCGAGAAGGTCGGCAAGGCCGGCCTCAACCAGGGCGCCGTGCAGGGCAACATCGCCGCCGCCCTGCCCTACTTCCAGACGCCGCTGTCGCGCGTGGTGCGCAGCCGCCTCACGTGGCTGGTGCTGTTGTTCGTGGCCGAGACGCTGACCGGCACGGTGCTGCGCTCGTTCGAAGACGAGCTCGCGAAGGTGGTGGCGCTGTCGTTCTTCGTGCCGCTGCTCATCGGCACGGGCGGCAACGCAGGCTCGCAGACGGTGTCGACCATCATTCGGGCGCTGGCGCTCGGCGAGGTGCGGCTCGGCGATGCGCTGCGGGTGCTGCTGCGCGAGGTGTCGGCCGGGCTCGCGCTGGGCCTCTTGCTCGGCGGCATCGCGTTCGGGCGCGCGCTGATGTGGGGCGTGGGCAGCGAGCTCGCGGGCTGCGTGGCGGTGACGATTCTGGTGGTGTGCGTGTGGGCGAACGCAGTGGGCTCGATGGTGCCGCTGCTGGCGCAGAAGCTCGAAATCGACCCGACGGTGGTGTCGGCGCCGCTCATCACGACGGTCGTCGATGCGTCGGGGTTGTTCATCTATTTCAGCGTGGCGCACCTCATGATCTCGCAGCTCCACTGACGTGCTCGGCTGGCTGCTCGTCATACCGATGGCGGTCGTGGGCTGGTGGGTCGCGCTGCTCGACCGCGTGTTGAAGCCGTCACCGGGCTTTCCGCGCGACCTCGCCGCGCTGGCGCGTGACCCCGGGTGGGTGCGGCGCGAGCTGAAGCTCGAGGGTGAGGTCGAGGTGGCCCCGCTGACGAAGACGGTGGCGTTTCGGTCTGAGAGCGGCTTCTTGCGCGTGGGCGGCCACGACTTCTTCGTGAAGCACGCGCCGAAGGTGGGCTCGGTGTGGAACCGGGCCATCTTCAACCTGCAGCTGAACGCGGTGAAAGAGGTGCAGTTCAACGGCGAGTTTCTGAGCCAGCACCCCGGGCTGCCGGCGCCGCGCGCGTACGTGGCGAAGGCGTCGGCGGTGACGGGGAACCTGTGCCTCATCACCGAAAAGATGACGGGCGCGGTCGAGCACCGCGAAGACGAGCCGTCGCTGCCGCAGACCCACATCGACGCGGCCATCGACGGGCTGGCGGCGCTGCACACGCGCTGCTGGGGCTCGACGACGAAGCTCGTGATGCCCATCACACCCGGCGTGGTGCGGTGGTTCAGCTCGCTGGCAGCCTTCAGCGGGTGGAGCCCCGCCGCGCGCTCGCTGCTCGTGCAGAGCTGGCTGCGCATGAACGAGCCGCAGACGGTGATTCACGGCGACGCGCGCGTGGGCAACATGCTGTTCGGCTCGCGGTTCGTGCTGATCGACTGGCAGGCAGTGCGGCTCGGGCGCGCGGCGTACGACGTCGCGTACTTTCTCTTGCTGTCGCTGCCGACCGCCCAGCGGCGCGCCGTGCAGGCGCAGTGCCTCGAGCGGTACCGGGCTGCGGTGCCGGCCGCGGCGCCCGAGCTCGACGACGACTTTCGGCACGGCTGCGTGCTCACGCTGGTGCTGCTGTCGCTGCCGCTGCTCAGCGGTGAGGCGAGCGCCGACGCCGAGGGCGCGAAGGTGTTCGTGGGCGGCATGGGGCTGTGGCGCGAGCGGCTTCGCGCGGCGTTCGAAGACTTCGATTTCGGGTGGCTCTCGCAGGCGTACGGGGTGACGGAGGCCGAGGGTCGCGCGGCGGTGGCCGAGATGTCGGGTGTCATCGAGCGGCGGCTCGCGGGCATCGCGGCGCGGCTGCGCTGAGGCGTGGCCTCCGGCCGGGTTCGTCGTCGCGGGTTCGATGAGCCTCGATTCGTGGCGCACTCGCAGCCTGCGACGTTGCTGTGACTGCTTCGCGTGGGCGCGCCGGCTGACAGAGATGCGACAGCGCGGGGGTCGAGGCAACCCGCCGCCGAGAAAGCCGGCCGTCGCACGTCGGCTGTCGTGTCGTGCGCGGGCAGGTCAGCCCGAGCAACTCCCCGCGGTGCGGGGCCCCGAATGTCGCTCCACTCGCCGGTGGGGCTCGGCAACCGCAGCAGACGTCACACGGCTCAGCGAAGCACCTGCCGCACCGCGAGCGCATCGTCGACGAGCTCACCGAACCGCTCGGGCCCCAGCCTCCGCCCGAAATGAAACACGAGGGTGCCGCCGACCCCCTCGACCTGCACGCCCTTCGGCGCGAGCCGCGTGAACACCGAGCGCGTCTGCTCGTTGAACAGCCGGCGCAGCTCGCCCTCGTTGTCTTGCGTCTGCAGCACGTACGCCTTCGAGAACTCGGGGTCTTCGTCGAAGTTGATGTCTTGCCCGCCGAACACCTTGCCGAGAAAGTCGAACAGCGCGACCTGCCGGCGCGCGAAGAAGTGCGGCAGCGCGGCCCGGCCCGACCGCACCGTGCACACCGTCTGCATGTGCGTGTGCTGATGTTTCCCCGAGCCGGTCGTGTACTGGTAGTCGCAGATCGCGATCTGGTCGTCACCCCGCGTCGCCCGAATCAGGTTTCGCAGCTTGCGGCTGTGGCCCTGGTTGAAGAGCTTGAACGGCTCGAGCGTCGCGTGAAACTCGCCCCAGCCGGGGTCGGCGGTGAAGCCGTTCTGCTCGGCCCACGCGTGCACCGCTTCGGTGCGCTTCTTCTCGAGGTGCTTCGCGAGAAAAAAGATGCCGACGATGAGGCCGATGACTCCGACGACGATGAGAGCGGGCATGGCGCAATTGTGCCGCTTTGCACTTCTTCACGCGACGGTTCTCGGCGAGCCCCATCTGACGAGGCATGAACCCAACGCTCAGAGGCAAGGTCGTCGTCATCACCGGAGCCAGCCAGGGCATCGGCAAAGCGACGGCGCTCGGCATCGCGAAGCTCGGCGCGAAGGTCGTGATGGTGAGCCGAGACCCGGCGCGTGCGGCCGAGGCGCTGCGCGAGGTGAAGCAGCAGAGCACGAACGACGACGTCGAGACGGTGACGGCCGACCTGTCGCTCGTCGAAGGAGCGAAGCGCGCGGCCGCCGAGCTGAAGGCGCGGCACCCGCGCATCGACGTGCTCATCAACAACGCGGGGCTCGTGCCGGCGGGCCGCGAGCTCACCGCCGAGGGCATCGAGAGCGCGTTCGCCATCAATCACGTCGCGCACTGGGTGCTGATTCGCGAGCTCTTCGCGCCGCTCGTCGCCGGCCGCGCGCGGGTCGTGATGCTGGTGGGGCAGCCCTCGCCCATCGACTTCGACGACCTCACCTGTGCGAAGGGCACGTACAAGACGTTCGAGGCGTACGGGCGCGGCAAGCTCGCGAGCCTCGCGGCGATGGTCGAGTGGCAGCGGCGCTTCGCGGGCACGGGGGTGACGATGCTCGGCGCGTTCCCGGGCATCGTCGACACGGCGTCGATGAAGAACGTGGGCGGCATCTTCTCGACGGCGTTCGCGCGAATGTTGATGAGGTCGCCCGAGAAGGCGGCCCGGTCGTCGGTGTTCTGTGCGACGGCTGCGGGGCTCGAGCAGCGGCCGCTGGCGCTGTTCTCGGGCGACAAGCCGATGTCGAAGTTCATGGCGCCGAAGGGGTGGCAAGAGCCCGGCCTCGTGAAGCGGGTGGTCGAGGCGACCGAGCGGCTGGTGTCGCAGGTCGAAGCCGGTGGGCAGCGCCTGACGGCGTGAGCATGAATCTCGCGGACTCCCTGCCTCCACGGGTATTCTCGACCCGGTGGGGCCGACCGAAGACCCGATCTCTCGCGACGATCACCTGCTCTTCGTCATCAACGCCGTCGGCACCGCGTGGGCGCTGCTCGACGCGCTGATGGGCTGGGGTGCGTGGTCGGCGTACGTCTGCGCCAGGTGACGAGCGTGCTGTACCTCGCGCACGTCACCTGGCGCGGGCGCGACATCTTGAAGAACCTGCTCGTGTTCGGCCTCTTCGCGGGCCTGACCGAGCTCGCGGCCGACTGGTGGTTGGTCTCGGTGACGAAGACGCTGCACTACGAGCCGTGGGGCCCGTTCATCATCGACTCGCCCGCGTACATGCCGATGTCGTGGGCGGGCATTCTCTTGTCGATGGGCTTCTTCGGCTGGGTGGTGTCGAAGAAGTACGGGCTCGCGAAGGGCATGCTGTTCTCGACGGTGGTGACGGGCATCTACGTGCCCATCTACGAAGGGCTCGCGCACTACGCCGGCTGGTGGACGTACACGGGCGTGCCGATGTTGGGCGTCGTGCCCTGGTACATCATCATCGGCGAGGCGCTGGTGGGGGCGGTGATGACGCCGCTCGTGATGTTCGTGCTCGACGAGCGGGGCCTCGTCGCCGCGGCGTTCGCCGGGGTGGCGGCCGGCCTGTGGATCTGGGCGGCCTACTTCATCGCCATGGTGCTCACGTGATGACGAAGCGCGACTGGGTCTTCATCGCCGTGGCGAACGCCGTCAGCCTCGTCATCGCCGGCGTCTCGGCCGCCCTGCACCTCGGCTGGGCGGCGGCCAGCTTCTCGGTCGTGCTCGAGCTCGCCATGCTCGGCGTCTTCTGCTTTCGCCACAGCGAGCCCCTCTTCGCGCGCCTGTTCGTCTTCGGGCTCGCCGCAGGCTTCGCCGAGCTCGCGAACGACACCTGGCTGATTCGAAAGCTGATTCTCGTCTACGACCCGGGCGGCCCGTTCATCATCGACACGCCCCTCTACATGCCGTTCAGCTGGGCGCTCATCTTCGTCACGAACGGCACCATCGCGCTGTGGTTCCAGCAGAAGCTCGGCGGGTGGAAGGCGGCGCTCGCGATGGCGGCCGTCTCGGGCCTCTACATTCCCGGGTTCGAGGCGATCGCCGCCAAGGCAGACTGGTGGTACTACCAGCACGTGCCGATGCTCTTCGGTCTGGCTCCACTCTTCGTGGTTCTGGGCGAGGCGCTGCTCGCGCTGCCGCTGCCCGCGATGTCGGGCGCGATGCAGAAGCGGGGCTTCGGGTTCGCGGCGGCGCTCGGCGCCGGCGAAGGCCTGTTCGTGTGGCTCACCACGGTCATCGCGCTCGCGGTGGTGGGGTAACCCGTCGTGCTCGCCGTGCTGTCGGCCGTGTTGCTGAGCGCTGCGCCCTTCGCGGTGCAGGGCGACCGCGCCATCTCGATCGACGGCACGTGGCAGCTGCGCGCCTCAGAGACCGGCGACGCCTGGCGCGACGTTCGGGTGCCCGGCAACCTGCCCTTTCAGAACGTTCACTACGACGGCGTGCTGTGGCTGCGCACAGGCTTCACGCTGCCGACCGACTGGGGCGAGCGTGACGCGGCGGTGCGCGTGCCGATGACCGCGAACGCGTACGAGGTCTACGTCAACGGCGTGCTCGCCGGCGGGCGCGGCAAGATTGGCCCGAGCGGCGAGCTCGTCGAGAAAGACTTTCGGCAGGGCGTGTGGCGGCTGCCGTTCGCGGCGCTGAAGCCGGGCGAGACGAACCTGCTCGAGCTGCGCGTGCGCACCTTCTACGGCAACGGCGGCGTGCAGGCCTCGAGCGTGCTGCTCGGCCCCGAGCAGCTCGTGCGCGAGCACCACGAGCGCGACACGCAGCGCAACTCGATGTTGTTCTCGCTGTTCGCGTTCGCCGGCTTCTTTCACCTCGTGCTCTTCGTGGGCCGGCGGCGCGAGCGGCACCACCTGGCGTTCGGCGGCATCGCGGTGTGCCTCGCCTCCATCACGGCGGGCATCAACACGTTCGGCTACCTCGTCTCGTCGAGCCCCGACTTCAACGCGTACCTGGTGTTCGTGCCGGTGCTCGCGCTGCCGTACCTGTTCGTGCAGTTCTTCTCGCTGTTCTTCGAGCGCAAAGACCAGCCGTGGGCGGGCATCGCGACGGCGACGGGCGTGGTGGGCGGGGTGGTGCTCGTGACGAGCTCGTTCGTGCACTGGGTGTACCCGGCGTTCGAGCGGGCGGTGCTGCCGCTCGGCATTCTGCTGCTGGTGCTGGCGCTGTGCCTCAGCCTGTACTGGACGGTGGGGGGCGCGATTCGCGGGCAGATGGGAGCACGGGCGATTCTCGCCGGCGCGGCGGCATACGCGCTGACGTCGATTCTCGAGCTGGGGTGGACGATGCACGTCATCGACGTGCACGTCGACTCGTACCTCGGCTTCGCGACGCTGGTCGGCGCGATGGTGGTGGCGATCGCGTCGCGCTTCGCGTGGCTGCACCGGCAGGTCGAGATCGGCGAGCGCGACCAGCTCACCGGCGCGTTCACGCGGCACGGCTTCAAGCAGCGCCTCGACCTCGCCGTCGAGCGGCACGAGCGCGGTGAGGCCCCGCTGTGCTGCATCATGCTCGACCTCGATCGCTTCAAAGAGGTCAACGACACGCACGGCCACGGCTTCGGCGACGACGTGCTGCGGGCCGCGGCGACGGCGCTGTCGCGCGAGCTGCGCGCCGGCCTCGACGTCGTGGCGCGCTGGGGCGGCGAAGAGTTCTTGTTGTTGCTGCCGAACACGCCGAGAGAGGTGGCGTTCGAGATCGCCGGCCGCGTGCAGCGCGCGATGAAGGGGCTGCGCTTCGAGAAGCAGCCGAACGTGCGCATCACGGCTTCATTCGGAGTCGCCGAGCGAGCCCGGGGCGAGGTCTTCGAGCTGTGGGTCGGGCGCGCCGACAAGGCGCTGTACGAAGCGAAGCAGGCCGGGCGCGACTGCATTCGCGGCGCGGCCTAGAGTCGGCGACATGAAGAACCTCGCCGCGCTCGTGCTGCTCGTCGCCCTGCCGGCGCTCGCCGACGAGGTGACCGAGGCGTGCAAGACGCTCGAGCAGGCCGACGCCCATAGAGAGTTTCCCGGGGCGCGCGACGCGCTCTGCCGCGGCCAGGCCGTCGACTGCAAGGGCAAAAACGAAGAGGCGTGCGAGGCGAACACGGCGTGCCGCCCGGTGCGCGGCTCGGGCTCGGGGCCGGGCTGCAAGCCGTGCACACCCGACATGAAGTTCTGGAGCTGCGACGCCCGCCCCAAGAGCGACATCGTCTCGCTCGTCGGCGAGTACGCGAAGTGCCAGCGGGTGAAGGGCAGGTGGTCGAGCCACTCGCACTGCCTCACGCGCGGCGTCGTTCAGGGCTTCATCGACGGCACGCGCAGCGAGTCGTTCGCCGTGTTCGTGAACGGGGCTGAAGAGACGTCGATCGGCCGCCGCCAGTTCAACCTCGAGGTCGAAGCGGGGCCGGTGAAAATCGACGTCGTCGACAAGGTGACGAAGCAGACGGTGACCCAGCAGATGAAGGTGCTGCCGGGCGACCGCCTGACCGTCTCGTTTCGCTTCAAGAAGTGAAGAAGCGGCGGCGCCGCACGAGCAGCAGCAGCGCCGCCAGCGAGAAGCCCTCGCCCGAGCTGCAGCCGCAGCCGCTCACGGGAACCGGGCCGGCGAGCCCGCCTGCGGTGCCACCGGTGCCCGCGGTGCCGCCCGAGCCGGCAGTGCCTTCGCCGCCAGCCGAGGCCTCGACACCACCGGCGGCGCCGTCACCGCCCGCAGCGCCGTCACCGCCCGCAGCGCCGTCACCGCCCGCTGCGCCGTCACCGCCTGCAGCGCCGTCACCGCCGGCGGTGCCCTGCTGACCACCACCGGCCGTGCCCTGCTGGCCGCCACCGGCCGTGCCCTGCTGGCCGCCACCCGCCGTGCCCTGCTGGCCGCCGCCTGCCGTGCCGCCGGTGCCGCCCGCCGTGCCGCCGCCGATGCAGTCTTTGAGGCAGCGCCCTGACGGAGCGCCGGCCGGGCCATAACACGTGAACGCCGAGGGGCACGGCATGCCGGCGCCGCACGCGGCCGCGTTCGCCGGGTAGCCGTCGGGCGTCGACGGGTCGGCGCACGCGAAGCGGCCCGCCGCCGGCGAGATGCACACGTGGCCCGCCGGGCAGCCGGCCTGCGCGCCGCCGGCCGTGCCACCCATGCCGCCACCCGCTGTGCCGCCCATGCCACCGCCGGCCGTGCCGCCCATGCCACCGCCCGCAGTGCCCCCGTCGGGGATGCAGTTCTCGAGGCAGTTGCCCGCGGGGTTACCGCCCGTCGCGAGCCAGCAGCTGGAGTTGCCCGAGCAGCTGCCGTTGACGCAGGCCGGAGCGTTGGGGGGGAAGCCCGTGGCAGAGAACGGGTCGAGGCAGATGAAGGCGCCCATGCCGTTCGCGTCGATGCACGCGCGGCCCGGCACGCTGCACGAGCCGGGGCCTGGGAGGGCAGGGCCGATGGGGCTGAGGCCGCCGTCGGGCAGCGTCACCTGACAGTCGACGAGGCAGCGGCCCGACGTGGGCGAGGCCGAGGTGAGCCAGCACGACGAGCCGGCGCCGCAGTGGCCGACGCCCGAGCCGCACGCGGGCGCGTTGGCGGGGAAGCCGGTGATGGTGTTGGGGTCGAGGCACTGGTAGTTGCCCGTGCCCGTCACGTCACCGCACAGCGTGCCCATGGGGCACGAGCTCGCGCCGCTGCCGCCGCCGGTGCCGCCGCCCATGCCGCAGTAGCCGTTGTTCGGGTTCGAGGTGGCGCCGTTCGTCACCCACCCGGCGCGCGCGTAACCGCCGTTCGTGGCCGCGGTGGTCGCGACCTGTTTGATCCACGCGGCGTTGCCGTAGACGCTCTCGTACACCGCCTGGTTGCACGCGTTGCCCGGGCCGCGCGACACCGTGCCGGTGATGCGGCGCAGCGCGTCGAGCGCAGGGCCACCCGAGTCACCCTCACACGCGCCCTTCTGCTGCGAGCTGCCGCCCACCCACTCGAGCACCGGGTGTGTACCGCCGCCGCAGTTGCTCGCGCACTGCACCGTCATGCCCGTCGCGATGTAGCGCGTGCCCGAGGGGCCGCCCGTCGGCGACGTCACCCCGAAGCCGATCGCCGAGTACGTCTCGTTGAGCGTGACCGGCACGTCGACGCGCGGAATCGCGGGGCAGACGGTCGAAGGCACGTTCTGCGCGAGCTCGAGCACCGCGATGTCGCCGCCGCAGATGTTGGTGTTCGGCCGGCGCACCGCGCTGACCCCGAACCAGCTGACCCCGTTGATGACGGGGAACTGGCCGGTCGAGAAGACCTGCGCGGCGAGGTTCTGGTGCGTCGTGACGTAGAACGAATTCGTCGGGTACATCGTGCCGAAGTTGTTGCCGCACTGCTGGCTGCTCGTCGACGGCGCCACGCAGTGCTGCGCCGTCAGCACCAGGTTGCGCGCGATCAGCGTGCCGCTGCAGATGCCGACCCCGCTGGGCCGGTTGATGATGATCGCCACCACGTTGGGGTTGTTCGTGCCGTCGAGCACCCCCCCCTGAATCGGCGACAGCGTGCGGAGCACACGCGGTTCGTCGAACGTCTCGGAACAGGCGATGAAGGCTGCGAGGGCCAGCAGCGGCGATAGGCGGCGCATGAGGCCTCTCGTCTAGCCCCGGCGCTCGAAGGTGGGCAAGTCGCGCCCTATTCCACAATGGAAACGGTCGTATCGTGACGGCACACGTGCAGCCGGCCGTCTGAAGACCAGGCGAGGGCCGCGGCGAGCGGGGCGCCTTCGATGAAGGTGGTGCGCTTGCGGGTCTCGACGTCCCACACCTCGAGGCCGGCCCAGGTCGAGGTGGCGAGGCGCGCGCCGTCGGGGCTGAGCGCGAGGGCGCGTGGCGCCGCGTCTCTCGACGTGGGCTCGAGCGCGGGGGTGACCGCGCCGCCGGCGAGCACGAAGACGGGGTCGAGGGCTCCGTCGCCACGCACGGCGATGACGCGCGCGTCGTGGCTGAGCGCGAGCTGCGGGTTCCACGCGGTCTTCGGCAGCTTCACGGTGCGGCCGTCGGGCAGCTGCACGCCCGCGAGCGACGCGAGCACGACGCCGCCGCTCGATGTGACGGCGAGCGCGTGCGGGCGAAACCCGCGGGGCAGCTCGAGCGGCTGCTGCCGCGCCACCGTGCCGAGCGAACGCACGAAGCCCTTGCCGTTCGAGTCGAGCACGGCGAGCCAGGCTCCGTCGCACGAGAGCGCGGCGTGGTGAACGTCGACGGGCTCGTCGGGCATGCCGTCGAGGCTGCGGCCCGCCCACAGCAGCGGGCGGCCTCGCGCGTCGATGGCGAATGGCACCGTGCCCTTGCGCCACTGCATGCCCTGCGGCGCCTTCGGCGTGGCGATGCGAGGGGTCGCGCGGTCGAGCAGCACGGGCGCGTTGTCGCTGCGGCTGCCGTCGAACTCGACCGCCAGGCCGTCGCCCGAAAAGAACGCGCTGGCGTCGTCGCCGAAGGGCTCGCAGCCGAGCACCGTCTTCGCGGTAGCGGTCTCGACGACGGCGACCTCGAGCCAGCCCGAGCCGCTCTGCGGGCTGACCGAGTGGGTGAAGAGCAGCCAGCGGCCGGCGTGGCCGAGCTCGAAGTGCTCGAACCGAGGCGCGATGCGGGCGACGACCTGCCGGTCGGCGATGCGCGTGACCTCGACCGTGTCGCCGACCTTCTGCGCGAGGTGTGTGCCGTCTGGCGAGAGGCGTGGCTCCTTCACGGCGAAGAGCGGCTCGAGGGTTCGCGTGGCGCGGCGCCACACGTGGAGCACACCGTGTTCGGTGAAGAAGACGTCTGCGTCGAGTGAGACGCGGCGAACGGTGAGCCCGTCGCGAAACCAGGTGGTGCGAACGAGGCGGCGCGTGGCGAGCTCCCACTCGAAGATGGCGTCGGGGCCGGTGCTGACGACGGCGCCGTCGGCGAGCACGCGGTCGCCGCCGTACCCGCCGTGGGTGACGTAGCGCGGCTGGCCCGTGGCCGAGGCGTCGGGCAGCTCGACGCGGGTGAGTGGGCCGCTCATGGCGCCGTCATTCTCCATGGAAACGACCACGACGCTGAATATGCGACGCACAGCCACGTCGGTGCGCCCCCATGAGACGACATCTCGCGCTCGGGGCCGCGGTGCTGACGGTGGGCTGCGGAGCACCGTTGCCTCAGCGCTGCGCCGAAGACGGCGCGCTGCTGCCGCCGATGGTGTTCACGCGGCTGGGCGGCGGGGTCTGCTTCGAAGACGGGCCCTGCGTGGGTGCGGCGGTGGTGCGTGAGGCTTCGGCGCCGAACAAGCGCCGCGTGCGCATCGCGTTCGTGCCCGACGGCTTCAGCCCCGAGGAGCTCGACTTCTTTCGCGCGCACGTCGCGAAGCTGATCGACGACGGCCTGCGCCGCGGAGGGCTGGTGGCGCGGCTCGACGACCGGCTCGAGGTGCTGCGGGTCGACCTGCCCGAGACCACGTTCGGCGGCTGCCTGAAGGCCGACCCGCTGCTCCCCGACGGCGCGCCGTTCTCGTCACACCAGCGCGAGACGCCGGGCCTGCTCGAGGCGCTGCTTCCGGTAGGGGCCGACGCCGTCGTCATGGTGAGCAACACGAGGCAGGGTCGCGCGAACGCGACCGGCCCGATTCACCTCTCGCTCGCGGTGGGGGCCGACGTGCTCGACCACGAGCTCGGGCACTGGCTCATCGGGCTGGGCGACGAGTACACCGACACGCACGACGCGTTTCCGACCCCGCGCGAGCGCTTCATCTACCCGCCCGGCGTCGAGGCGTCGTTTCGCAGCTGGCAGCGGCTCGATGCGCATCGGCTCGCGTCGCCGGCGAACCTGACGACCGACGGTGAGAACCCGCCGTGGCGGCACCTGGTCGACGGCGCCGTCGAGGGCGGTGCGCGCTACGCGACCGGCATCTTTCACCCGACGGCGACGTGCGCGATGAACCGCAGCGGCGACCCGTTCTGCCCGGTGTGCTCGCACGAGATAGGTGAGTGGCTCGCGTGGCACGACGCCGAAGACGACGGCCCGCCGCGCTGCTACTTCCAGAGCTACGCGAGCCTGACGCCGCTCTCGCAGCGCACGACGTTCATCGATGCGCGCTGCACCGACCGAGACGGGCTCCGCGCGATGGAGTGGCAGCTCGACGGCGAGACCGTGTGGAGCGGCGTGCCGTACTTCACGCTGCTGCCGAACGAGGCGCACACGTCGGTGGAGGCGCAAGTGAACGTGTCGCTCGACGCGCTGCCGCCGAAGCACGGGGGTGTGATGCTGGCGCCGGGGCGGCACGTGCTGTCGCTCACGGCGCGCGACGCTACGGGGAAGATGACGGCGCTCGAGTGGGGTTTCGAGTCGGTGCCGTGAGGGCTCGCGCGCATCGCTGAGTGTCGTCTTCTGCGATCGGCCGAGAGCGATACCTACCGACAGCAGTCCCGGCACGGACAACATTACCGACACGGACAGGTGGCAACGGCTCGTCCTGGCAAGCCACCTCGCCAAACACCGTGGTCGAGCAGCAGACGTTCACCGTGCCCGGGTCGACGAGCGAGCAGGTGCCCGACTCGAAGTAGGTGACGAAGCCCTGGGGGTGCCAGC
>JAEUJP010000485.1 GCA_016793725.1 Myxococcaceae bacterium | reverse complement strand
GGAATCGCGCGGGCATCGGGTATCGGCTCCAGCCAGTGCTCGCGCGGCTTCTCGACGAGCGGATCTTCGGGGGTGCCGGGGCCCACTTCCATCGGGCGGGCTCGGCGCGACGGCTTGTTCAGCATGTCGAGGCAGACGTTGGTGGCGATGCGGTAGAGCCACGCGCGCAGCGACGCTCGCTGATCGAAGCGCTCGAGGTTTCGCCAGGCGCGCACCATGGTCTCTTGCACGGCGTCGTCGGCGTCGACGACCGAGCCCATCATTCGGTAGCAGTGGCCGGTCAGGGCGGTGCGGTGCGCTTCGAGCTGGGCTGCGGGCAGCGACATTCGCGCGCAACCTACCTCGTCTCTCTCGGTGTATGACGCGCTGATGTTGGCCCGCGGGCGGGAGGAACATGATGACGCTGCGGTTGCTGGTCATGTCGATGTCGTTTGCGTCTGCGGCGCTGGCAGGTGACCGCGAGGTGCTGGGGTTCTCGAGCGACGGCCGCTTCGTCGCGTACACCGAGAGCGTATTCACGACGTGCACTTTGTACGCGTGCGACCTGATCGACGATGAGTGCACGAAGAGCAGCGAGAAGCGCGACGACCCCAAGGCCGCATGTGAAGCGGTGAAGCGCTCGAGTGCCGAGCTGCTCCAATCGGCGAAGATCGGCCAGGGCCTGGGCGAGAAGATCGAAGTGAAAGAGGCGAAGGGCAAGAAGGGCGAGTCGGTGTGGAAGGTGGGCGACTGCGAGGCGGCGATCGCCTCGGTCGACAAGCCGTCGCGCAACCTGAGCGACAACCTCGAGCTGTTCTACGACGTCACCCTCACGTGGCGCTGCGGCGCGTCGCGCCGGGTGCTGAAGAAGTGGTCGAACCACTCGCGGGTGGCCCGGCTGCAGGGCGCGTCGCGCATCGGCGCGTGGCTCGTGCTCTTCACGAGCGAGGCGATTCTGGGTGTGCGCGAGCTGCCGCCGGGCAAGAAGTCAGCGCCCGAGATCATCGGCTTCAGCGGTGACGCGTCGGCGTTCGGCTGGTGGGTGAAGTCGACGCTGCCCGACGGTCAGGCGCGCGCAGAGCTGAAGGTCGTCTCGACGAGAGACGGAGCGGTGCTCGCGAGCGAGACCGAGACCGGCAAGGGCGGCGAGGCCGAGGTGCTGGCGGCGCTCAAGGTTCGGGTCGCTCCGAAGCTGGGCAAGCTGGGCCTCGGCGACGACCCGGGCGCCGAGCTCTACACGTCGGGGTCGGCGAAGAAGACGACGTTCAAGATCGACGGGGCGGCGTACA
The DNA here is from genome assembly GCA_016793725.1 of Myxococcaceae bacterium. Lineage (GTDB taxonomy): Bacteria > Myxococcota > Myxococcia > Myxococcales > Myxococcaceae > Xiheicaenimonas > Xiheicaenimonas phototrophica. Next base: position 8,140 of record JAEUJP010000485.1, on the reverse strand, counting down.
CGCTGGGCATCGAGACGAAGCTCGACCGCGCCGAGATCACGCTGGCGCCGAGCACGTGTGTGACGCGCAAGCTGGCGGTGCTCACCGGGGGGAGCGCATGGGCGCTCAGCGCGGCGCGGCTCGCGAAAGACAAGCAGACGCTCGCCGTGCTCGTGAAGTACAGCCGGGAGCAGAACGGCAGAGAAGACCGCGAGCTCGGCGTCGGCGTCACGTCGATCGCGCCGAAGCCCGCGGTGCTCACCTCGCTGAAGGTGTGTCTCGCGGCAGCGCAAGACGACCCGACGTGCCAGGCCCCGCTCGAGGGGCGAATGACGCGGTTCGGCCGCGTGGCCGTGACGACGACGTGGGACGCGACCGACTGCGCGCACGACGATGCGCTCGCGCTGCGGTGGTTCGCGAACGGCAAGCCGTGGCTCGACGAACCCATCAACCTCGGCACGGGTGACGGGCGGGACGTCAAGGTGTCGCCGTCGCTCGACGAGATGGGCAGCTGGGAGCTGCGAATCACTCGCGGTGCCGAGGTGCTGAAGTCGGTGAAGTTCGTCGTTGAGCACAACTGACGATCGACGTGAGCAGCGGCAGCAGCGCGGGCGCGCCGGTGTACCCCGGGTGTTCGGCAGCGAGACGGGCTCGCCGCTGCAGCTGCGGCCGACACACACGGCTGGCTGGGCACGCCAGCCGGCCGGTGTCTCGCTGTCGTACGACGCGTGCTCAGTCTTCGAGCAGGTTCGCGCGCGCGCCGAACGCGTGCTTCAAGAAGACCGACTTCAAGAACGACTTGTGGCGATCGACGCGGGTCGCGAAGCCGAAGTTGGGCTCGCCGGTGACCGGGTCGGCGGTGCCGGCGCTGTTCACGCCGACGATGAGCGGCAGCTCGAGGTCGAATGACCACTGGCGCACGATGCCCGCGCCCGAGTCGCCGCTGAGCACGCTCTTGCCGAACTGAAAGTAGCCGGTGTCGACGACGAACGGCGCGCCGATGTCGGGGGCCACGCAGTCACCGAACGTGTTCGACACGCACACGAAGGGAATGTTCTCGAGCACGCGGCGCTGCAGCCCGCCGTTGTCGAAGACGGTCGGGCTGTAGTCGGTGGTGTCGTAGATCATGTCGATCACGCCGCGGCCGACGACGGCGACCCTGGCCGGCTTGCGCGTGGTGAGCTCGCGCAGATCGACGAGCGCGGGCAGCGCGACGCTCAGCGGCACGCGCTTCTTCAGCTTCAGCACGACGAGGTCGCCGGCGCACGACGCGCTGGTGACGGGCGAGGTCAGCACCTGATCGACGTCGTACCAGGTGGGGTTCGCGCCGATGGTCGAGACGCTGGTGGTGATGCGCACGGGGGCCGACGAGAGCGGCGTGGTGGTGAAGACGCCGCTGCAGAAGTCGGTCGCCTGCGAGTAGTCGATCGTGTGCACGCAGTGACGCGCCGTGAGCACGAGGTTCGGCGCGATCAGCGAGCCGGTGCAGCGCGTGCCGGGCTGCAGGCAGGCGCCGACGGGCCCCACCGCGGGGTCGGTGTTGAGCGGGCCCGAGCACACCCCGACGCTCCACTTGTGGCGGTAGTCGAGCGGCGCGTTGATGAGCCGATCAGACGTGCTGGCGACGTCTTCGCCTTCGAGCAGCTCGGGCTCGCTCGTCGGGGCTTCGACGCCGCACGCGGCGACGAACAGGGTGAGCAGTGGGGTGACGACAGACCGCAGCTTCATGGCTTTCTCCGTGTTTCGGGGTTGAACGGCTGATGCCCCCAAGACGAAGACCTGCGGCGATGTCGCATTGGCTGCGCGCTTTTTTTCGAATGCGTTCGAGGCGTTGCGCCGGAGCAACGGTGCTGGAGCCCGGGCGCGCCAGATCAGGGTGAGTCGCGCCGGCATCGCGAGGTAGCGAAGAGCGCGCGCCACGATCGGGTCAGCACTGCGACGGCATCATCTGACAGCACTGCAAGATGCAGCTGAAGCACTCGCCGAGGGTGTGCCAGGGGCGGCACGAGCTGGCGGCGCAGAGGCCGCTGCAGTTGCCGCCGGCCTCGGGGGCGGGTGCGAGCGACTGCTGGGAGGCCTCGGACTGCGCTTCGGTTTCGACGGGCTGCTGACCGACGCCACAGGCAGCACCGAAGAGGAAGATGACGAGAGCGGTCTTTTTCATGCCGACGAGGACGAGGGTCGACCCACGAACGTGCGGGGCGCCGGTCATTTCATTCGTCGGACCCGTACGGCCAATTGCGCACGGGCGCCGACGGCCGCGCCAGCGGGCTCAGCCTGCCAGCAGCACGTCGGCGATCGCGTCGGTGATGGGCGCTCCGGTCTTCAGCTCGATGTCGAGGTACACGGGCCCCGAGTTCGCCTCGAGCATCACGTACCCGTCGGCGCCCCACTTCAGATCGATGCCCGAGACGATCTGGTGGCACAGCCGCGCCGCTTCCAGGCACCACCGCTGCTGCGCGTCGGGCAGGGCGTGCGCGACGTACGCCTGCGCGCCCGCGCGGTAGTCGGGGTCGAGCCGGTAGTCGATCGAAGTGGAGGTGGGGATCTCGACCGAGCTCACGATGCGCCCGTTCACCACCGTCACCCGAATGTCGGGCCCGCTGATGCGCTCTTGAAAGATGACGGGCGCTCCGGCGAGCTCGTCGAGGCGGGCGAGCGCGGCCTCGTCGAGCACCGCCGTCTCGGTGCCGCCGCCGACCGGCTTGTAGATGACCTCACCGACGTCGGCCGCGAACTGCCGCACGCCCGGGGCAAAGTTCGTGATCAGCGTGCGCGGCACCCGAATGCCCGCGCGCTGCAGCACGGCGAGCTGCAGCGGCTTGTAGTCGAACGGCACGCTCGCCGCCGGGTTCAGCACACGTTTACCCATCAGCTCGAGGTGCTGGAGCGCGCTCTGCGCGAGGTGCCAGCGCTCTTTCGCCTTCACCGCCTTCTGCCACCACTCGCCCGCGGTGGCGCTCACGTGGGCTTCCGCGAGCATGGCCGTCTCGGCGGGAACCTGACGAACGAAAAAGGCGTCGAGCTCCGAGAGCGCGACGCCTTCGTACAGCCACTCTTCGACGTCGAACGCGAGCGGAGCGCCAGAGGTCAGCCGCGCCAGCTCGAGCACTTCGACTTCAGCGCCGCGCGCCATAAGACGTGCGGCGAGGTGCTTCGCGATCGGGTCGGTGTGCCGGGCGAAGATGCCGACGCCAGGCATTCGAAGCGCTCAGCTCCGCGCGTCGCCCGGGTTCTCGGGGATCGCGAGCGTCATCATCGGCGGGCCGCTGTCGCCCGGGTTCTCGGGGATCGCGAGCGTCATCATCGGCGGGCCGCTGTCGATCGGGTTCTCGGGGATCGCGAGCGTCACGACCGGCGGGTTCGTGTCGGTCGGGTTCTCGGGCACCGCCATCGTGTGCATGTTCGGGCCGCCCGGCGTGTTCGCGCGAACGAAGGTGTCGAGCACCTTGGCCGCCGCCGGCCGCATGTAGAACGAGTCGCCGCGCAGCTCGGGCAGCGCCTTCGTCATCGGGCCCGCCGGGTCGACGCCGTTGCCGACCAGCTTCTGCACCTCTTTCAGCTCGCCGGGCGTCACGCCGTTCTTCTTCGCCTCGGTCACGATGCGACGCGCTTCGGCGCGGGTCAGCTCCTTCTCGATGCCCGCGTTCTGCTTCATCGCCGTCTTGATCTCTGCGCGAACCGACTTGATGCTCATGGTCACCCTCAGGAGAAGTTCATCGCGTGTGTGCGATGTAGGTGTTTGTCGGGGGTTCGAGAGAAATGTTGCGTGAATTCGTATTCTTGGCTCCTGAGAAACCGCGAGACCCGGCCCTGGGGGGGGCCGCGAACGCCAGGCGCGAGGTCAGACGCGCACGAGGCCGCGGAAGCCGCGGGCCGCGTAATAGCTCTCGGCGCCATTGTGGTAGACGAACACCGTCTCGTACCGGCGATCGCAGAACAGCGCGCCGCCGAGCTTGCGAATCGCAGGCGGCGTCTGCACCCAGCTCGACGTCGTGGTGTCGAACTTGCCCAGCTTCTGGAGCTCACGGTACTGCTGCTCGTCGAGCACCTCGACGCCCATGGCCTCGGCCATCGCGAGCGCGCTGCCCTTCGGCTTGTTCTCTTTGCGCGAGGCGAGCGCGGCCGCGTCGAAGCACAGGCTGCGGCGGCCCTTGGGGCTCTCGCCCGAGCAGTCGACGAAGAGGTACTCGCCCTTCTCGACGCCGACGACGTCGGGCTCGCCGCCCGTCTCTTCCATCGCCGCGAGCGCCTTGAGCGCGGCGGCCTTCTTCTCGAGCTTCGCCTGCACGTCGGCCCACTTCACCTTCGGGTGCCGCTGCGGGTTGTCTTCGAACCGGGCCTTCAGGGTGTCGAGCAGCTTCGATTTCGCCATGGCCTGCAGCGTGTACGGCTGTTGCCATCACGGTGGCAACAGGGGCTCGCTACCTTGGCGCGCATGTTCAACCCAACACTCTCGATCAACTGGCTGGCGGTGCTCGTGGCGAGCCTGGCGCTGCAGGCGCTCGGCGCGGCCTGGTACATGGCGCTGTTCAAGAAGCCGTACGCGAAGGCGCTCGGGCGCAGCGACCTGGGGGCGCAGAAGCCCGCGCCCCTCTTCATCGTCGGCCCCATGGTGTGCGGCGCCGTGGTGACGGTGACCAACGCGGTGATGATGCAGGCGCTCGGCATCGGCACCGTCGGCAGCGCGCTGCTGTTCAGCGCCGTCGTCGGAGCGGGCTACCTCGTGTCGACGACGGTCAACGTGGCGATCAACCCGAACATCCCCCGGCCGCTGTTCTACGGGGCGGTCAACGGCCCGTTCTTCTTCTTCAGCAACATCTTGAGCTGCACGATCATCGTGGCGATGCATTGATGCGGGCCGGGCATGCGGCGCGCCGAGCGGCTGTTCGAGATCATCCAGGTGCTCCGGCGGGCGAAGGGCCCGATGACGGGGCGCGCCATCGCGGCCGAGCTCGAGACGGGGCGGCGCACGATCTACCGCGACATCGCGGCGCTCATGGCGCGGCGGGTGCCGATTCGGGGTGAAGCCGGCGTGGGCTACGTGCTCGAGGGTGGCTTCGATCTGCCGCCGCTGATGTTGACGCTGAACGAGCTCGAGGCGGTGGTTCTCGGGTCGCAGTGGGTGGTGGCGAACGCCGACGCGCCGCTCGCCGCCGCCGCCGTCGACGTGCTCGCGAAGGTGGCGGCGATCGTGCCGAAGGGCATGCGCGCGGTGATCGACGAGCCGGTCGTGGGCACGCCGCCGAAGTCGAAGCACCGGCGCGAGGGCACGGTCGACCTCGCGAAGCTGCGCGACCACGCGCGCCGCGAGCAGAAGCTGGTGATTCGCTACAGCGACGAGAGCGGGAAGACGAGCGAACGCACGGTGTGGCCGATTCTGGTGGGCTACGTGTCGTCGACGCGGGTGCTGATCGCGTGGTGCGAGCTGCGCCGCGACTTTCGCTACTTCCGCACCGACCGCATCGGCGCCGTCACGTACACGAACGAGCGCTACCCCGAGTCCCGCGCGTCGCTGCGCCGCCGGTGGGAAGCGCTCCGGTGAGCGCACGTTGCGCAAAAAAGGGGACAGGCTACTTTTCTGCGCAACGGCGCAAGCGGCGTGCCCAGTTGCGCAGAAAAGTAGCCTGTCCCCTTTATCGAGGCGACCAAGATGACGACCCCCTTCGAGCTCGGCCTCGACACGTTCGGCGATCGCACCCTCGGCAAAGACGGAGCGCTCGTGCCCCACGCGCAGGCGCTGCGCGACGTGGTCGAGCAGGCGGTGCTGGCCGACCGCCTCGGCCTCGATTTCTTCGGCGTCGGCGAGCACCACCGCGAAGACTTCGCCGTCTCGGCGCCCGAGGTGGTGCTCGCGGCGATCGCGGCGCGCACGACGCGCATCAAGCTGGGCAGCGCGGTGACCATCTTGAGCACCGACGACCCGATTCGGGTCTTCCAGCGGTTCAGCACCGTCGCCGCGCTGTCGAACGGGCGGGCCGAGGTGATCTTGGGCCGCGGCTCGTTCATCGAGTCGTTCGCGCTGTTCGGGCTCGATCTGCGCGCGTACGAGACGCTGTTCGAAGAGAAGCTCGAGCTGTTCGCGGCCGTGCGCGAGCAGAAGCCGGTCGAGTGGGAGGGCCAGCACCGGCCACCGCTGAAAACCGGCCGCGTGGTGCCGCCGGTCGAGCACGGGCTCTTGCCGACCTGGGTCGGCGTCGGCGGCACGCCCGAGTCGGTGGTGCGCGCGGCGCGCTACGGGTTCAACCTGATGCTGGCGATCATCGGGGGTGAGCCGAAGCGGTTCGGCCCGCTGGTGCAGCTGTACGAAGAGGCGCTGAAGAAGTTCGGCAAGCCGATGTTGCCGATCGGCGTGCACGCGCCCGGGCACGTGGCGAAGACCGACGCGCAGGCGCGCGACGAGCTGTGGCCGCACTTCTTCGAGCAGCGCACGCGCATCGGGGCCGAGCGCGGGTGGGGGCCTCCGTCGCGGGCGCAGTTCGACGCCGAGGCGGGCCCCGACGGCGCGATCTTCGTGGGCTCGCCGCAGACGGTGGCCGACAAGATCGTGCGCACGGCGAAGGTGCTGAAGCTGTCGCGCTTCGATCTCAAGTACGCGAACGGCGCCATGCCGGTCGAGCAGCTGATGGCCGGCATCGAGCTCATCGGCAACGAGGTCGCGCCGCGGGTGCGCGAGGCGCTGGCTTAGAGGCTCAGCCACTCGCGCTTGCAGTCGAGGCAGCTGGTGAGAATGCGGTCGGGCAGGCGGCGCTCTTTCACGCGCCAGGTCGGCCCCCCGCAGGCGCAGCGGCTCAGCGCAGGCCGCACCTCGAACATCTTCTCGAAGGGCGGCAGCTGCAGCAGCCCACACCACCGCTCGAACACGTCGTCGGGCATCGGCGGCCTGCCCGAGGTGCTGAGCCACGTGTACTGGCGGCGCATGATGCCGTACTCGGGCTGAAGCCGATGGCGCTTGAAGTAGAGGCCGAGCTGCGTCGCGAGCTGGAGTCGGGCGTGAAGATCCACCCGCGCAGCGTGCCTGAACACGAGTTCAGTGTCGATGTGCGCCGAAACGAAAACGGCGCCGATGTGATCGAAAGCGCCGCCCTACGCGCGGCGAGCACTACATCTTCGGGCATGAACGACACGCTCTTCGACGTGCTGGTGGTGGGCGGTGGGCCGGGCGGGCTGCAGGCCGCGCTGACGCTGGGCCGCGCGCGAAAGCGGGTGCTGGTCGCCGACGGCGGCCCGCGTCGCAACGCCGTGGCGGGCCACCTGAACAACTTCGTGTCGCGCGACGGCATCGCGCCGGCCGACTTTCGCCGAGAGGCCCGCGCGCAGCTCGCGAAGTACCCGAACGTGGTGCTGCGCGACGCCGGCGTCGAGGCCATCACCGGCTCGCGCGGTGACTTTCGGGCCGGCGACGTGCGGGCGCGCCGCGTGCTGCTGGCGACCGGCATGATCGACCAGCCGCCCGCCATCGAGGGCCTCGCGCCGCTGTGGGGCCACTCGGTGTTTCAGTGCCCCTACTGCCACGGGTGGGACTTTCGCGGAAGACGTTGGGGCTACCTCGCGCCCGAGGTGAGCGCGGCGCACATCGCGATGTTCGTGCTGCAGCTGCGCGGCTGGTCTGACGAGGTGACGCTGTTCACGAACGTGATGAGCGACGAGGTGCGGCAGAAGCTGACCGCGGCGAAGGTGCAGATCGAGAGCGCCGACGTGAAGCGCCTGATCGCGCAGCGAAGCGGAGCGACATACGGGGCCCCGCGCAGCGGGGAGGCGCTCGGCGAGGGCCAGCAGCTCGAGGCCGTCGAGCTGGCCGGCGGCAAGCGCGTCGCCGTCGATGCCCTGTTCATGCACCCGCCGCAGGTGCAGGTGCCGCTCGTTCGCTCGCTCGGCCTCGCGCTCGACGACGAGGGGTTCGTGAAGGTCGACCCGATGATGCGCGAGACGTCGGTGCCCGGCATCTACGCGGCAGGAGATCTGACGACGCGGCTTCAGGCCGCGGTGATCGCGGCGGCGGCCGGCATGCAGGCCGCGGCGGTCATCAACGCCGAGCTGACGGGCGAGCTCGCCACGACGGGGGCGCTGTGAGGCACGGCCACTGGAGCCACCTCGACGAGCCCGGGCGCGACGACTGGCAGAAGCCCGACGTCGTGGTGGGCGCCCTTCGGCTCGGCGA
>JAEUJP010000471.1 GCA_016793725.1 Myxococcaceae bacterium | reverse complement strand
CGGCGTCGCCGGCGGCGGGCTTCGAGCTGTTCAGCGACCTGGGCTGCACGACGCCGACGACCACGGCGACGCTCGGGGTGAACACGAGCACGACCATCGTCTACTTCCGCGGCATGTTGGCCGGTGCGGTGACCGTGACGGCGGCGTCGCCGGGCCTGCAGAGCGGGGTGCAGACCGAAAACCTGACGGCCGGGGCCGGGCTCGCGCTCACGTTCACGAGCGCTGCGCAGACGGTGGTGGCGGGCGCGTGCTCGGGAGCGCTCGACGTCGGGCTGCTCGACGCCTTGGGCAACCCGTCGGTCGCGCAGGCGGCGATGGCCATCGGGTTCGGTGCGACGCCCGCGGGGGTGACGTTCTTCTCTGACGCGGCGTGCACGACGGCGGCGAGCGCGGTGAGCCTGGCGGCCGGTGCGGCGTCGGGCACCATCTACTTTCGCGGCACGGTCGCGACGGCGGTGATGATCGAGGCCACCTCGCCGGGCTTCACGCCGGCGCAGCAGGTCGAGACGGTGACTCCGGCAGCGCCGGCTGCGGTGGTGTTCACGTCACCGCCGCAGACGGTCGGCATCGGGGCCTGCTCGTCGGCGGCGACGCTCGAGGTGCGCGACGCGTTCGGCAACGTATCGCCGGTGGCGGCGCTGACCGGCGTGACGCTGTCGGCGCAGCCCGCGGCGGGCTTCGGGTTCTTCAGCGACCCGTCGTGTGCGACGGCGGCGGGCACGTTGAACGTGGGCGTGGGCGGCACGACGGCGTCGTTCTTCTTTCGCGGCTCGGCGCTGGGGCAGGTGACGGTGACGGCGTCGCCCGCGGGGCTGGCGGCGGCGACGCAGGTCGAGACGCTGGTGCCGGGCGCAGCGGCGCGGCTCACGTTCACGACCCCCGCACGCTCGGCGCAGGCCGCGACGTGCTCGGGCGCGGTGACGGTGACGGTGCAGGACGCGAGCGGCAACGCGTCGCCGGTCGCGTCGGCGCTCAGCGTGGCGCTGAGCGTGGGCGGGCTGCAGCTGTTCACCGACGCGGCGTGCACGGCGGCGGGGGCGGGGCTGACCATCGCGGCGGGGCAGAGCTCGGGCACGTACTACTTCCGCTCCAATGCGGCAGCGACCTACCCGATGACGGCGTCGGCCGGCGGCTTGCTCGAAGGGGCGCAGACGGCGACGGTGACTCCGGCTCCGGCCGACCGGCTCGCGTTCGTGACGCCGGCGCGCACGGCGAGCGCGGGGGCGTGCAGCGCGGTGGTGACGGTGGCGCGGCGCGACGCGTTCGGCAACGACTCGCCGGGCGCGGCGGCGACGGTGGGCCTGACGGCGATGCCGTCGGCGGGCTTCACGTTCTATACCGATGCGGCGTGCACGACGGCGGCGACGTCGGTGGCGCTCGGGGCCGGCGCGGCGCAGGCGAGCTTCTATTTCATCGGCACGATGGCGGCGGCCGAGACGCTGACGGCGACCAGCGCGGGGCTGATGCCTGCGACGCAGGGCGCGACGGTGACGGCGGCGGCGGCTCCGACGCAGCTCGTGTTCACGACGCCGGCGCGTACGGTGACGGCGGGTGCGTGCTCTCAAGGCCTGACGGTGCAGTCGCGTGACAGCTTCAACAACCCTCGTACGGTCGCGGCTTCGACGGCGGTGGCGTTGGCGGGCGCGGGCGCGACGTTCTACTCGGACGCGGCGTGCACGATGGCGGTGACGCAGGTGAACATCGCGGCGGCGGCGGACAGCGCGACCTTCTACCTGCGCGGCACGACGGCGGGGGCGCTCTCGGTGACGGCGACGGCGGCGGCGCTGAACCCGGCGACGCAGACGCAGACCGTGAACGCTGCGGCGCCCGACCGGCTGGTGTTCACGACCGCGCCGCAGACGCTGCCGGTGGGCGGGTGCAGCGCGGCGGCGACGGTGCAGCCGCGCGATGCGTTCGGCAACACGTCGGCGCCGGCGGCGGCGCAGACGGTAGGGCTGTCGAGCGGGGCGGGCGTGACGTTCTATTCGAACGCGGGCTGCACGACGGCGGCGACGTCGGTGACGCTCGGCGCCGGGTCGACGTCGGCGAGCCTGTGGTTCCGCGGCACGCAGACGGGCATGCGCACGCTGACGGCGCAGGTGGCGGGGTGGGCGGCGGGCGCGCAGGGCGCGACCTTCAACGCCGGTGCGCCGTCGCAGCTCGTGGTCACGACGCCGGCGCGCACGGTGGCGGCGGGGGCGTGCTCGCAGGAGCTGACGGTCGAGGCGCGCGACGCGTTCGGCAACCCGGCGAACGTGGGTGTGGCGACGAACGTGACGCTGTCGGCGCTGCCTTCGGCGGGCTTCACGTTTCACTCGAACGCGGCGTGCTCGGCGGCGGCGGGCACGCTGCAGATTTCGGCGGGCTCGAGCTCGGTGAGCTTCTACGTGCGGGGCACGTCGGCGGCGACCGTGGGGGTGACGGCGGCCGCGGGCGGGCTGACGGCGGCGAACCAGAGCGTGACGGTGACGGCGGGCGCGGCGTCGGTGATCGCGTTCACGACGCCGGCGCGATCGGCGGTGGCCGGAGCGTGCTCGCAGGTGCTGACGGTGGAGTTGCGCGACGGCTTCGGGAACCCGGCGCCGGTCGGGGCGGCGACGGCGCTGAACCTGACGGCGATGCCGGCGGCGGGCTTTGCGTTTCACGGCAACGCAGGCTGTTCGATGGCGGGCGGAACGGCGACGGTGCCGGCGGGGCAGTCGACGGCGTCGTTCTACTTCCGGGGCACGTCGGTGGGCTCCATCACGGTGACGGTCTCGGGCGCGGGGCTGACGAGCGCGAACCAGGGGCAGACGGTGACGGCGGGGCCGGCGGCGAGCTTTCAGTGGGACCCGGTGGCGAGCCCGCGGGCGTTCAACACGCCGTTCGGGGTGACGGTGCGCGCGCGTGACGCGTTCGGCAACGTGGCGACGGGCTTCGCGGGCACGGCGGCGCTGAGCGTGAGCCCGGCGGGCGCGGTGAGCTGCACGTCGTCGTGCACGAACACGACGACGACCGACGTGTTCGCGGCCGGGGTGTGGTCGGGCACGGTGACGCTGACGAACATCGCGGTGGTGGGCGCGAACCGCACGCTGACGGCGACCCAGGGGGCGACGAACGGCACGTCGAACACGTTCACGGTGACGGGCCCGGCGACGCGCTCGCCGCCCATCGCGCGCTTCACGTGGAGCCCCGCGGTCATCAACACCGGCCAGACCGTCAACTTCGACGCGTCGAGCTCGAGCGACTACCAGACGCCGACGGCGCAGCTGCAGGTGAGCTTCGACCCCGAGAACGACGGCAACTTCAGCGGGTACACGACGACGAAGACGTTTTCGCACCGGTACGACGTTGCGGGGCTGTACCGGGTGCGCATGCTGGTGCGCGACACCGACGGCGACATCGACTACCGGTCGGGCTGGGTGCGCGTGCTGAACGCAGGCGACCGGCGGTGCCGGGTGACGACGTCGAGCGACGTCGACGACGGAGCGACGAACTGCACGGGGAGCAACGGCGCGGACGGGCAGCTGTCGTTGGCCGAGGCGGTGCGGCTGTCGAACTCGCAGGTGGGCACCGACCGCATCACGTTCGCGAACGCGATGACGGTGACGAGCACGGGCAGCTACGCGCTGACGGGCGACACGCAGATCTACGCGCAGGCGGGCGTGATTCTGGCGGGCAAGACGTTCGCGGTGAGCGGGGCGAACGCCGACGTCGAGGTGTACGGGCTCGAGATGACGGCGCAGTCGTCGCCGGTCGCGGTGAGCGGCACGGGGGCGACGCTGGTGCTGACCGACGTCTACTTTCACGACATGGCGGGGGTGACGATGTCGAGCGGTGACGTGACGCTCGAGCAGGTGCGCATGTCGAACTGTACGCAGGCGTGCGTTGCGCAGACGGCGGCGGGGGCGGGGCTCTTGTCGGTGCGGTACAGCGACTTTCGCAACTCGCCGAGTCAGGCGGCGCTGTCGTTCAGCGGGGGCTGCTCGGGCAGTCTTCTGGACATGTTCTCGAACACGTTCACAGACTTCGCCTTCGGAGTGCAGGCGACCTGCTCGGGCACCATGGCGATTCGGCACAACACGTTCGAGGCGGTGGGCACCGGCATCGCGCTGAACGGCGGCGCGAACAACGTGGTGCAGAACAACATCTTCTCGAACGTGACGGTGTCGGCGGGCACGTGCGGGGCGGCGACGTTCACCACGCGCAGCCACCACGTGCTGTTCGGAAATGTGTCGAACGGGTGTCTGAACGGCGACCCGAGCACGCTGACGTCGAACCCGAGCTACGCGTTCGCGTCGGCTGATGACTTGCGCGTCGCGTTCGGCAGCCCGGCGGTGAACTCGGCGTTCGATACGGGGTTGGACCTTTGTCTGGGCTTCCCCGGTGACTACCTGGGCAGCGGGCCTGATCGTGGCGGCCGGGAGTCGTACTGATGCGGCGGCAGAAAAAGGGGACAGGCAACTCTTCCCCTCGGCCGCTCGGCTTGCCTTCGGGCTTGTGCGTCTGGGGAAAAGTAGCCTGTCCCCTTTTTCTGCTCTTCCTGGCGTGTGGCGAGAAGAAGAAGACCCTCATGGGGCCGGGCGATGCGGGCGCGGCGCAGGCCGTGTCGGTGATCGCGACGTGCGCCGACGTGAAGGGGGAGGCGCAGGTGCGCCGGGCGGGCAAGCCGTACTGGGAGCCGCTGGCCGAGGGGGGCACGCTGCGCGACGGCGACTGGGTGCGAACGCTGAACGACACACACGCGCGGCTGGAGTTTCTGCAAGGCGGCAGCCTCGAGCTGTCTGAGAACGCGGTGGTGGTGATCGAGATGCCCGAGCCGTCTGAAGTTCCGGCGGGCGCCGCTGCGGCGCCGCGGGTGTCGGTGGAGTCGGGCGAGGTGCAGGCGACGCCGGCCGAGCCGAAGTCGGAAGACGACGAGCTGCCGGCGCTGTTGGTGCGCACGAAAGACGGCAAGACCACGGTGCTGCAGCCGCAGAAGGGCGCCGAGAAGACGGCGTTCAGGCTGTCGGCGTCTGACGCGGGGTTCGCGGTGGCGGTCACGCGGGGCAGCGCGACGTTTCGCTCGGGCTCGGCGCAGGTGGCGGTGCCGGCGGGCCAGGCTGCGGTGCTGGGGCCCGAGGGGCCGGCGGCGCCGGTCGAGCTGCCCGACTTCCCCGCGAGCGTGGCGCCGGGAATCGATGCGCGGCTGCTGTTCGAAGAGGGGGCGTCGTCGACGCGGCTGGTCTGGGCTCCGGTGAACGGGGCGGTGGGCTACCGGCTGCAGGTCGCACGCGACTTCTCGTTCACGGTGCAGGCGCGCATCATCGATCTGACGCTGACCTCGTTCGCGCTGAAGCCCGACAGCAAGGGCTTGTACGTGTGGCGCGTGGCGACGAAGGCGCCGAACGGCGTGGTGGGCGAGTACGGGTTCGCGCGGCGCATCTTCTTCGAGGCGGAAGAGCCGAAGGAGCTCTTGCTCGGCCCCGAAGACGGCACGACGGTCTCGTTCGCGGGCGCGTCGCCGAGCGTGGCGTTCACGTGGCTGACGGCGGCGCAGAACCCGACGTACCGGCTGATGGTGTCGAAGGCGGCGGACCCGCAGACCGAGCCGGTGGCGAACCTGGTGACGACCGAGCAGCGCGCCGAGGTGAGCACGCTGGGGGCGGGTGAGTACCGGTGGGGCGTGTACGTCGACGGCAAGGTATTGAAGCCGCTGTTCTTGAAGCCGCGGCGGTTGATCGTGAAGGCCGTGCCGAAGGCGGTCGTGAACACGCCGAAGAAGATCAACAAGTGGGAGTAGGTCATCACGACTCCGCCGGCCCTGAGCGGAGCCCGTAGGGCGAAGTCGAAGGGGATGCCTTGCCGACTCGAGACCGGTTCGACTTCGGGCTGCGCCCTCCGCTCACCGCGAGCGGGAGATTCATTGCGCCGTCGGCTTCGGCTTGTTTCGACCTCGCACGCGCGCTTCCGTCTCTTTGAGCTTCGCTTCGACGCCCGGCTTCGAAGGGTCGGCGAGCAGCAGCGCCTGCAGGTGAACGGCGGCCTCGGCGTCGTCGCCGCGCGCCAGCGCCTTCTCGGCGAGCAGCTCGAACACCTTGCCGAGTGACGCAGAGCGCTCGGCCACGCGGCTGTCGTCGGGCGCGAGCGCGCGCGCCGCGGTGAGGTGATCGAGCGCGGTGTCGCCGCCCGGCCCCGACAGTGAGCCCGACGTCATGCGCTCGTCGAAGCGCTCGAGGTGGCCGCCGAGCTCGCGCGACCGCGAGAACGCCGACGTGCCGAGCGCCGCGCCCACGCCGGTCACGAGCAGCGCCGCCGCCACCAGGCCTCGCGCCAGCCACGGCCGCCGCGACAGCTCGCGCGCCGCGCCCGAGCCCGCGACCTTGCGCCGCATCTTCATGAACGCGCCTGTCGTCTCGGCGCGCGCCGGCGCCTTCGCGCGCGCCTGCAGCACCGCCGCGTCGAGCCGCTTCTTCTCGTTCTCGAGGTCGACCTCGAACAGCGACCGCACGCTCTGGCCGATGTCGGCCGCGCCCAGCACCTGCGCCTCGGCCTCGAGCTGCGCGAGCATCTTGCGCGCCCGACTGTAGCGCCGCTGAACCTCGGGGTTCGTCGCCGTCAGCACCACCGAGTCGAGCCCGCGCGTGACGAGCGCGTTCTTCTCTGACGGCGACCCGATGCGCTCGCGCTTCGCCGGCGCCGAGCGGGTCTCGCTCGTCGTGCCCTCGAACAGCGGCTCGAGCGTCAACATCTCGTAGAGCACGACGCCGGCTGCGTAGAGGTCCCAGCTCGGGGCGGGGTCTTGCCCGTCGGTCTGCTCTGGCGGCATGTACGAAAACTTGCCGGCGACGAGCTGGCGCTGCGACTCGCCGCCCGCTGCCGCCACGCCGAAGTCGACGAGCTTCACCTCGCCGTTTTCCGACAGGAGGATGTTGCCCGGGCTCACATCGCGGTGAACGAGGTGCAGCCACCGGCCGTCGGCGTCGGTGCGCTGGTGCAGGTAGTCGAGCGCCTTCACCACCTCGAGCGCGACGTGCGTGCAGAACGCCGTCGACGGCTTGATGCCGCGCACGCGCATCACCTGCAGCACCGTCGCGAGGTCGCGGCCGCGCACGTACTCCATCGCGAGGTAGGGGCGACCCGCGGCTTCGCCGAAGTCGAAGACCTGAATCAGGTTCGGGTGCTGCAGCGACGCCGAGATCTTGGCCTCATTGAGGAACAGGCCGCCGTACTGCGTGCCGGGCCCGAACTCGGGCAGCACCACCTTCAGCGCCACCACCTTCTCGACGCCGCGGCCCATCGTCGCGCGCGCCGCGAACACCTCGGCCATGCCGCCGCCGCCGAGCCGCTCGAGCAGCTGGTAGTTGGCGAGGGCATCGAGGGGGCGCAGGCCGCCGCTCCACGGCTTCGAGATGCCGCTGGGCGCGGCGCCGGTCGGGGCGGCCGCCGGTGCTGAAGTCGGCGGCAGAGCCGGGTGCTCGCCCGTCGTGCTCGGCAGCAGCGTCTCTGTCGCCACCGGGCCCGAGTCTTCGAACGGGGCGAAGTCGAGCGGAAACTGAATGCTGTCGGGGTCGAGCGCGACGTACTTCACGTGCATGCCGTGGCGCGGCGTGTCGACGAGCTTCACGACCTTCGCGATGCCCTTCACCCGAATGCGGCCGTCGTTGAACTTGAGGTGCAGCGCGAACAGGGTGTCTTTCGGCAGCGGGGCGTCGGTGGGTACGAAGACGCGGCTCGAGACGCGGCCGGCGAGCTCGCGCTTGAACTGCGCCTCGTCGTCACACTGGACCTTCAGGCGGATCAGCTTGATCGGCGCTTCAGTCGCCACTGAAGCGGTAATGTACCCCGCCGTGAAGAGATATCTATTGATGGGCCTCTTTGCGGCGTGTGCGCATACGGCGCCGGCTTCCGAGACGAAGGCCGACGAGCCGAAGCCCGAGACGAAGGTGATCGTGGCCGACGAGCCGGGCCTCAAGGTGCTCTCGGAGCCCGACGATGCCGAGCTCACCGTCGACGGGCAGAGCTACGGCAAGGTGTCGGCGCTGACCGGCGCGCTGCAGCTCAAGCCCGGCATCTACCAGGTGAGCCTGAAGCGCGGCGGGTACCAGACGTGGCGCGCCGAGGTCGCCGTCGGCGACAAGACCGAGCAGCTGCGCGTCGTGATGGTGAAGCAGTAGCGCAGCGCCGCGCTTCGCGGTCGCGAGCCTCACGAACCTCAATATCGCCAGGTCGTCGGCACGTCGTAGAGCTCGTACAGATCGCGGTGCACGCGCAGGCCGATCGACTCGCGCTGAACCACGAGGTACCACAGCCGCGTCTGGGCCTCTTCGAGCGTCTCGGGCGTGGGTGAAGCGCGCCACTCGGCGAGCGCCACTTCGAGCCTCCGGCCCGCGCGGCCCAACGAAGCGGCGCGCTCGGCCTCGAGCTCGGGTTCGATGGCGAGGTTCGCGAAGTGCACGACAGCGATGTAGTAAACCCCGGTCTAACGTGCTCGTCGCGCTCGTCGTCTTTTCGGTGCTGGCGCAGTCGCAGCCCGACGAGTGGGCTGCGCCGCCGTCGTCGGGGTTCACGTACGACGCGGGCAGCTTCGAAGACGAAGCGCCCGATGCCGGGGGCTTCACGGCGGCTCCGGTCGACGCGGGCGTGCGCGACGCGGGTGAGCCGCCCGCGCCCGACCCGCGCCGGTTCACGTGGGGCCACGTCGCGCTCGGCGTGAACGGCATGTTCGGGCAGAGCGGCTACTACGCCGTGCGCATCGAGGCCGGGGCCGTCTACGGCTGGCCGCGGCGCATGAGAGACTCGGCGAACCGCGCGATGGGGCTGACGCTCGGCGTGGCGATCGACCTGCTCGCCGCGAAGCTGCAGGTTTCGCTGTGCGGCAGCACCGGGGTGTGTGGCTCGCGGTACCAGGCGGGGCTCGCCGTGCGCGCCGCGTGGAACTGGGGGGTCATCGGCAACGACGGCGTGGTCGCGCCGATTCACGCGGTCTTCGTGCAGGGCGTGCCGTTCACCTCGAGCAACGAGGTGCCGTCAGCACCGCTCTTCCCCGCGAGCAGCTGGGTCGAGCATGGCGTGCGGTTCGACGTCGGGCTCACCAGCGGCTTCTTGCGCGGGTCGACCTGGCCGAAGCCCGGCGCGTTCGTCATCGGCGGAGGCCTCTACTTCGCGCTCTCGCTCGAGTGGCTGCTCGTGAACAACCCTCCGTACACGGGGCAGTTTCGCGGGGGCCTCACGCTGGGCCTCGGCATCTGACGGGCTGTGCTGTGGCCGATCTTCCACACGGTGAGGGCAGGTGTGGCTCGACTGGAGCGCCGGTCGCTCGGAAGTGTGGTCGCGGGCTACGCGTAGAACCAGGCGGTCAGGGCGAGCCGCGGCGCGTGGGCCGGCAGCACCTCGTGCTCGACCCGGTCGCTCAAGAAGACGACGAGGCGGTTGAGCACGGGCTCGACGTCGACGGGCGGCTCGACGTGAAGGCGCAGGAGGCCGCCGTGCTCTTTGCGCCATGCCACGTTCAGGTAGACGATGGCGGTGACGCGCCGGTTGTCGGAGCCCGGGAACGCGTCGCGGTGGCGTACGTAGCGTGCGCCGGGCTCGTAGCGCGCGAGCTGCAGGTCGAAGCGCGTGAGACCGAGGTAGGCGGTGTGGTTGAGCTCTTGGCGCAGCGCTTCGAACGCGGGCGTGAGCGGTGCGTCGTCGAGCCAGGCGGTGAGGTCGGTTCTGACGTCGGGGCTCTTGATGGCGCCCCGCTGGATGCCGGCCGGTGTGAGGGGCTGCGTGTGGGCGTGCTTCAGCGCGGCTTCGATGAGGTCGGCGGGTGCGAAGGCGTCGCGGACGAAGAAGCCTCGCTCGCCCAGCTGCTCGACTTCGGTGACCCCTTCGACTCTGCGCTTCGCGCTGCGCTCAGGGCGAGCGGGGGTGGGGGCGTGCTTCACCGCTTCATCTCTCTACCGCTCCGCGCGCTCGGCCTTGGGCTCGAGCACGCGCACGGGCACCGGGTTTCGCTCGTTCGC
>JAEUJP010000463.1 GCA_016793725.1 Myxococcaceae bacterium | reverse complement strand
CCGCATGATGAACGGCGCGCGCATCGCGGTCGGGCTGCAGTCGCTGTCGGTGGCGTCGAGCGCGTACCAGAACGCGCTCGAGTACGCGAAAGACCGCAAGCAGGGCGCGAACTTCAAGTTCTGGAAAGACCCCTCGAAGCCGCGCGTGCCGATCATCGAGCACCCCGACGTGCGCCGCATGCTGCTCGAGCTGAAGTCGGTGACCGAGGGCATTCGTTCGCTGGTGGTGAAGCTCGCCATGCACCACGACTACGCCGAGCTCTATGCGGGCAAAGACGACGAGAAGTCGGCGTACCACCGCGGCCAGGTCGACCTGCTGACGCCGCTGGTGAAGTCGTACGCGTCTGACGAGTCGTTCCGCCTCTGCGCGCAGGCCATTCAGGTCTACGGCGGCGCCGGGTTCCTCAAAGACTGGCCGGCCGAGCAGTACACGCGCGACGCGAAGATCTTCTCGATCTACGAGGGCACGAACCACATTCAGGCGATGGACCTCGTCGGTCGCAAGCTCGGGCAGAACGGCGGCGCCAACTTCCAGTCGTTCATGAGCGACGTGTCGGCGTTCGTCGAGACGAACCGCTCGCACCCCGTGCTCGGCAAAGAGGTCGAGGCGCTCGGCCTCGCTTCAGAGCAGGTGATGCAGGTCGCGATGGGCATGCTCGGCTGGAGCCAGAGCGACAAGACGCACCTCGTGCCCCTCAACGCGAACCGCTTCCTCACCATGATGTCGATCGTCGCGGTCGGCTGGCTGTCGCTCGACGCCGGCATCAAGGCGCACGCGGCGCTGGCGAAGGGCAAAGACGCTCCGTTCTACGAGGGCAAGGTCGCGAGCGCGAAGTACTACGGCCGCAACGTGGTGCCGCAGGTCGAGGGGCTCGCGAAGATGGCGCAGCTCGAAGACACGACCGCCGTCGAGCTCAGCGACGCCGCGTTCTCGTCGGCTTCGTGAGGGTGTTAGGGTTCGGTCATGGCTGCTGACCGGCTCGACAAACTTGAGGCTGCGGTGCGGAGGCTGGCCGCCGACGTGGGTGACCAGCAGAAGACGCTGGGCTCGCACACCGAGACGCTCGCCCAACACACCGAGACGCTCGCCCAACACACCGAGACGCTCGCCCAACACACTGAGACGCTCGATGAGATCTCGACGTCGGTGAAGCAGATCGCGAAGACGCAGGTCGCGCTCACCAACGCGATGACCACGGCCATCAAGCAGCTGGGCATCGACAAGACGCTCGAGCTGCGGGTGAAGCGCCTCGAAGACGCGGTCTTCGGTGCGAAACACTGAAGCGCCTGCTCACCCTTGCAGCTGTCACTCTCGTCGCCGGCTACCTCGCCACCTGTGCGATCGTCTTCACCCACCAACGAAAGCTCGTCTTCCAGCCGCCCGAGTCGACCGCGCCGGCGTACGTGAGCGTGCCGTCGACTGGGCCCGTCATCGTCTACTTCCACGGCAACGCGATGTCGGCGGGCGGCCTGAAGTGGCTGCACGAGCTCTTCCCCGCGTACGGCTTCGCGGCGATCGAGTTCCCCGGCTACGGCGCGCTGCCCGGCGAGCCGACCGAAGAGAGCATCGTCGCGGCCTCCGAGGCGCAGCTGAAGGCGCTGGGGCTGCCCAACGAGCGCATCATCTTGCTCGGGCAGAGCATCGGCACGGGGCCCGCCGTCGAGATGGCGAAGCGCGGGTGGGGCACGAAGCTGGTGCTCGTGACGCCGTTCACGTCGCTGCCCGAGGTCGGCGCCTCACACTTCGGCGGGCTGCCGGTGCGCTGGCTGATGCTCGACCGCTTCGAGTCGGCGCAGAAGGCGCCGGGCATCACGATGCCGGTGCTCGTCGTGCACGGCGACCGCGACGAGGTGATCCCCTACGCGCTCGGCGCGAAGCTCGCGCCGCTGTTCCCGCACGGCGAGCTCTTCACCGTGCCGCGCGGAACCCACAACGATCTGTGGGACGTGCCCGAGGTCGTCACCACCATCGGCGCCTTCATGGCGCGCCCGTGACTACTTGCCCTCTTTGGGCGGCTTCATCAGGTTCTGCTGGTAGAACAGGCAGCTCTTGCGCAGCTCGCGCTCGCGCTCGGTGGCGTCCGAGTTCCACTGCTTGCTCACCACGATGAGCTTGCCGCCCGGCGCCGGCTTCTTCACGTGCTCGAGCAGCGCGAGCAGCACCTTCGGGTGGTGATCGAGATCGGCGTAGGTCAGCACCGTCACCTTGTCGGCGGCCAGCGCGCCCACGAGCTCTTTGAACTTCGCCTCGTCGGCCTCGCCATGGAGCTCGACCTGCTTCTTGCCCGCCAGGTGCGCCTGCGCGACCGTCTCGGCCGCAAACCCCGGCTCCGCGATGTTCAGGCAGAGCGTGTGGCGGCTCTTCGAGCCCAGCAGGCTGTCGATGAACTCCTTCGTCGTCTTCTCGAGGTAGGCGGTGTCCATACGTTTACCCTCCTTACACCAGCCCCCTCTGTCCTGTGACAGACCGGTGGTTTGATTCAGGCTTTCAGCCACTTACAGGCCGGCGCGGAGGTTGCTCTACAGCCTTGCGAACATGGACCTCGACGCGACTTCCCTCAGACCCCCTCTCAAGCGCGACACCGAGCTGGAGCCCGGAGCCATCATCGCCGACCGGTACCAGGTCGTTGCGCGCCTCGCCGAGGGCGGCATGGGCGAGGTCTACAAGGTCGAGCACATCGCGCTCGGCCGGCCGCTCGCGATGAAGGTGATGAAGAAGGAGCTGAGCCAGGACGCCGAGTTCGTGAGCCGCTTCAAGCGCGAGGCGACGGCGTCGAGCAAGATCGGCCACCAGAACATCATCGACGTCACCGACTTCGGCCGCACCGCGAGCGGGCGCTTCTACTTCGTCATGGAGTACCTCGACGGCGAGACGCTCACCCAGCGCCTGCGCAGCTCGGGCCCGCTCAAGGTCAGCGAGGTGCTGCACGTCGGTGCGCAGATCTGCCGCGCCCTCGCCGCCGCCCACGAGCTGGGCATCGTTCACCGCGACCTGAAGCCCGAGAACGTGATGCTGCTGAAGCGCCCCGGCGAGCCCGATCACGTCAAGGTCGTCGACTTCGGCGTCGCCAAGGTCTCGAGCGCGTTCGGCCAGGGTGGCCAGACCGCCATCGGCATGGTGATGGGCACGCCGCAGTACATGTCGCCCGAGCAGGCCGCCGGGCTCGCCGTCGATCACCGCAGCGACATCTACTCGCTCGGCCTGATGCTGTACGAGCTGCTCGCGGGCCGCCCCGTGTTCACCGGCGAGACCCCGTCGATACTCATGGCGCTGCAGATGTCCGAGCCGCCTCCTCCGCTCGTGCTGCCCGACGGCGCCGGCGATCTGCACCCGCAGCTCGAGACCATGTTGTTCCAGATGCTCGCGAAGAAGCCCGAAGCCCGACCCTCGTCGCTCGACGAGGTGCTCGAGGTGTTCGAGGCCCTGCGCCCGAAGACCGGCCACACGCCCGCCGCCACGCGCATTCAGCCGCGGCTCCAGCCGAGCGGCGCACACCGGCCGGCCCCGACCCTTCCCCCCGCGCTCGTGCCCGACACGACGGCCGAAGCGCCGGCGCACGTGCCGACGCCGCCCCGCGTGAAGACGCCGGCGCGCGCACAGACGCCCGCCCGCGCCCAGACGCCGCCGCGCAACCCGACGCCGGCACCTGGCCCGGCGTCGATCGTGGTGCCGCCGAAGAAGAGCCTGGCCCCGGCGATCGCCGGCGTGCTCGTGTCGATCGCGATCGGCGCGGTCGCTGCCTTCGGCGTGATGACGGCGATGAGCGGGCAGGGTGAGCCGCAGCCGATCGTGGTCACCGTGCCGCAGCCGCCGCCGCCCGGGTCTCAGACGCCCGAAGCGCCGACCGCCGCCCGCGTGACGGTGAAGCTCGAGACGACCCCTGCGGGCGCCGAGGTCTACGACGGCGACGTGCTCGTCGGCACCACCCCGGCGCGCCTCACGCGCAGCCAGGGCGACGTGGTCGAGCTCAAGTTCGTGCGGCGCGGCTACCAGGCCGAGACCCGCAAGGTCTCGATGGATGAGGAGCGCACCGTCAGCATCGCGCTCGCCGAGGTCGCCCAGCCGGCGACACCTGCCGCTCCAGTCAACACGCCCCCTGCGCCGAAGAAGAAGAAGCCGGGCCCCGACTTGAAGCCCGCGCCGTGGTGAGCACGCCGCGCTACTTCGGGGCTTCGCGCACACCGATCGCCAGCTGCGACAGCCCCGCGCTCTTCGCCATCTCCATCACCTCGACCACCTTGCCGTGGCTCACGCCCTCGTCGGCCTGAACCACCACCAGCGTCTCGGGGTTCTTCGCCTTCGTCTCGTCGAGCGCCTGCTTGAACTCTTCGGGCGTCACCACCGTGCCCGACACCAAGAGGCGCCCGTCGGCCAGAATCGCCACCGACAAGTCTTGCTGCTGCACGTTCACGTCGGCCGCGCCGCCCTTCGGCAGGTTCACCTTGAGGCCCGTCTTCGCGCCGTTGTTGCCCGAGTTCACGATCACCGAGCTCGTCACCATGAAGATGATGAGCAGCACCAGAAAGATGTCGGTGAGCGGCGTGATGTTGATCTCGGCGAACACCCCATCGGAGCCCCCGCCGTCGTCGTCGCCGCCCATCCCGGGCACCTGGCCCAGCGCCATGCTCAGGCCCCCCCGGGCGCGGGCGTCGTCGCCGGAGCTGCCGCCGCCGTCTCGCCCTTGCTGCCGGTCGAGGGCACCACGCCGTTCACGGCGCGCTCGCGCAACAGCTCGACGAACTCGTCCGAGATCAGCTTCAGCTCGACCGAGAGCCGCGCCATGCGCGACTGGAAGTAGTTGTAGAAGATGACCGCCTCGACGGCGACGATGATGCCCGCCGCGGTCGCCACGAGCGCTTCAGAGATGCCCGTCATCACCGCGCCCGGGCCGCCGGTGCCGCCGCCCGACACGTCGAGGCCGAGGTCACGAAAGCTCTTCAGAATGCCGACGACGGTGCCGAACAGGCCGACGAACGGGGTCGACGCGCCGATGGTGCCGAGGATCCACAGCTTGCTCCTCAGCTTCAGCATCGTCTGCATGCGTTCGCGATCGACGGCCGCGTCGAGGCCGGGCCCCGTCGTCTTGGCCGCCCGCTCGAAGCCCGCGATGAAGATGTCGGCCGCCACCACCTGGCTGCGCTCGGCCGCCGTACGCGCCGCCGCGATGTCGCCCCGCAAGAGGTGCTTCGCGATGATCTCACCCAGCGCCCGCGTCTGCGTGCGAACCCCCCACAGCGCCAGCAGCCGCTCGATGGCGACCCCGAGCGCGAACACCGAAGCGAGCAGAATGACAGCGGTGGTCAAACCACCCTGTCGCACCAGGTGCATGAGCTCGTCGAATCCCATCCGTCCCTCGACCTCGGGTAATAGCAGGCTGTGAGAACCGCCGCACTCGCGTCTGCCTTCCTTCTGCTCGCCGCCTGCCCCCGCCGGCCCGTCGACTTCGGCAAAGGCGGCGAGCCCACGAGCGACGCCGACCTCCTCGCCCGCCTGCGCGCCGCCGAGCTCTCGGTCGTCTCGGTGAAGGGCGAAGCGAAGCTGAAGGCCGAGACCTCACGCGGCAGCGGCACCGCCGGCCTCTTCGTCGCCGTGAAAGAGCCCGCCTTCATTCACCTGCAGGCCCTCGACTTCTTCGGCCGGCCGCTCGCGCAGCTCGTCTCCGACGGGTCGGTCTTCGGGCTCTACGACGCCCAGGCCGGCAAGTACTTCAAGGGCCCCGCCAGCGCGGCGAACCTGAGGCGCGTGCTGCCGGTCGTGATTCCCCCCGCCGACCTCGCGTCGCTCTTTCTCGGCCGCGTGCCGCGCGTCGACGGCGAGCCGAAGGTGACGTTCGACGCCGAGAAGGGCCGCTGGCGCCTCGAGTACGCGCGCCAGACGGTCGAGGTCGAGCCGCCGTCGTACCGCGCCGTCTCGAGCCACGCCGCGTACGACGTCGAGCTCGCGGGCATCGAAGAGCGGGGTGGGGTGAGCTTCCCCTCCGACGCGACGCTGTCGGCCGGCGGCTCGCGCATGGAGCTGCACTGGAAGGACGTCGAGCTCAACGTCACACCCGAGGCCGACCTGTTCGAGATGACGCCGCCCGAGAACGTACCCGTGGTCGAGGTCGACGCGCAGGGCTACGAAGTGTCGCACTGACGGCCCCACGCGTAGCATGGTGCCCCCGATGCGACGCCTCGCTCTCGTGCTGCTCGTGCTGGCCGCGTGCCCGAAAAAAGACGCTGCCGATGCGGGCGCGAGCCAGGGCGCCGCGCAGGCGCTGACGCCGACGAGAGCCTGGCTCGACGGGCGGCTGCCCGCCGAGGTCACCGAGGGCACGCCGGTGAAGGGCGGCACGTTCACCATGCGCGTGCACGTCGAGCCGGCGGGGCTGAACCGGCTCCATGATCAGATGGCCGAGGGCACGATGTCTCGGTACATGGCGGGCACCATCTACGAGTCGCTCGCCGAGCTCGATCGCGACACGCACCCCCGCTACGACCTGAAGCCGCTGCTCGCGCAGAGCTGGGAAGAGAGCGCCGACCACAAGACGCTCACCATTCACCTGCGCAAGGGCGTGAAGTTTCACGACGGCAGCAGCTTCACCAGCAGAGACGTGAAGGCGGTCGCCGACGTCGTGCGCAACCCGAAGAACGCCACGAAGTCGATCGCGAGCAGCTTCGAAGACGTCGAGTCGATCACCACGCCCGACGAGCACACCGTCGTCGTGAAGTGGAAGAAGGTGTACTACCTCGCGAACCGCAACCTGCTCACCTCGCTGCCGATGATGCCGGCGAAGGCGCTCGAGGGTGACTTCGACACGCTCGCCATCAACCGCGCGCCCATCGGCACCGGCCCGTGGAGGTTCGTCTCGTGGGAGACGGGCCGCGCCCTCACGTTCACGCGCTTCGATGGCTACTGGGGTCAGCCCGCATGGCTCGACCAGATCGTCGTGCGCTTCGTGAAAGACGAGACCGTCGCCGCGCAGCTGTGGGAAAAAGGCGAGTTCGATCTGATGACGCGCATCGCGCCGACCGTGTGGCGCTCGATCGAGAAGCCCGACCCCTCGAACGCCTGGGCGATTCGCGGGTACCACCGCGTTCGCTTCACCGACAACAGCTACGGCTGGGTCGGGTGGAACGAGGCGAGGCCCTTCTTCGCCGACAAGAAGGTGCGGCGCGCCCTCGCGCACCTGTACCCGGCCGAGAAGGTCGCGCGGAACATCGATCTCGATCTCGAGCCGCCCACCACGTGCCCGTTCTATTCCGAAGGGCCGTCGTGCGACCCCGAGGTGAAGCCGATACCGTACGACCCCGCAGCCGCCGCGCGCCTGCTCGACGAGGCCGGGTGGAAAGACTCGAACGGCGACGGCGTGCGCGATCGAGAAGGCGACCCGTTTCAGTTCACGTTCGCGTCGAACGCGTACTCGGTGAAGATGGGCAAGCTCCTGCCGCTGCTGCAAGAAGAGCTGCGCAAGGCCGGCATCGCGATGGACATCGAGAAGGTCGAGGCCGCGACCTACATCAAGCGCCTGCGCGATCAGGACTATGACGCCTGCTCGCTCAACTGGAGCAACTTCGACCCGATTCAAGACAACTACGCCATCTTCCACTCGAGCCAGACCGGCAAGAACGGCTCGAACTGGGTCGGCTACCAGAACCCCGAGGTCGACCGGCTGCTCGAGCAGATTCGCGCCGAGTTCGACGACGCCAGGCGCATCGAGCTCGAGCGCGCCGTGCACCGCGCCCTGTTCGAAGATCAGGTCTATCTCTGGCTCACCAACCGGCCGATGCTCGACGCCGTGAAGGTCGGCGTCATGGGCATGAAGCCGTCGCTCGCCTGGTACGACCTGCGCAAGGTCTGGCGCGCTCCTGCCGCGAAGCAATGACGCAGTACGTGCTCAGGCGCCTCGTGCAGATGGTGCCCACCTTCTTGGGCATCACCGTGCTGACCTTCGCCATCGCCCACCTCGCGCCGGGCGACCCGCTGCAGCTCGACCCCGAGTCGGCGCGCTCGCTCTCGGTCAGGGCGGTGAGACCTGACGAGCCGCTCCCCGTGCAGTACCTGCGCTGGCTGGGCCGCGTCGCCACGTTCGACTTCGGCCGCTCGCTGCACGATCAGCGGCCGGTCATCGAGAAGCTCGCCGAAGCACTGCCGCGAACGATGTCGATCGCGTTTCTCGCGCTGCTCGTCGCGTACGGCCTCGCGATACCGCTGGGCGTCTACCAGGCGGCACGGCCGCGCTCGCTCGTCTCGCGCGCGCTCGGGGGCCTGCTCTTCGTCGCGTACTCGGTGCCGTCGTTCTGGGTCGCCGTCATGCTGCTGCTCTTCTTCACCGGCGGGCGCGGGCTCGCGTGGTTCCCGTTCGAAGGTCTCCACTCGAAAGACGCGGGCGAGCTGGGGTGGGGCGCGTGGCTGCTCGACACCGCGTGGCACCTGGTCTTGCCCGTCGCGTGTCTCGCGTACGCCACGCTGGCGGTCGTGAGCCGGCAGGTGCGCGCCTCGATGCTCGAGGCGCTCACGCAAGACTACGTGCGGGCCGCCCGCGCCCGCGGCATCGGCCGGCGGTCGATTCTGTTTCGCCACGCGCTGCGCAACTCGCTCTTGCCGGTCATCACGATGCTGTCGTTCTCGCTGCCGTACCTGATCGGCGGCAGCATCGTGGTCGAGCGCGTGTTCGGCATTCCCGGGATGGGGTCGCTCGCCTTCGACGCGATCGGCACGCGCGACTACCCGGTCGTCATGGCGGTCGCGACGCTGAGCGCCCTGGTGACGATGTTCGCCGTGCTCGGTGCCGACCTGCTCTACGCCGTCGCCGACCCCCGCATTCGCCTCGGAGGCGCCCGTTGAGCCGGCGCGCTCGTCTCGCCTTCGGCCTGCTCGCGCTGCTCGTGGGCACGGCCCTCTTCGCCGACCTGCTCGCCAACGAGCTGCCCCTCGCCGTGCGCACGGGGGGCGTCACCTACGTGCTGCCGGCGCTGACGAAGCCGCTCGCGCTCGCCGACACCACGCAGCTCGGCCTCGCCTCGGCCGCGGAGTGGATCGTTCACACCCCGGTGCCGTTCGGCCCGAACCAGACCTTCGCCACGGCCGTCACGCGCGCCGAGGCCGCGCCGTGGGCGCCCGACGCCGAGCACCTGCTCGGCACCGACGAGCTCGGCCGCGACGTGCTCGCCCGGCTCATTCACGGGGCCCGCGTCTCGTTGTTGATCGGCTTCGGCGCCGTGCTCATCGCGCTGCTGGTCGGCCTCTTCCTCGGCGTCGTCGCCGGGTACTACGGCGGCTTCATCGACGCGGCGATCTCGCGGCTCACCGAGGTGACCTTCACCTTCCCCTCGTTCTTCTTCTTCATCGCGCTGGCCGGCATGCTGCGATTCACGAGCGTGGTGCCGCTCGTGATCGTCATGGGCCTCACCCGGTGGACCGACATCGCCCGCCTCGTGCGCGCCGAGACCCTCAAGCTGAAGGAGCTCGACTTCGTGCTCGCCGTGCGTGTGCTCGGCGCCTCGGACGCGCGAATTCTCGCGCGCCACATCGTGCCGAACGCGCTGCCCCCCGTGCTCGTCGCCGCCACGTTCGGCGTCGCCAGCGCCATTCTGCTCGAGAGCGCGCTCGCGTTTCTCGGCATCGGGGTGCCCCCGCCCACGGCGAGCTGGGGCGAGCTGCTGATACAGGCCCACCGCTACCTCGTGCACCCCGGCGCCTGGTGGCTCGCCGTGTTCCCCGGCCTCGCGGTCGCCGGCACGGTGCTCACCATGAATCTGGTCGGGGAGGCGCTCCAGGACCTACAATCAGCCACCTCCAATGCCACCCATCAAACTCGGTGATCTGCTCCTGAAGGCGAAGGCGATCTCCGAGCTGCAGCTCAAGTCGGCGCTCTCGGAGCAGAACAAGTGGGGCGGCCGCCTCGGCGAAATTCTCGTTCGCATGAACATCTTGAGCGAAGACATGCTCGTCAAGGCGCTCTCGAAGCAGCTCGCGGTGCCCGCCGTGAACCTCGACACGATTCAGGGTGTGCCGCCGCACGTGCGCGCGAAGCTGCCCTCGCAGATGGCGAAAGACTTCGTGGCCGTGCCGGTGCAGCTGCGTGACGACGGCAAGACGCTGGTGGTGGCGATGGCCGAGCCGCAGAACATCGAGCACGTCGACACGATTCGGTCGGTCGCGCGGTGCCGCATCGTGGTGCAGGTCGCGGGGCGCAGCGCCATCGCGCGCGCGTACGGGCGGTTCTACGACGGCGAAGGCGACGCGTCTGACCTCGAAGGCAGCTTCAAGGTCGTCGACGCGGCGGGCAACACGGTGATTCGCAACGCCGACGACGTGGCGAAGAAGCCGGCCCCGCCGTCGGCCGGCATCCCGCGCGGCACGCAGCCGTTCGGCAGATCATCGCTGACCGACGTGCCCGCGCCGTCGTCGAACGTCGTGGTCGCGCCGTCGTCGGGCCAGGGCCCGACCGAGATGATCAACGCGATCGAGAACGCCCAGCGCAAAGAGGGGGCGGCGCTGAAAGCGATGGTCGAGATGCTCATCGAGAAGGGTGTCTTCACGCGCGAGGAGTATCTCGCGCGCCTCAAGCGATGAGGCTGAAGCTCGGCGAGATTCTGGTCGAGCAGGGCGCCGTGCGCCCTGAAGACGTCGACGCCGCGCTCGAGCACCAGAGCAGCGGCGACCCGTCGCGGCTGGGCGATCTGCTCGTCGCGAACGGCAAGCTCACCGCGGTGCAGCTCGCGCGCGGCTTGAGCCTGCAGAGCGGTCTGCCGTTCGTTCAGCTCGAGCAGGTCTCGCCGCAGGTGGCTGCGCTCGTGCCGATGACG
>JAEUJP010000319.1 GCA_016793725.1 Myxococcaceae bacterium | reverse complement strand
AGGTGGTGGCGCAGGCGGCCGAGGCGCGGGGCATCGTGGCATCCGACTCCGAGATCGCCGACATCTTGAAGCGCAACAGCGAGTTCCAGAAAGACGGCAAGTTCGACGTCACGACGTACCGCGACGTGGTGGTGCAGTATTACCGCCGCACGCCCGAAGACTTCGAAGACGAAATTCGGCGCGAGCTGTCGGGGCAGAAGCTGCTCGACCTCGTCGAGCAGGGCGCGGTGGTGTCGGAAGACGAGATCAAGGCGCGGTACCTCAAAGAGGCGAACCAGGCGAACCTGACGTTCGTGCGGTTCACGCCGGCGATGTTCGCCGACAAGGTGCCGCCCGCGAAGCCGGCCGAGCTCGACGTGTGGGCGACGGGCCACGAGGCGCAGATCGCCGAGTACTACGAGAAGAACAAGGCGAGCTTCTTTCAAGACACGCGCGCGAAGGTGCGCCAGATCTTCGTGAAGTCGCCGAAAGACGAAGGCGACGCGAAGCGGGCCGAGGCGAAGGCGAAGGCCGAGGCGCTGCTGAAAGAGCTTCAGGGCGGCAAAGACTTCGCCGAGGTCGCGAAGGCTTCGAGCGACGACGCAGAGACGAAGGCGAAGGGCGGCGACCTGGGTCTGGTCGAGCGGTTCGCGATGCCGAGCGCGCTGTCTGACGTGGTGTTTCGCAGCAAGCCGGGCGAGCTGACCGGCGTGGTCGAGACGCCGCTCGGCTTCCACATCGCGAAGGTCGAAGAGATCAAGCCGCCCGAGACGAAGGCGCTCGAGACGGTGAAGCGTGAGATCGCCGACAACCTGTGGAAGCGCGACAAGGCGCTCGAGCTCGCGAAGGCCGAGGCGCAGAAGGCGCTGGCGGCGGCGAAGGCCGGCAAAAACCTGATGGAGGCCTACCCGAAGCCGGCCGACGACGCGGCGGCGGGTCAGTTCGCGGCGCAGACGAAGCCGACGGCGACCGAGACGGGCGAGTTCAACGCCTCGACCCTCAGCATTCCCCAGCTCGGCATCGCGCCCGACGTGATGAAGGCCGTGTTTGCGCTCGACGCCCCCGGCGTGCTCGACGGCGTCTACACGGTGAACGAAGACGCCGTCATCGTGTCGGTCACCGCGCGGTCGAAGCCGAGCGACGACGACTACACGAAGCAGAAAGAGCAGATGACGACCGAGGCCATCAAGGGCAAGCAGTTCGAGCTCCGCGAGGGCTTCGTGAAGTCGCTGCGCAAGCAGGCGCAGGTCGTTCAGAACAACCCGGCGATCGACAAGGTCATCGAGGGCTAACCCGCGCCGGCTCCGGCGACGGCGTTTCGGCCCGCGGCCTTCGCCGCGTACATCGCCTGGTCGGCGGCCTGTAAGAGCGCCCTGCCCGTCTTCGCGTGCTCGGGGAAGGTGGCCCACCCGACCGAGACCGTGATCTTCACGGGCGCGCCGTCGATGACGTGCTCCTTCGCGGCGATGGCGTGGCGAATGCGTTCGGCGACCACCTTCGCGCGGTCGGCGTGCGTTTCGAGCAGCAGCACCGCGAACTCGTCGCCGCCGTAGCGGCAGGCCGAGTCGACCGAGCGCACCGACTCCAAAAGCGTCTTGCCGATGGCCTTGAGCAGCGCCGAGCCGACGAGGTGGCCGCGCGTGTCGTTCACCTCTTTGAACCGGTCGACGTCGAGAAAGACGACCGACACCGGCCGGCCGAAGCGGTGGGCGCGCTCGATCTCGCGCTCGAGGGTGACGGTGAGAAACCGCGCGTTGAAGAGGTTCGTGTGCTCGTCGGTGAGGGTGAGCTCCTGCACCTTCTGGACGTTGCGGGCGTTCTCGATCGCGATGGCGGCGTAGTCGGCGATGGCGGTGACGGCGCGCAAGTCGTCGCGGTCGAACGGCTCTGCGCCCTTCTTGTTCACGAGCTCGATGACACCGAGCGAGCGCCCGCGCAGCACGAGCGGCACGGCGATCACCGACTGCGTCTTGAACTCGGTGACCTCGTCGAAGCGCGACGAGAAGTCGGGGTCGTCGCGCACGTCGTTGACGAGCCGCCCCTTGCCCGCACGAAACACCGAGCCCGCGATGCCCTCGCCGGGTGGAACTCTGAGGCCCTTGAGCCGGTCGGCCGCCGGCCCCACGCAGATCTCGAAGTACAGCTGCCCGTCCGAGCCCTCGAGCAACAGCGACCAGCTCTCGGGCTGCAAGAGCTTGCCGACCTCCTCCATCACGACCTTCAGCACCTCGCCGACCTCGAGCGTCGACGTGAGGGCCTTGGCGATCTGGTTGAACGCGGCCAGCTGCTCCAGGTTACGCTTCATCGCGCCGAGGAGCTCTGACGGGTTCATGGCACGCTTCACTCTTCCATGAGATCTGCGGCCCCTCAAAGCTTCGTCCTCGCGTCGGGCTCGCCCCGGCGACGCGAGCTGCTCCAGCGGCTCGGCCTCGACTTCACGGTGCAGCCCGCCGACCTCGACGAGTCGCTGCGCGCCGGCGAAGCACCGCACGCCTACGTCGAGCGGCTCGCGCGCGCGAAGGCCGCCGCGGTGCCCGGCGACCTCGTGCTGGCCGCCGACACGACCGTCGCGGTGGGCAATGAAATTCTCGGCAAGCCTGTCGATGAAGCCGACGCGCGGCGCATGCTCGGCCTGCTCTCGGGCAGAGAGCACTCGGTGTTCACCGGCATCGCCACGAAGACGCACGCACGGGTGGTTCAGACCCGCGTGGGGTTCAAGGCGCTGACCGAGGGCGAGATCGCCTGGTACGTCGCGACGACCGAGCCGTACGACAAGGCCGGCGGCTACGCGCTGCAGGGCCTCGCCGCGGCGTTCGTCGTGCGCATCGACGGCAGCCCCACGAACGTCATCGGCCTGCCGCTGGTCGAGACGCTCGAGCTCTTGCGCACGTCGGGCCTGAAGCTGCCGTTCTAGAACTCGGCGATGAAGCCCGCACTGAAACCCTGGCCCACGAGCTGCACGCGGAGCGCCCCGTGCAGCGGCTCGAGGCTCACGATGGTGAGCTCGCACCCCTGGGTGGGGTCGGCCATGGCCGTGTCCCGTGCATGACCCCGAGGGAACAGCGGTTCACCGCCCGCCCAGACTTCGACCCCACACCCCGCTCCCCGAAACGACGCGTCCCACAGGACGCTCTGAACGGGCAGCTGGCTCACACCGAGCGACGGCGTGCCGGGCACCTGCGCGACCGCAGTCACCGAACGACCCGACAGCGGCTCAGACCTCCCGGGCGTGACGATCTTGAGGCGCGCCTGGCCCTCGGCGAGAACGCTCGAGTCGAGCGCGCAGTCGACTGCGCCGCTGAACTCGCCAGCCCATCGACACGGGAGCTGCGGGCTGCACCCCACGACCAGAACGGCGAGTGCCCATCGCATGCGCCCCAATATGCCGATGGCGACGAATCGGAACAAGGGCCTACGCCGGCCGCTCACCGAACAGCGCCGTGCCGACGCGCACCAGCGTCGCGCCCTCTTCGATCGCCACCTCGAAGTCGTGCGTGCTGCCCATCGACAGCTCTCTCAGGCCCAGCCGCTGCCCCAGCGCGTGCAGCGCCCGAAACGGCAACCGCGCCGCTTCGGGGTCTTCGGTCAGCGGCGGCATCGTCATCAGGCCCGTCACCTTCAGGTTCGGCAGGGCCCGCACCTGCTCGACGAACGCGGCCACCTCGCCGTGATCGATGCCGGCCTTGCTCGCCTCGCGCGCCACGTTCACCTCGACCAGGCAGTCGAGCGGCTCACCCGTGCGGCGCTTCGAGAGCTCGGCGGCGATCTCGAGCTTCTCGAGCGCGTGAAAGACGTGCGCGGCCTTCGCGATGTACTTCGCGTTTTTCGTCTGCACCGGGCCGATGGCGTGCCAGCGAATGCCCGGCAGATCGGCGAGCGCAGCCTGCTTGTCGCGCAGCTCCTGGGCGTAGTTCTCGCCGAAGTGCCGAATGCCGCACGCGTACGCCCGGCGCAGCACCTCGGGCGGGTGCAGCTTCGAGACCGCGACGAGCTGAACGTCGGCCTCTCGACGGCCGGCGCGCGCGCACGCCCGGGCGATGCGGCCCTCGAGGGCCTCGAGGTTCTTCTCGAGCTGGGCGGTGTCGATCACGCTCAGAGCTCTTTGAAGTCGAGCTTGCCTTCGTCGTCGACGCGCACTTCCCACTCCATGCCGCAGTAGTTGCAGAGCACGTTCGACTTGTGCCCGAACGCCTCGTTGGTGGGGTTGTTCGCGTTGCAGCCGGGGCAGTCGAACTCGGTGAACTTCAGCTGACCGGCCTTGAGCGGCTTGTGGTCATCGTCATCATCGACGTAGCGGTAGTCTTTCATCGACACGACCTCACCTCTCGATCACCTCGGCGGCCTCGAGCGTACGGTACTTGCCGTCGATGTGCTCCATCAGCTCGAACATCGCGTCGCCGTACTTCACGCCCTCGTTCGGCGCCCAGCCGCTGCTGTTCACGTAGAAGCTGCCCGACTCGCACTCGCGCCGCCACCCTGCTCCGCCGACGTCGGCGCCGGTCTCGTCGACCTCGCGGCAGTCGCGCGCGCCGGTCGTCTCGTTCTGCCAGCAGCAGCGCCCGTTCGGGTACACCATGATCATCGGGCGGAGCTTCACGTCGGGGTCGGTCACGAACGTGTCGGTGATGAGCGACGTCGCCATGAAGTCTTTCGGCGCCATGCCGTAGCCGTGCAGCAAGAACACGACCGGGTAGCGCGCCTCGGCGTTTTCGGGTGCGTCGTAGCCCGGCGGCAGCGCGATGGCGTATTCCCACTTCGCCCCGAGCGCGACCGAGTCGAACGACTCGACCTTCTGCCGCTCATTCGACGAGCCGCCGAACGGGGTCTTCGGCCGCTCGAGCGTCGGCCACGTCGCCGCCGCCCAGTTGAACATGGTCAAGAACCGGTTCGTCGCCTGCCCCGGAGTGCCGACGTGATCGCCCTCACCGTCGAGAATGTCTTCGGGCGTCGGCGGGTCGCGGCCGTACAACACCTCGAGGTCGCGCGGCACCCGCGTCGCCCAGTACGGAGTCCACGGGTGGTACGTGCCCGAGCGGGGGTGCTTCATCCCGGGAATCTCGACGAAGTCGCGGTACTGGCCGACCGCCTTCTCGCCGCGCAACACCTTGATGAGCCCGAACAGGTGCCGCGACATCACCCCGAGGTTGAAGACGTCGCGAATGCCGCCATCGATGAGCAGGTCGATGCGGCTGCGGGCGCGCGGCTCCATCTTGCGCAGGTTCGAGCGCGCGTCGTGCGAGAGGAACTTCGCGATGCCCGACGCGTAGTCGTGCTTGCCGTTGCCCTCGCCGAGGTCGTTCGTCGACGGCACACCGTCGAGGCCGTCGTCGCGGTACGGCTCGCCCTCTTCGCGCAGCCAGTCGTTTTCGGTGCCGAGCGCGTTCGTGTCGGGGTCGTAGTTGTCGCCGTTCGGGTCGCCGCTGCCCGAGCTCGCCGTGCAGCCGCCCTGGCCGTCTTCTTTTGCGTCGGCGCAGCCGTCGGAGCCCACGTCGTCGAAGCGCTCGTGCGAGTTCTTCACCAGCGGCTCGCCGTAGTCGCGCCGCCCGTTGCCGTTGAGATCGAAGGCGAGCGCGAACTTGAGCGGCCGCACGGGCTGGCGGCACGGGTCGACGTTGCCCGCGTGCGCGTAGAAGAACGCCTTGTCGGCGTCGCGGTGCGCCGGCTCGGCCCCGCCCTTCGAGGCGCAGAACGTCTCGGCGAACGCCTGCTCCATGGCCACCGGCAGGGGGCTGAGCTTGTTCGCCGGGTCCGAGCAGAAGTCGACGGGCTCGTTCGTGGAGCGACACTTCCACAGCCGGGGCTGGCCGTCGCAGAAGGTGATCGCGTCGTACTTGCCGGTGGGGTTGTACTCGCGGTTGTAGACGTTCTTCACGCGCACCGGGTTGGTGCAGAAGTCACCGGGCGGGTTCTTCATGTGCGCAGCCGCCACGCCCGGCGGGGCAAAAGGCGACATCGGGTTGTCGGTCGCGAAGTTCCCGTACGCGAGCGTTATGTCGCTGAACATGTCGATGTACGTCTCGCGCGTCGCTGACGTGCCGTTCGCGGTGTAGTGCCAATGGTTGAAGTCTTGAGAGTGCTCCCACTTCTGCGTCGGCTCGCGCTGCGAACAGCCTGCAATGACCGCCGGGTCGTTCAGCTTCTCGGGGCCGGTCGCCATGATCGCCTCGAGCTCGGCGAGCGTGCAGAAGCCGCCGGTGCCGAACTTGTCGATCATGCGAATGAAGTAGGCCGCGTCGAGGGGGCCGCCGAGCACCGCAATCGCGTCGAACTTCTCGGGGTTCGAAAAGCCGAGCGCGGCGGCGCCGGTGGCGCCCATCGAGACGCCCGTCATGATTCGGTAGGTGGTGCGAATGGGGGTCGGGGCCGGTGGGTTGTCGGCCTTGGTACAGCTGCTCAGGAAGCCGGCGGCGAGCACAAGAACCCCCAAAATCCCCAGCTGGACCGGTCGCACGGCCACGTGAGATACCGAACCCCGAGGGTGGGAAACAAGCCGAAGGGGCCTTGAATGAATTCGCAGTTCGAATGGGCGTTGGAGTCACACGTGGCACGTCAATCACGCGCAATGCGCCCGCTGCGTTGGGCGGCCCTGGCGCTCGTCGTCGTCTCCGCCGCGCCGGCGTTCGCCGAAGAGGCTGCGAAGGCGCCGATCAAGAGCGCGTTCGGCCCGGGTGAGCGTTCGAAGTTCGTCGTGAGCTACCTCGGGGTGCCGGCGGGCGAGTTCGAGCTCAGCGTCGGCATGCTGATGAAGCGCGACGGGCACGAGGTGTGGCCGATCTTGAGCGTCGCGAAGACCGAAATTCCCATCTACACGATCAACGACAAGTACGTTGCGTTCTGGGACCCGCGCGCCCAGCAGCACGTAGGCACCGACTTCTGGATCGACGAAAAAAAGCAGAAGCGGCGCGAGCACGTGTACATGCGCCGCGGCGAGGGCAAGGCGCTGGTGAAGCGCGCGCTGCAGGGCGAGCCGCTGACCGAGCAGCTGTACGACGTCGACCCGGCGGCGCTCGACGTGTCGTGCGCGGTGATGTGGCTCCGCAACGTTCAGCTCGAGGTCGGCAAGACGTACTCGAAGCCGGTGTTCACGGGGGCCGTCGCGTTCACGATGTCGGCTGAAATTCTCGAGAAGACGAAGGTGATGACCAAGTGGGGCGAGAAGCCCGCTTGGAAGGTGGCGGTCTTCACACAGTTCGCGGGGCAGCTGGCGCAGAAGAAGAACCTGACGGCCTACCTCGCGACCGACAACCTGCAGAACCTCTTGAAGGTCGAGGCCGAGTTCATTCTCGGTCAGATCAACGCAGATCTCGTCGAGTTCGAGGCCGGGAGAGACTTTTCACGCGGGTGACGATGGTTTCAGTACTTGCCGTAGCAGCAGTGGTTCTGGCCGCGCCCGATGCAGGCGCGGCGGTGGTCGAAGCGATACCGGGCGACGCCGAGTGCCGGCCGCTCCCCGCCTGGCGAGGGCCCATCGCGTTCGGGCCCGGCGAGGTGCTCGAGTATGACCTCGATGCGCTCGGCGCCAAGGCGGGCCGCATGACGATGTCGGTGAAGCCGCCGCGCGAGCAGCGCCTCGCGGTCGAGGTCGCCATCGAGACGAACACCTTCTTCTCGAAGGTGCGCCGCGTGAAGGGCAGCGGCACGAGCTACCTGAACAGCAAGACGCTGAAGCCGGTGCGGTACTGGGAAGACGCGATGGAAAACGAGGTTCACCGCACCGCCGAGGTGACGTTCGAGCCGCACCTCGCGCACCTCGTCGCGACGATGGGTGACCGCAGGGGTGAGGCCGACCTGCCGTTCGGCGCCGACGGCCTCGACGTCGCGGGGGCCATCTACCTGATGCGCCAGCTGCCCCTGAAGCAGGGCACGGCGCTGTGCTTCGACATCTACGGCATTCGGCGCATCTGGCGCGTGTGGGGCACGGTGCAGCCGCGCGAGCACGTGTCGCTGCCGGTCGGCGAGTTCGAGGCGTGGCACCTGGCCGGTCAGGCCGCACGGCTCGACATGCCCAACGCGCGCCGCGAAGTGCACGTGTGGATCAGCGACGACCCCCGCCGCCTGCCGCTCGCCGCGCTCGGCTCGATCGACGTCGGCACCATTCGCGCGACGCTGACCGGGTTCAACCGGCCCGGCGACCGCACCAAAGAGGCCGAGAACAAGGCCAACATCAAGTGGTGACCCCGAGGGCCCACGCGACCGCGAATGTGGCTGGCCGACGGCCGTACCGTCGGGCAGCCTGATGAGCAGCGTTCGGCCCGACCCGAAAGTTCAGCGCTCGAACGGGCTGCCGCGCAGCTTGCCGGCCGCCATCGACAGGCGCTTTCGCAGCTGCGTGACCGTGACGTGCAGGTACTCGAGCCGGTTCAAGATGCGAAAGTCTTCGCCGGCCTCGACCAGCGCAGCGGGCGAGAGGTTGGGGCTGTCGAGCGTCTCGAGCACCTGGCGAAAGTGGGCCTGAACCTCGGCAGCGGCCTCGAACCCCTCGCGCAGATCGTCTTCGAGGAAGTCGAGCAGCACCTCGGTGTCTTCGCGCTGGGGCAGCAGGGCCTCGAGGCGATCGACGCAGCGCCCGATCTCGTCGACGGCTTCGAGACGTTCGAGCGATTCGGAGGCGACGGTGCTGTCTGAGAGCATGTCGCGAACGCTACAGGCGCGATCGCGACCGTCAAATTTCAGGCAGCTAGATGAGGCCGCGGGCGCGGCGAATCTGCTCGATCATCTTGTTGTACTCGACCTCGAACGCCGTGGTGCCCTCTTGCAGGTGCTTCAGGCGGCCGCGCGCTTCTTGATCGATCTGCTCGTCGACGTCGAGGTGCTTCTTCATGATCTGAAAGACCTTGCCCCGGATCACGTTGTCGGCCGAGAACACCTCTTCGACGTTTCGGCTGATCAGCAAGAACTCGATCATCTGATTGATGACGTACTCGATGCCCTCGTCACCCATCTTGAAGCCGCGAACGTCGGCCATCTCGCGCTTCACCTGGTTGAACTTGCTGTGGTCGTACCCACGGCGTTCGAGGGCTTCGCGGGTCGCCTGGTTCACCCGCTCTTCGTTCGCCAGGTACTCGCGCATGATGGCGGCGAGGTCCATCTCGGCGTCGGCGATTCGGAGCGCCTCGACCTCGACGTCGTTCTCCTGCATCAGCTTCTGCACGGCTTCGCGAGCGATGATGGGAATAACTTTTGGGTACAACCGCATGAAGAGGGGTTTACTTGGCGCAATTCTCGCTAGCAACGAAAAAGGCCGAGGGATCGCACCATTTCGCGATCATTCGACTCACTCGACCACGGGCGAGCCCGCATCTTCGAGCGACGCAGCGCGCACGGCGTCTTCGTCTGCACCCACGGCGCCCTCGGCCTTGCCGTGCAGCCAGGCGTGCACCCGCTCGGCCACCGCCGGCCCCACCGCCTTGGCCAGCTCGTCGATCGTGGCGTCGCGCACCCGCTTCACGCTGCCGAAGTGTTTGAGCAGCGTGCGCCGCCGCCCGTCGCCCACTCCGGGTATCTGCTCGAGCTCGCTCTGCAGCCCCCGCTTGCGCGCCAGCTTGCGCTGAAACGTGATCGCAAACCGGTGCGCCTCGTCGCGCAGCCGCGTCAGCATGAACAGCTCGGGGCTCGACTGCGGCAGCACGATCGGGTCTTTGCGCCCGAGCAGAAACACGCGCTCGGGGCTCGCCTTCGACTCGGCGTCGCGATCTTCGACCTCGAGGTCTCTGCTCTTCGCCAACGAGACGAGGTCGACGCCCTCGACCCCCAGGTCTTTCATCGCCGCGTGCGCGCTCGCGAGCTGGCCCTTGCCCCCGTCGATGACGATCAGGTCGGGCAGATCGCCGCTCTCGACCCCGCGCCGAAAGCGCCGGCTCAGCACCTCGTGCATGCTCGCGAAGTCGTCGTTCTGCATGACG
>JAEUJP010000294.1 GCA_016793725.1 Myxococcaceae bacterium | reverse complement strand
ATCGACGGCCTGACCGGCCAGACGCGGGTGGCCTTGCAGTTTCCCGGGCCCGTGCGCGCGCTCTACACGCACCCCGAGTTCACCTGGGCCGATGGCCCGGGCACCGTCGCGGCGGGCACGCGCCTGTACGGGGTGCTCGACGAAGAGGCGTGCGGCAGCGCCGCGTGTGGCGGCATCGTGGCGGTCGACGCGGCCACCGGCGCACGATCGCTGAGCCGGGCAGGGCAGCTCGCGGGCCCCACGATGAGCGTCGAGCAGCGCATCGCGCCGGTGCTCACGTTCGGCACCGCGCTCGTGAACTCGGTGAGCTTCGCCGCCGACATGCCGATCGCCGACCTCGGCCCCTACGAGGGCAACGCGACGTCGCTCCCGCTGGCCGGCGTGGCCACCCTGAGTGACGGCCGCATCGTGTACTTTCGCGCCGCCGAGCTGCGGCCGATCGTGACCTCGGTTGGCCCTGTGCAGACGTCGGTCACGATTCCCGACGGGGGCGTGTTCGAGCCCCGCCCAGACGCGGGCGTCGTCGGCCCCGAGCTCTCGCTGCGCAACGGCAGCTTCCGCTTCGACGAGACGGTGACCGTGGCCGCAGACCCGGCGGGCGACTATGTCGTCTCGGGTACGGTCAGCGGGTACATGGGCCGTACCGGGCCCGGCCAGACCTTCACCTTTCCGGGCAGCTATTACTTTCACGCGAGCGACTACAACCCGGCGAACCCGGCGCTGACGATGAAGCTGCCGGTCGAGCCGCTGCGGCCGAGCGAGACGTACGTGCTGACCATCGCGTCGAACTACCTGCCGCTCGAGCTGACGCTGAGCCAGACGGTGTGCGCGGCGGGGTTCACGCAGTACCCGGGCACGGTGGTGCTCGACGCGGAGCGGGGGGTCACGTTCATCGGCTACCCGTCGGCGAACGCCATCGTCGAGGTGCCCTATACGGCGGTGGCGCGGGTGCAGCTGTTGGCGAGCGGGGTTTTGTGTTGGCGATAGGTTGGACGTGTCGAAAAGCGGTGCTATCTTCCGCTGCGTCTTCACTTTCCCCACACGAATGAACTGATGGACCCGAGCTCGCGGCCGCCTCGTAAGGTCGGAATCGCCGACCACATTTGGGATCTCTTCGAGGCGATGGCCTCTGAGATGGGGTCTGACCGAGATGCCCTGATCAACCAGGCGATGTTCATGTTCGCCCGGCTGAATGGGTTCAGCGACCAGCCGAACGGCCACGCGAAGAACGGCGCTGCCGCCGCTCCCGCGAACGGCCGCGCGCCGGCGCCTGCGAGCAGCGCGCGCAGCGGCGGTGGAGCGCCCCCGGTGCTCGCGCCGGCGAAGGGCCCGTCGCGGCCCGAGCCGCCGCCGCAGAAGCTCGACGATGACCCGGTTCGCCGCGAGGTCGCCGAGCGCGTGCTCGAGACTGCGGCAGAGCTCGAGCGGCTCATCAAGGGCAAGAACCAGAGCCAAGACAACAGCGCCGAGGGTGAAGAGAGCTCGGGCATGGACGGGGTCGACGTCGAAGAGCCCCAGAGCGACGGCGGCGCCGGCAACGCGCTGTACCTGATGGCCGAGGGCGGCGAGCTCGATCGCATCGCGAAAGATCGCTTCGTCATCGGCCGCGGCAAGCACTGCGACTTCGTCATCAACTCGGGCAAGGTCAGCCGCGAGCACGCGGTCATCATTCGCGACGGCGGCGACTACTTCATCGAAGACCTGGGCTCGTCGAACGGCACCTGGTTCAACAAGCAGCGCATCAAGCGCCGCAAGGTCGAAGACGGCGACGAGTACTTCATCTGCAGTGAGAAGGTGAAGCTGGTCTACCGCTGAGCAGGCGGGCGGGCTCGTGGCCGATCGCTACGTTCTCTGGTCGCTGCTGGGCGTCGCGCTGCTGATCTCGGTCGTCACCGATCTCGCGAGCCGGCGCATTCTCGACATCATCACGTACCCGACGGCGCTGCTCGCGCTCGGCTACCGCCTCGTCGCCGAGGGTGTGGGCGAGCTCGAGCACGGGCTGGTGTCGGGTGCGGTCGCGGGGCTCGGGGTCGGGCTGGTGATGTTGCCGTGGTCGCTGCGCAAGAAGGGGGGCATCGGCTGGGGCGACTACAAGCTGCTGGTCGCGGCGGGCTGCGCGTTCGGGTACCCGCTGGTGATGGCGATGCTGGTGTTCGTGTCGCTGGCGGGGGCGCTCCAGGCGGTGGTGACGCTCATCTGGAAGGGCGGCGTGTGGACGACGCTCGCAGCGTCGCTGCGAAAGATGGGCCAGCGCCTCAAGCTGGTGAAGGGCGACGTGCAGACTGAGGAGCCACACTACATTCCCTACGGTGTGGCGATTGCGCTGGGATGCTTCTGGGCAATGTGGTGGGATCGCGCGTGATGAGACACTGCGCCGCCGCTCTGATGCTGGTCGTTTCTTCTGCTGCTCTCGCACAAGAAGGCGGCAACATCGCCCTCGGCGTCGGCACGCAGAAGGTGATGAACATACCCGGTATTCAGCGCATCGCCGTCGGCGACGCGTCGATCGCCGACGTGAAGACCATCGGCAACAACCAGGTGCTCATCATCGGCGCCGGCGAAGGCAAGACGACGCTGCTCATCTGGAAGTCGTCGGGCCAGCGCGTCAGCTACACCGTCAGTGTTCGCAAGCAAGACCCGAACGAGGTCATCTCAGAGATCAAGAAGCTGCTCGGCGAGATCGAAGGTGTCACCGTGCGCATGGTCGGTGACCGCATCTACCTCGACGGTCAGGCGTACACGTCGCAAGACGCCGAGCGCATCGATCAGGTCGTCGGTCTGTACCCGAACGTGAAGAGCTTCGTGAAGATCGCGCCGAACGCGAAGAAGCTGGTCGCGCAGAACCTGAACGCGAGCTTCCAGAAGGCCGGCCTCAAGAACGTTCAGGCCAACGTCGTCGGCGCGACCATCTTCCTCGAGGGGTCGGTCGAGTCTCAGCAAGATCTGCAGAAGGCCGAGCTCATCACGAAGGCGCTCGGCGAGAAGGTCGAGAACCTGCTCGTCGTCGGCATCAAGCGCATGATCTTGAGCGAGGTGCAGTTCGTCGAAATTCGCCGCGACAGCAAAGATCGCTATGGCATCAAGTACCCGACCGACATCACCGGCAGCGCGAACGCCGCGGTGACCATCACGCGCGACCTCTTCCCGGGCAACTTCGGCGAAGGTGCGCTGCGCTCGACGGCGTCGGGCAACTCGGGCTTCAACATCGGCTTTCAGAACAACGACGGTTATGGCCGTCTGCTCGCGCAGCCGAAGCTGGTGTGCGCCAGCGGCGAGAAGGCCGAGTTCATGGCCGGCGGCGAAGTGCCGATTCCGCTCATCACGAACAACCAGTTCACGGTCGAGTTCAAGCCGTACGGCGTGATCTTGAAGCTGCGGCCGACGGCAGATCGCAACGGCAACATTCAGACCGAGATCGAGGCCGAGGTGAGCGAGATCGATCAATCGGTGGCGGTGGCGATCGGCTCGTCGGTGTCGGTGCCCGGCTTCCGCACCCGCAAGGTGAAGACGAACGTCACGGTGCGCCACGGTGAGACCATCGTTCTGTCGGGTGTGTTCACGCACGACGAGCAGAAGTCGGTCAGCAAGCTGCCCGGCCTCGGCCACATTCCGATCATCGGCGAGCTCTTCAAGAACCGCGCGTTCGACTCGACGAAGCGTGAGCTCGTCGTGTTCGTCACGCCGCGCATCGTGAACCCCGACAGCGACAAGATCCGCACGATCATCGAAGACGTGAAGGGCCGCTACAAGCAGGCCAGAGGCGAAGTCAACTTCGGCATCTTCGACTGACGGCCCGCCGGGGCAGCCAAGGTGCTTCGCGCTGCCTCGTCGGCCGCTGGGGTCACCGCTCCTCATGGCCTCACAGACGACCACTCCGCTCGCACCTCGGCTGCACGGCGGGCCGTCAGACCCGTGCCCTGCGCCCATCGGACAAGTGAACGCGTTCGAGCGAACCTGCTAATCTTCGCGGCATGTTTCTCATCACGATGGTCGAGAAGGGCGGCGGCAATCAGCAGCAGCTGACCTTCAAAAAGGCCGAGGTCACGATTGGCCGGCTCGCGGGCAACGACATCGTCCTCGGTAAGGGCAACGTCTCGAAGTACCACTCCCGCATCGTTCTCAAAGACGGCAAGTTCATCATCGTCGACATGAAGTCGACGAACGGCACGTACGTGAACGGCAAGAAGATCGCCGCTCCGCAGGTCGTTCGGCCGACCGACAAGATCTACATCGGCGACTACATCATCAACGTCGAGGCCGGCGAAGACGACGGCGAAGGCGACGCCGACGCCGAGGCCGCCGAAGACGAGGGCTACGACGAGGAGCAGCAGGAAGACGACGGCGGCGGCGAAGAAGAGCAGCAGGAAGAAGAGCAGGCCGAAGAAGAAGAGCAGCAAGAAGAAGAAGAACCGGCCGAAGAGGAAGAAGAAGAGGCGCCGAAAGACAAAGGTCGCATGCCGGCGTCGATGGCGGCGGCGATCGCGCGGCGCAAGCACAAGATCGACCCGGCGGTCGAGGCGTACTCACGGCTGCAGAAAGACATTCACGATCGGCTGATCGAGTACCTCGACCTGCGCCGCCTCGACATGGACAGGCTCGGCGACGAAGAGCTCTGGCGCCGCACCGAGAAGGCGATTCAAGACATTCTCGACCAGATGGAGGCCGACGGTGAGCTGCCCGAAGAGGTCAGCCGCGACACGCTGCTGACCGACGTGCTCAACGAGGCGCTCGGTCTGGGGCCGCTCGAGGCGTTTCTCGCGAACGAAGAAATCAGCGAGATCATGGTGAACCACGCGAACCAGATCTACATCGAGCGGAAGGGCAAAATTACGCTCTCAGACAAGATCTTCTCGTCGAACCAGGCGGTGCTGGGCGTGATTGAGCGCATCGTCGCGCCGATCGGCCGCCGCATCGACGAGTCGTCGCCGCTCGTCGACGCGCGCCTGAAAGACGGCTCGCGCGTGAACGCGATCATCCCCCCGCTCGCGCTCAAAGGGCCCTGCATCACGATTCGCAAGTTCAAGCGCGACGCGCTGCGCATCGAAGATCTGATTCGCTACAAGACCGTCACGCCGCAGATGGCCGAGTTCCTCGAGATGTGCGTGAAGGCGAAGAAGAACATCGTCATCTCGGGCGGCACGGGCTCGGGCAAGACGACGACGCTCAACATCATCTCGTCTTTCATTCCCGACGACGAGCGCATCATCACGGTCGAAGACGCCGCCGAGCTGCAGCTGCCGCAAGAGCACTGGGTGCAGCTCGAGAGCCGGCCGCCCAACCTCGAAGGCAAGGGCGCGATCATGATTCGCGACCTGGTGAAGAACTGCCTGCGCATGCGGCCCGACCGCATCGTGGTCGGCGAGTGCCGCTCGGGTGAGACGCTCGACATGTTGCAAGCGATGAACACGGGCCACGACGGCTCGCTGACGACGCTGCACGCGAACACGCCGCGCGACGCGCTGTCGCGGCTCGAGACGATGGTGCTCATGGCCGGCATGGATCTGCCGGTCAAGGCCATTCGCGAGCAGATCGCGTCAGCCGTGCACATGATCGTGCAGCAGACGCGCTTCGCCGACGGCACGCGCAAGATCGCCTACATCACCGAGGTCTCGGGTATGGAGGTCGACATCGTGACCCTGCAAGACATCTTCTATTACAAGCAGGAGGGCTTCACCGAAGACGGCAAGGTTCGCGGCCGCTTCGTGGCGTCGGGGTTCGTGCCGAAGTTCTACGATGAGCTCCAGCGACGCGGCATTCCCGTGAACATGGCAATCTTCCGCGAAGAGTAACTGGTACCGCCGTGCCCACTCTCGTCATTCGATACCCCGACGGCACCGAGCAGGAGTCAGAGCTCGCGGGTCAGCTCACCATCGGCCGCGCCGACGGCAACGATCTCGTGCTGGCCGAAGGCGGCGTGTCGCGCAAGCACGCCCGGTTCTTCACGCAGGGCTCCGACGTGATGGTCGAAGACGCGGGGTCGGCGAACGGCACGTGGGTCGACGGCGAGAAGATCGACGGGCCGACGAAGCTGGGCGCGCGCGCGCAGGTGGTGATCGGCGACTACGAGATC
This sequence comes from Myxococcaceae bacterium, assembly GCA_016793725.1. Taxonomy (GTDB): domain Bacteria; phylum Myxococcota; class Myxococcia; order Myxococcales; family Myxococcaceae; genus Xiheicaenimonas; species Xiheicaenimonas phototrophica. The sequence continues at coordinate 1,825 of JAEUJP010000294.1, read as the reverse complement.
TCGGTGAAGAACGGCGCGCAGCGCTCGAGCAAGGGCGTGCCGAACCGGCAGAAGCCCACGGGGCGCGACCCCGAGCGGCCGACGTCGGCGCACGCGCCGGTGAAGCCGCCGCGCGCGACCAAGGTGGTGCCGGCGGTGAAAGACCCGACGGGCGGTCAGGCGCTCGCGAAGCGGCCGAAGCCGGCGCCGGGCCCATCGGCTCCGACGGGGCCGGTGCTGCGCGGCCTGACCGGGCCGTGGCTCAACAAGACCTTCCCCCTGAAGGGCACGATGGTCGTGGGGCGGGTGCCCGGGGTCGACATTCAGATCGAAGACGACTCGGTCTCGCGGCGGCACGCCGAGGTGGTGGTGCAGGGCCGCGACGTGATCTTGAGAGACCTGGGGTCGGCGAACGGCACGAACGTGAACGGCGCGCCGCTGACCGAAGAGCTGGCGCTGGCGGGCGGCGACATCATTCAGTTCGGCGTCGTCGAGATGACGTTCGAGCAGCCGCAGGCGATCGCCCGGCGCCCGGGCGCTCGGGGTGCGAAGGGCGCGGCGGGGGGCGACGTGGCTGCGGCCGACCCGGCCGGGGCGAAGAAGAAGAAGATGCTCATCATCGGCGGCGCGGTGCTCGGCCTGTTGGTGATCGGCGTGTGCATCAAGGTGCTGACGTCGGCGCCACCTCCACCTCCGATCGAGACGCAGCCAGGCCCGATCGGCGGGGGCGGCGGTGAGTCGCTCGATCAGCTGCTCGAGATCGCGCGCTCGAACGCGTCGCCCGACATCTCGGAGCCCAACTGGGACAAGGCGCTCGACGCCGTGAACAAGGCGCTCGAGCTCGAGCCCATTCACGCCGAGGCGAACGAGCTGAAGCGGCGCATCGTGAAAGAGCGCGCCTGCAAAGAGGCGTACGACAAGGGCGGCAAGCTGCAGCGCCTGCGCGAAGACGAGGCGCTCGAGGCGTATTCGAAGATCACCGACGACTGCAGCTACTTCTTCAAGGTGAAGCCGCGCATCAAAGAGACGGTCGAGCAGGTGACGAAGAAGTCGAAAGAGGCCTGCAAGCTGTACTTCGACAACGGGAACTACAAAGAGGCCCTGCCGGTCTGCCAGCGGTACATGGAGTTCGCCTGCCAGGACATGACCCGCGATCAGCTGTACCCGGCGAGCACGCAGTCGATGTGCATCGGCGCGACGGGCAAGAAGGCGCGCGGCTGCTTCATGCCGAAAGACGAGACGTACAAGAAGTTCCTCCAGGCGCGCGACAAGGTCGACCCCGGCGCGCCCATGTGGCAGTGCCCCGAGCTCGCGATCTTCAAGAAGCCGAAGCCGCCGCCCGACCCGGCGGCCGCGGCGAAGAACGAGATCAAGAAGCGGCTGCCCGACGACCGCATCGCCGAGGCCGTGGTGCTGTACTTCGACGGCAAGGCGAACGAGGCGAGCACGATTCTGCAGAAGGTGATCGAGACGCGCGAGAAGGCGAAGGTGCACGCGATCGCCCAGCAGAACCTGCGCGACATCGCCGAGGTGATGGGCTTGTTCAAAGACGGGGCGACCGAGCTGTCGAAAGAAGACCCCGAGCGCGCCGAAGAGCAGTTCAAAGAGGCGCTGCAGATCGACGAGCGCATCGTGCTGGGCCCCGAGCGGGCGGCGGCGCCCGACGAAGAGAAGCGAAAAGACCTCGAGCGGTTCAAGAGCTACGTGCGCAAGAACATTCAGCACGACATGTCGGCCGCCTGCTACGAGAAGGGCAAGTACTGGATGGACCGGAAAGACGAGAAGCGCGCCTGCAAGCTGTGGCGCCTCGGGTTCTGGTTCTACAAGGGCGACAGCAACCTGCTCC
>JAEUJP010000279.1 GCA_016793725.1 Myxococcaceae bacterium | reverse complement strand
CATGACCGGCTTCGGCGATTTCATCGAAGAGGTCGCCGAGGCGAAAGACCGCCACGCGCTGCGCGAGAAGGTCAGCATCAGCGAGTCGGCCTCGATGTGGCAGAGCCTCGCGTACCGGCCCAACTACAAAGCCGCCCACTGCGTCGCCGTCTGCCCGGCGGGCGAAGAGGTCATCGGCCCGTTTCTGCACGACCGGCCGCGGTTCTTGAACGAGGTGGTCAAGCCGCTGAACGCGCGCAGCGAGCCCGTGTACGTCGTGAAGGGCAGCGACGCCGAAGCGCACGTTCGCCGCCGTTTTCCGCACAAGCCCGTGCGGGTGGTGCGGTCGAGCCTCAGGGCCAAAAACGCCGAGGGCTTCTTTCGCTCGCTGCCGCTGGTGTTTCAGCGCGGCCCGGCGCGAGGGTGGCGGGCCCGATTTCACTTCGCGCTGAGCGGCGAACGCGAGACGCGCGCCACCGTCGTCATCGACGACGGCACGCTGCAGGTGATCGACGGGCTCGAGGGCGACGCCGACGTCACGGTGACGGCGCCCGCGTCGCTGTGGCTCGACATCGTGACGAAGAAGAAGAGCGCGGTCGCGGCGGTGCTGCTGCGCCGGCTGAAGGTGAGCGGCCCACGCGCGCTGCTGGGCCGCTTCGCCGCCTGTTTCCCCCGCTAGCCGAACCCCAAAGAGGCCGTACCACCCCACCCCACCGTGAGCCGAACATGAACCTGAGCCTGACGACGTCTTCCCCACCGCGGCCGCGGGCCCAGCCCGGCCTCGCCGAGCGGTACGGCCCGTGGGCAGTGGTGACCGGCGCGTCAGACGGCATCGGCCGCGAGATGGCGCGGGTGCTGGGGTCGTCGGGCCTCAACGTGGTGCTCGTCGCCCGCAGGCGCGAGCGGCTCGAAGCCCTCGCGGCCGAGCTGCGCGGCTACGGCGTCGACGTGAAGGTCGAGGCCGCCGACCTCGGTGACCTCGCCGAGCTCGAGCGGGTGCTGACCACGTGCGCCGGGCTCGACGTGGGGCTGCTGGTGGCGTCGGCGGGCTTCGGCACGTCGGGCAGCTTTCTCGAGCAGCCGCTCGCCGCCGAGCTGACGATGCTCGACGTCAACTGCCGGGCCGTGGTCGTGATGTGCCACGCGCTGGGGCGGCAGCTGGCCGCGCGCGGCCGCGGCGGCCTCGTGCTGATGAGCTCGCTGGTGGCGTTTCAGGGCGTGCCCCGCGCCGCGCACTACGCGGCGACCAAGGCGTACGTGCAGTCGCTCGCCGAGGGGTTGCACGTCGAGCTCAGGCCGCGCGGCGTCGAGGTGCTGGCGTCGGCGCCGGGGCCGATTCGCAGCGGGTTCGGGGCACGCGCCGACATGCAGATGGGCATGGCCGAGAGCCCCGAGGTGGTCGCGCGCGGTACGCTCGCGGCCCTCGGTCGAGCCGGCACCGTGCGCCCCGGCCTGCTCTCGAAGCTGCTCGAGCTCTCGCTCGCCACCCTGCCGCGCTGGGCGCGGGTGCGGGTGATGGCGCTCGTGATGGGCGGCATGACCCGTCACCGGGCCTGAACACGGGCCGGGCCTTCTACCGGGTGGTCACGGTGACCAGGCGCGACTCGACGACCTTTCGCGCGCGAACGAGGAGCGCCGAGATCTTCTTCAGCTCGACCGCCGTCTCGGCGGGCCCCACCCCGGTCGCAGCCCGCGCGCTCGCCCACTGGAGCTCGATCTGCCGCACCAGCTCGGCGTCCCGGCTCCACATCAGCGGCTCGACCGACTCGATCTCGAAGATGTACGTGTCGAGCAGCACCTCACGCGTGCGCTCGAGCGCGCCGGCCTGCGCCGCTGCCAGCGCCTCGCGCACGCGCTGCTCGGCGACGCGCACCGCCTGCACCGCGACCGCCTCGGGCACGCTCTTGCGCAGGCACGCGAGCGCGGCCGGCCCGTGCTCCCGCGCCAGCTGCGCGTCGGTCTTCGACGCGAGCCGCTCGAGCGTCGTCGGCACCGGCAGCCCGTCGCACTTCGGGTGGGTCAGGCTGAGCACGTAGAACGCGACGTCCCACCGCTCGTCGGCGCTCAGGTCGTGAAACGCCGGCATCGGCGTGTTGAGCACGCCGAACGAGACGGTGTTGAAGACGCGGTACGCGGTCAGCTCGGCCCGCACGGCCTGCGAGGTGAGGTCGGCCGGCGCCGGCTTGAGGCCCGCCGCCGCCGGGCCGTCGCCCTTGCCGCCCGCGCCGTGGCACGCCGCGCAGCGTTGTGAGAACAGCGACTCGCCCTTCGACACGTTCGGCGGGTGCGGCGGCGCGGCTTTGAGGCCCACCTTCGCCATCAGCACCTCGGCGAGCGCCCTCGCGTCGCGCGCGACCCCGGCGGGGTCTTCGCGCTGCTCGACCCGCTGCTGCACCGCGCGCAGGCGCGGCAGCACGGCGCGCGCCTTCTCGCCCAGCGCCTCGGTCGACTTCATCACCTCGTTCATCAGCTGCGCCTGCTCGTCGAGCTCGAACGTGTCACCCGAGGCGACCGCCGCGGGGTAGTCAGAGCCGAGGTACTGGAGCAGCGCCACCACCCGCGCCCAGGGCCGGCCCTCGTCGGCGGCGGGCTCGCCGGCGCTCGCGTCGAGCGCCGTGAGCACGGTGAGCGCCGCCCAGAGCGCGCCGATGCGGGTGCCGGGTGACCTGAATCGTCGTCGGGGACCCATGTCAAACTTGCGGCGCGCGAGTGCGGTGAGGTGCATGCGCCCGCTCGTACGCACGGGGCGCGCCAGCGGCCGCGACGCGGTCAACGCCCTGACGCGAGCGTGGGCCCCGCGGTTGCACCAGCGCTCGAGACTCATGACCACCACACGTTTGGGGAACCTCTCGCGACCGGCCGGGCTGCTGCTGTTCCTGGCGGCCGCCGCCGCGTCTGCCGCCGACGCCACCGCGCCCGGCTTTTCGCTCACGCGCTTCGAGCCGGCCGGCCGCGGCAGCCGCTTCTTCACGCTCGAGTCGCTCGACTGGCGCGGCAACCAGGCGCCCATTCTCGGCTTCGTCGCCGACTACGCGCACAAGCCGCTGGTCATCTACCGGGTGAACGCGACGGGCGAACAAGAGGTCATCACCGTCGCGCGCGAGATGTTGGTCGGCACGCTCGGCGGCTCGTTCTCGTTCGCCAACAACTTCCGCGTCGGCGCCGACCTGCCGGTCGTGATGTACGCCGAGGGCACCTCGGGGCAGGTCGGCCTCACCGAGTACGTGCGCCCCCAGCGCAGCGGCATCGGTGACCTTCGCTTGAGCGGCGACTGGCGCTTCTACGGCTCGGCGAACGACGCCCTGCGCGCCGGCCTCGGCCTGCGGCTGTACCTGCCGACGGGCGACGCCGGGGCCTACGCGGGCAACCGCGCGGTGCGCGGCACGCTCACGGCGCAGGTGGCCGGCGAGCTCGCGCGGGTCATCGCGTGGAGCGCGCGCCTCGGCGTCGAGCTCTCGAGCCGCGAGATCTCGTACGCCTCGGGCAACATCGGCAACGGCGCGCACGCCGGCCTCGCGATCGCCTGGCGCGGGCTCGGCGGCAGGCTGAACGTCGGCCCCGAGGTCGCCGCGAGCACCAGCTTCTCGAACGCCTTCACGCGCTCGAACACCTCGCTCGAGGTGCTGCTCGGCGCCCACTACGACATCACGCCGTCGTGGCGCGTCGGCCTGGGCATCGGCCGTGGCACGACGCCCGCCCTCGGGTCGCCCGCCGTGCGCGGCCTGCTCACGGTCGAGTGGTCACCGTCGACCGAGGCCGCCGACGCGTGCCGCGACCAGCTCGCCGCCGACGCGGCGGCGCGCCAGCGCGAGCAGGGCGAGCGCCTCGCCGCCGAGCGCCGCGCTGCCGCCGCCGCCGCCGCCCTGGCAGCGCGCGAGAAGGCCGAGGCCGAGCGCCAGCTCGCCGAGCGGCTCGCCGCCGAGCGCGACGCGGCCGACGCCGCCGCGAAGGCCGCCGCCTACGCCACCGCCGACGACGACGGCGACGGCATCATGAACTCCGAAGACGCCTGCCCCGGCGAGGCCGGCCCGCACCACGCCGAGCGCAGCAAGCGCGGCTGCCCGACCGGCGCGGTCGTGGGCGACCAGCTCGTGCTCGACGTCGTTCGCTTCCAGACCGGCAGCGACGTCATTCTCGCCGAGAGCAACGCGACCCTCGAGAAGGTGTTCGCCGCGCTGCAGAAGCTGCCCGCGGGCTACACCTACCGCGTCGAAGGCCACACCGACGACCGCGGCCCCGCGGCGTTCAACAAAGACCTGAGCGTTCGCCGCGCCAAGAGCGTCATCGCGTGGCTGGTCGCGCGCGGCTTCGACGCGAAGCGCCTCTCGCCCGCCGGCTTCGGCGCAGAGCAGCCGCTCGCCGCGAACGACAGCGACCTGAACCGTCAGTCGAACCGCCGTGTCGAGTTCCACATCACCAACCTCGAGGTGAAGCCGTGAAGCGCACCTCGACCCCGTACCCCTCTTTCGGAGACTCCATGACCCCCTCGCTGCGCCTCTACGCGTCGCTCGCGGTGCTGTTCGCCGCGGCTGCGTGCTCGAACGACAAGACCACGACGCCCTCGGCGGCTGCACGCGCCGCCGGCAGTGCGCGGCTCGCGCTCGCCACCGACCTGAGCCTCGTGGCGAGCACGCCGTCGCCCGCGGTGGGCGCGAACGTCGAGCTCAAGCTCACCGCGCCGGTGCACGCCGACGCGTCGCTCATCAGCCAGACGCTGTCGCTGTCGTTCGACAAGTCGCGCATGACGCCGGCGGGCGCGCCGATCGTGCCCGAGGGCTGGGCGACGACGTACTACGCGGGCGCGACCCCGCTCGACGGCGGCCCTTCGACGCCCGCGCAGTGGGCGAGCGTCACGCGCATCGTCGCGACGGGCTCGGTCGAGTCAGACGGCTCGGCGGCGGGCCAGCAGGTCATCGTCGGCAACGCCGGCGGCACGATTCCCCCGCCGCCGACGGCCTCGACGTTCTCGGGCGGCTCGGCGGGCGACGGGTGGGACGTCATCTTCAGCCCCGACCGCAAGCGCGTCTTCAACATTCACCACCACGACAGCCCGCCGACGGTGATGTGCCGCAACGCGAGCGACGGCAGCACGTGCGGCACGGGCTACCCGTTCTCGCTGTACCACTCGAGCAACCGCTCGACGGGGTGGATCGATGCCGACACGGGCCGCTTCTGGCACGAGACGTTCAACGGCTCGACCGCCGGCTGGGAGTGCGTCGACGTCTCGGGCGTGATGGGCACCACCTACTCGGCGCCCGCGTACTGCCCGACGCGCTTCGTCTCGGCCGGCTTCGGCGCCGGCAACTACGACGTGCACATCGACCTGGTGAACGTCGGCAAGGAGCTCTACAGCCTCGACACGAACTCGGGGCGGCTGACGTGCCTCGACGTGTCGGCGAACGGCGGCGCGGGCGCGCCGTGCCCGGGCCAGCCGTACGCGGGCTTCGGCGGCGTCGGCGCAGGCACGGTCAGCCTCATCGCCATCGAGAACAAGGTCTACGTGCACGGCAGCAACAAGGTGATGTGCTTCGACCCGGCGACGAAGGCGGCCTGCGGCAACGGCTTCCCCTCGGGCGGCCACGCGACGACGAAGGTGCGCCCCATCATGGCGGTGCCCGACGCGCTCGGCGCGCTGAACGTCTGCGTGCAGGGTGACTGCTGGGCGCTGAACGGCGGCGCGAGCTCGCTGCCGTCGAACTTCGTCGCGTTCATGGCTGCGAACCCGGTCGACTCGGGCTGCTGCGGCACGCACTACTCGAAGTCGGCGTACGGCAACACGAAGCTGTTCTTCCCCATGAGCAGCAACCGGCTGCAGTGCTGGGACTCGGCGACGAACGCGAAGTGCGCGACGACGGGCACGGGCGCGGTGCCGTACCCGCTGACGGTGAACCAGATCTACACGGCCGTCATCGACCCGCTGAACGCGAACTGTCTGTGGACGAACTCTCACGACGGCGTCATTCGCACGTGGGACGTGCCGTCGGGCACCGCGGGCTGCAAGGCCCCGCCGCCGCCGCCGCCGGTCGCGACGTATTACCCGCAGGCCGTGATACCGCGGCTCGCGTGTGACGGCGCCACCCGCATCGGCGCGTGGAAGACGTTCAAGGTGCTGAACCCCGAGCCCTCGGAGTACACGTCGGCCACGGTCACCATCAAAGACTCGACCGGCGCCGAGATCGCCGGCTGGGTGAACGTGGCGGTGCCCGTAAGCCAGGTCATCGACCTGACCGGCCTCACCACCGCGATGACCGGCCCGAACCCGGCCTTCTCGATCACGTTCGTCGGCATGCAGAACGACATCACCGGCGGCGCGGTCACGGGTGGGCCGTCGTCGCAGTTCAAGGTGCTCGGTGACTCGCCGCAGATGTGCCTCACCGCGAAGATGCGCTCGTGCGCGAGCGGCCTCGGCGTCTTCCCCTCGGACCCTGTCTCGACCACCGTCACCGGCGAGGGCTCGGCGGCGCTCAGCGGCAACCCGGCCGTCGCGTTCACCGCGGCGCAGGTCAGCCTGAACGAC